>CAZFUA010000016.1:0-16362 GCA_964521995.1 Microcaldota archaeon
AGGCAAAGGAGAGGCTTATGAAGCCGTCACCTCATGTGCTCTTCCCCATAGGCGAATACGGCGGGAAGGAGCGCAGCATCTTCAAGGCATACATGAAAGAGAGGAAGAAATTCGGCAATGCCGGAATAGACGTAGAGATCGCAAGGTACAGGTGCCTGTCCGGCAGGGAGATCGTGAGCCTTCCGTATTGCAGCGTTCACAAATCAGCCGCAAGGCTTGAGCGCGTGTGCACAAGCTGCGGACGCATCACCGACAAGCCCGCATGCCCGACATGCGGCGGCAAGGCGTATGCAAAGGAGCAAAGAAGGATAAACATAAAGGGGATGATCGACAATGCATTGCACGAATTGGGGGCAACGTCGCTGAACAAGAACATGAAAGGGGTAAAGGGCCTCATGAACAGGGACAAGGTTACAGAACCCATAGTGAAGGGGATCCTAAGATCGATAAACAACGTGCACATCTTCAAGGACGGCACATCCAGGTTCGATGCCACCGACATGCCCATGACGCACTTCTATCCAAAGGAGATAATGGTAAACGTCGAGAGGCTAAAGGCGCTCGGCTACGAGAAGGATTGCTACGGCAACGAGCTCACCAGCGCGGAACAGGTTGTGGAGATGTATCCCCAGGATGTGGTTATAAACAGGGACGGGGCCGAATTCATGCTGAACATAACGAAATTCATGGACCAGCTTCTTGTGAAGTTCTACGGCCTGGAGCCCTACTACAACGTGAAAAGCATGGAGGACCTTGTCGGACACTACGTAATAACCCTATCGCCGCACACGAGCGCCGGCGTTCTGTGCAGGATAATAGGCTTCACCGACGCGCACGTGGGGTTTGCGCATCCGTATACGATATCTGCAAGGAGAAGGAACTGCGACGGTGACGAGGATACCACGATGCTGCTCCTCGATGCGCTCGTAAACTTCTCGAGGAGCTATCTGCCCGTTACCATAGGCGGCACCATGGACGCGCCGCTCATACTGACTATAAAATTGAACGTCTCCGAAATAGACGACGAGGTCTACGAGATGGAGGTGCAGGAAAAGTACGACCTTGAATTCTACGAGAAGACTAACCAGTATGCATCGCCGTCCGATGCACATGTGGAGACAGTGAGGAGCAGGCTGCAGAACAGCGCTGAATTCCGGGACCTGATGTTCACCCACACCAGCAGCGCAAGGGCGATATCCGAGGCGCCGCACAAGAGCATGTATACGAAGCTGAACAGCATGAAGGAGAAGATAGACGCGCAGTTCAGGCTCATGGACATGCTGTGCAGCGTGGACAGGGCAGATTCCGCAAGAAGGCTGATACTCAGTCACTTCATACCTGACCTGATAGGCAACATGCATTCGTTCTCAAGGCAGGGGTTCAGGTGCGTTGCATGCAATGCGAAGTACAGGCGGGTTCCGTTGATCGGGAAATGCACGCGGTGCGGCGGCAAGCTCGTCCTCACCATATCCAAGGGCAGCATAGAGAAATACCTGAACATGGCAATAGATCTTGCGGACAGGTACAGCCTTGAGCCGTACATAAGGCAGAGACTTGTTCTAATAAAGGAGGAGATAAGCAATGTATTCGGAAGCGAGGATTCCTCCGCGGCGCCCGTCAAGCAGTTCAATTTATCTAAATTCATGTAGGCCATAACGGACTCGCATTACTATTTTTCTCCCTCTCTTAGCTTTACCGGATAATTCGCTATTGCTTTCACAAGGTATGTTGCTCCGAATCCTATTATGAACTGCATGGCATCATACTGTGCATTGTGGGGGTGTATATTATACGTATTCAGGCTCCTGAGCCACGGGTCTGTCCACATCGAGGCCACATAAGCCAACGGCGCGCCTATCGCCATGCTTTCGGCAACCGAGGACATTTTTTTCACGCTGCCGGTTACCCGTCCTACCAGATACGCACTACCAACTCCCAGCGTCATGGATACCGCGCCAATTCCTGCATTCCCTAGCGGCGCCCCCACTATGTTGTTCATAGTCCTAAGCATTGGATCAACTACGCGCATGAGCTCACCCGAGCCCAAAACCACTCCTATGGCTGCCCATCCCTTCAGTGCCGTCTTCATGGGCCCTCCTACCGAATATGCCACGGGAGCCACAATGCATGCCCTGAAGACCTTCCAGCCCGGCTTTGCAATGTAATCAACGACAACGTGTTTTGCGGTGTCCTCATTTCTGCTTGCCGTAACCACTTTATCACATTGTATAATGCGTAGCTCCTCATATTTATACATTTTTCAAATTCGCAGAATCACCGGGAAAGTGCGGTGTTTTGAGAAGTCTAGGAATGGAGTTCCTTTACTATGTCCTTTGCTGAAAGCGTGTTTACTATCCTTTCCCTTGTCAGCCATCCCCTTCTTGCGGTTCCCACTCCATATCTCATGAAGGCAAGATGCGACGTCCTGTGCGCGTCGGTTCCAATGGAGAATTTCACATCGTAATGCGATGCGCTCATTATGTTTGTGTCGTTCAGGTCCAGCCTGTTCGGGAACGCGTTTATCTCGAGCATTACACCGTTCCGCTCGGCGGCCTCGAATACCTTCTTCATGTTCAACGGGTATTGCTCTCTCTCGTTTATCTCCCTTCCTGTAGGATGCCCAAGCACATGGACGAGCCCGCTGTCGAGCGCCTTTATTATGCGCCCTGTCATCTCCTCCTCGGCCATCTTGAAGTACGAATGCACCGAACCTATGACGCAATCCATCTCTTTCAGGCATTCCTTCGACAGGTCGAGGGAGCCGTCCTTGAGTATGTCCACCTCGGCCCCCTTCAGTATGGTTACCTTTCCTTCAAGGCTCTCGTTGAGCTTGTCCACCTTCCTGAAGAACTTCCTGAACCTGCTTTCATTCATTCCGTGCGCGATCCCGAGGCTTTTCGTATGGTTCGTGGTGGCGAAATAATCGAGGCCGGCACTGATCGCAGCGTCCGCCATTTCCTCTATCGTATTTGCCCCATCTGTATCGTTTGTGTGGGTGTGCATGTCCCCCCTTATGTCTTTCATTTCGACAAGCACGGGTATCCTGTGCTCCAGCGCCAGTTTCACCTCGCCTCTTGCTTCCCTCATCTCTGGCGGCATGTACTGCATTCCCAACTTCTCGTATATCTCGCTCTCGTCCTTTGTCGGTATTATCTTATTGTTCTTATCGAACAATCCATATTCGTTCAGCTTGTATCTCATGTTTACTGCTATTGTCCTGACCTGAACGTTGTGGTCCCTGCTTCCTGTAAAATACTGCAGCGCCGCACCGAAGCTCTTTGGGGATATCACCCTCAAATCGCAGTTTATCCCTATCTTCAGCGATACCGTGGTTTTTGTTGGGCCCTTGACTATGGTGTCCGACATCTCGGACATCTCGGAGAAGAAGTCCATGACCTTGCCGCCGCTTTTTGACAGTGCAAGTATGTCCAGGTCCCCTACAGTTTCCCTCATCCTCCTCGCGGATCCGGCGATCATTGCCCTGTCCACGAGCCCGCTGCCTACGAGCTTCCTAACTATCGATTCGGCAACAGGGAGGCCGTCCCCGAGAAGTATCCTGCCCCTGCTACGCTCCTTCAGCTCTATGCCCTTTTTAATCAGAAGTTCGCTTCGCTCCCCGAACCCCTGGAGCTTGCTTATCTTATTCTCGTTTACGGCTTTTTTCAGATCCGCGACGGTTTTTATGCCAAGGGTCCTGTACAGCGCAATTGTCCTCTTTGCTCCCAGGCCCTCTATGCTTGTGAGCTCTCCCATGTCCACTGGATATTTTTTCTTCAGGGAACCGTATTTTTTCATGTGCCCTGTCTTGAGATATTCCTCGATCGAACCTGCAATCCCCTTCCCTATGCCTGGAAGCTCCATGAGGCCCTTTATTCCGCCTCTCCTGTATATGTCCTCTACGGGCTCCTGCAGCGTGCCTATTGTAAGCGCGGCCTTCTTGTATGCCCTTACCTCGAATCTTGAGCTCGGGGTCTCCTCCACGCTCAGCATCGAGGCTATCTCCTCAAGCATGTCCGCGATTACCTTGTTCTCCATGGAGCCCCATCCTGCTTTCAGGCAATAGGCTAGCTCAACCAAAGGATAAAAAACTAGCAGATAATCTGCGAATCCAACACTGACAACTATAAATTAATTCCAATGCCTTATATACCTGTTTAGATGAAGTCGAATCTTGCAATAGCCCTTGCCATAATTGTGCCTATGCTCCTCCTCCTTGCCCTGGCCGTGTTCGGCAACTACATAGGATACGCAATAACCCTTGCTGATTCGGCAGCATTGGTGGGCCTTGCGATCTCGCTGATCGCCTCAAGGAATGAGATAAAAAACGCCCTGTCAAAGCGCCTGAACAGCCACTCGCTCGCAATTCTTGCCGTTATACTGATATTCTTCCTTGCCTTCTCTGCCTTGCTCCTGCCCAAGACAGAGCTGATATTCTTCGATGAAAACATCTACCAGGGCGTGGCGTTGAACATACTTCACAGTGCCAATTCCCAAATGTGCGAGTACGGCCTTCAGTTCGCGCATAAATGTTTCGTAAACGGACTCGGATTCGACCCCAGCGGGTGGCCCCTCCTCCTTGCAATCGCATTCGGGATATTCGGCCCCTCAAATGCGGCATCTTACAATCTCGAGCTTCTTATGGGTGCCATAGCTATAGTTTCTGTATTTCTGGCAGCTTCGATGCTTGCGGAAAGGAAGGCCATGGGTCCTGTTGCGGCGTCAATATTTGCGCTGATACCCGAGCTTTTCATCTGGTCCAAAACTCTGGCTAACCCCGACATGCCCTTCCTGGCCTTCGCCTCCCTTGATGTGATGCTTTTCCTTGTGTTCCTGAGGAGTACAAAGAAGAGGACGTTCCTGGCACTGGCTTTCGCCCTTGCATTTACCATATACATCAGGGTTCAGGCCGCGTTATTGATTCCTGTTTTCCTTGCCGCATTTCTGATTTTCGGAAATTCCGGAGTCAAAAACACGTTCAGGGCCAGAGCAAGGTTGTTGTCAGCAAAAATATATAACGAGCGTGAAATACTGCTCGTCATAGTGGTATTTCTCGTTCTCATAGTGCCGCAGATCTGTGCCACTATCGCAACAGGCCCTGAACTGAGGGCGAATGCTGAATTCTACCTGTATCCAAACACGGAAACGTTCTCTGCCTCATATGTCCCACAGACGCTTTTGGCAAATCTAAGATTCCTGGCAGGGCTGCTTAAGGACTACCCGATCACATACATACCAAACCTCACGGTATTTGCTGTTTTGGGCGCGCTCTTTCTCCTCTTCCGAAGAGAATACAAAAACAGCATTGCAATTCTTCTGTTCCTTTCGGGGCTGTTTTCTATATATTTCATATTCTTCCTGCTCTATTTCTCCGGCTCGGTGCTTGTCGGCGTATCTGTGAGGTACCTTTTGATACTGTATCCCGCCCTCTCCATGCTTTCGGCCTTTGCCATAATCGGAATTGGCGATGTGCTGTACGGGTTTGCAGTCAAGGGCAGAAAAACCAGGCCAAAACAAAAGGATACCGGAAGATACCTGCTCTACACATTGCTGGTATTGCTGTTTTTCGCGCTTCCATTCGCCTATTTCGTACCCATATTGAGGAATCCAACGTTCAATTATTACGGCTTTCCGCTAAACAACGTGACTAGCAGGATCCAAGGACTAAATCCCTATACTACTGGATACAGCAAGACAGATTCGGATTTCATAAACAGCAATTACAAACTCGTACCGCCAAAGTGCCTTGTAATATCCGGAGTCCCCTCGTTGTGGTTCATGTTGAACAGGAGTTCCTCATACATTGCGGAAACTGACGTTTTCACCAACTCTTCCTTCAGCGGTTACGGCTGTTACTATTTTGACTACGGCTTCTGGTGCACCGTAAGCCCGTACAACACCACGATATGCAATTACTACATGACAAACTATAACATGAGAATGGTTGCAACGCAAAGCAGCGGTCGCAGCGCCAATTTTTCCATATACCGGATCGTCAACTACACCAAATAGTGACAGCATCCACACGTTCGGTGTCCGCAGGTTCCATCATCATTTGCCGTAGAAGCCCCGCATACGCGTTTATATAAATTTATAATTGTATTTAAACATTAAGGTGACAAGGTGTCTGAAGTCCCAGACCCGCATGCATTCTTGAAAGCGTGCATCTTGGTCTTTGCCATATATCTAGTAATAACTCTCGTGATGTTCTGGCCTGTAAGCTCGGACCCCTCACACACGATAGTAAACGCCGCCTTCCGCAATAGCGACATATTCGGCGGGGACGTGTTTGATGGCCTTTGGAACCTATGGTGGGCAGGGCACGCGGTCCTCACACCGCACTCAAACCTCTACTTCACAAACATGCTCTTTTACCCTGTCGGTTCGGATTTAGCCACGCATACGCTCGCGCCTCTGGAGGGCATTCTTACTCTGCCTCTGCAGCCCTTAGGCCTCGTTTTCCGGTACAACTTTGTCTTTATATCAAGTTTTGCACTTTCCGGGCTATTCATGTTCATGCTCGCATATTTCTTCGTGAATGACAAATATGCGCCCTTTCTGGCAGGGCTGATTTACGCTTTCAGCCCGATAAACATAGCGCAGAATTACGCGCATCTTACCTGGGCCTCATCGGCATTCGTGCCCCTTTTCATCCTTTTCCTTTTACTAACGCTTGAAAAACGCCAAATAAAATACATGGTCGTGGCCGCCCTGGCACTCTTGTTTATAATGTTCTTCGGAGACCTGGAAATAGGCATAATCGCCACGTTCTTTGCCGTGCTTCTATTGCTCTACTTGGCAATCACAAAGAACGCGCGATTCAGGATATCAGTCAGATCCGTCACCTGCGTGTTCGCCATATACTTACTGGTATTGCTATTCGGCGCACCTTTTTTTGCCCCGATTTTTAGGTCGATTATCTATTCAAATGCGATAAGCAGATCAGCGGCCAATTCCAACCTCTTCGAAACCATTCAGTTCAGCAACAATATGCTTTCATTCCTCCTCCCGAGCTACTATAATGGGGCGTTCAACCACTTTTCGAATCTCTACTACAATGACATATTTTCCCCAGATTTGAATGAGAAGGTTGCATATGTCGGCTACAGCGTTCTGGTACTGGTTCTGCTCGCAATTTTCTATAGCAGAAAAACAAAAAAATACAAGGAAGTAAAATTGTGGCTTTTCGGAGCGATATCGTTTGGCCTGATCTCCCTGGGTCCCCTTATCCAGGTTTCCAGGTACGTGCTCCCGATTCCGGGGCCGTACCTTATCTACTATTACATCCCCTTGTTCAACATAGTTGCCGAACCAGGGAGGTTTGACCTAATTGCCGCAATGTGCATTGCGGTGCTTGCCGCAATAGGCTTTCATGAGCTGTCTAGTAGGGTGAGCAAAAAATACAAGGGAGTCTTGAACACCTCATTTATGCTCGCAATTATCTTTGCTGTGCTTATACTGGTAGAGTACAATGGCATGCCGTCACGTACGATGGCCGCCCAACTATTCATGAAGCCGCAAGTACCTCCCTCTTACGGCATAATAGCGCAGAAGCAAGGCAACTATTCCGTGCTTATACTGCCGGACCTACGGGATAACGCTACAAACTATCTCTATCCGGGAATGGCGATGTACTTCCAGTCTGTATTCCAGAAGCCGATATTTGGGGGCTATGTATCAAGAGTCACCATTCCCGAGGAGTTCTCACCGTATGTATTGCCGCTGTCCTTGCAGTCGATGGCGCTCCAAGACAATTACAGCAATGTCTCACAGGCATATCCTATAAGGGAAAATTACACATATGCTGATATGTTCCTGGCCAAGATATACAGCATATCCTTCGTTGCGGTCATAAGGGGCGCTTACAGCTTCGAAGAGTACAAAACACTGGACGGCCATATATCCACTGCCTTCGGGCAGCCGGTGTACTCCGACAACACGACCTCGTTATACTCTACAACGGCCATCGCCAATTACACCTTCAAATATCCCGTGGCTTATGTTGAAGGTCCCTGGTATCTGGTAAATGGTACGTGGTGGGCCAATGGCACTTCGTCAGTGACCATTTATTCCGAGAGGCTGTCATCGGTAGAAATAAGCATGGATTTTGTCGGGTACGGGAGCCATGCCTATGAATGCCTGAACGGTGTGCCGATAAATGAGGTGACTTTGGGCAGAAGCACGCAGCATAGCAGCATGAACCTTACAATAAATGCCGGAATAAACAAGCTAACGCTTTCCGCCGATAGTTCCTGCAGCGAAAAGGATAATGTCGTATGGGGAACCCGTGGGATAGGATTTGACTAGCGTCGCGATCATTCTGCATTTTAGCAAAGTGAGCGGGAAACCCCACACCATTCATGGGTGGGATGATGTCACAAACGACTATGATAGATTGATCACTATCGACAATGGGCCCGTATACGTTGTCGAAGGAGTAACAAATTCGACCTCGTAGTATATCTGCGAGTCTGCACCTATCGTTTCCGGCGTGGATGGCAGTACACTCTTCACCTTGAATCCTGGCGTAGTCGTATATATGCCTGATATCGTAAGATCGCATCCTCCAGAGTAAATTGTCGTATTCCACAGGAACTGCGTCCCGCCCGCAAATGCGCGCTGTACGTACTGGACGTGGGATGATTTAGGCACCCTGCAATCTTGGCCGGCCACGCTGCTCGGGCCCGTATAATTGTATGTAAGATCTATGTTGTCTATCGTGGTTAAGGCGGGCGCAGGGGGTATCGTAGTTGTCAATGTTGCCTGTATGGTTGTGGTTGAGGATGCGGTTGTAGTTGTATTGTGGCTTTGCTTCAGCACGACCTGCTTTGACGTGGTTGTTGCGTTTGCGTGCGAAAAAAGATGCATGCTCATCACGCTGAATGCCGCCACCCCCGCGATAAGCGCGATAATAAGTGCTGGGACTATGACCTTCTGGAATATCTTCTTCCTTTCCTTTATCTGGTACTTCACTATCGTCTCGTTTTTCTCGTCGAAGAAGAAATCTGCGTCGAATTCCTTTTCCTGCTGCACGAGGTTTATCCAGTATTTGTCGTCTGCCCACATCTCGTAATAAGGTATGTCGGAATAGTCGAACCATCTTGCCTCTCCCTTAATGTTAGGTTTGAGGTCCCCGCTGAAAAGCCTTGTTGAAAATATTAGAAGCCTATAAGTATATTCGTTCTTACCGTTCAGGAATAGCCTTATGATTCCGTGGGACCTTACCTTTGTTACGTATAGGCCGGTCTGCTGGAACGCAACTCTTATCGCTGCCTTTGCTGGCGCTTCGCCCTTCTGGATATCACCATTTGGGGCATTCCACTTGTCCTTGTTTACTCCTCCGTCTGCCTTTATAAGGAGCAGCGAGTTACCGTTTTTGATTATTTGACATACTACTATATCCTTTATCTCGGCCACAACTGCCATTTTACCACTATAGCTTTCTGTATTACTTTATATATAAATGTACCTTATTTTAGCAATTTATTTGTAATATTCTGGCATTTTGCTATGTTCTCGGAACTTGCTTGGCCTCCTAGCCAAGCGTCTTTTATAGGGCTTAAAACACAACTATTTTATGCTTGACAAGACAATGTATATACGGTAAAAATGGGGGATTCTTCCGATCAGCCCATGGAAAAGGAGAAGAGGCTGAACCAGCTCTATCTTGCAATAATATCGCGCTACAAGGACTACATAGAGGAAAAGGAGAATCTTTCTGTAGCAGAGCTCCCCACTCTGGTAATACCGAACAACATAAGGGTCAAGGAGAAGGCGGATGAAATAAAATCCGGTTTCCTGAATTACAATTACGAGGCGAATTTCGGCGAGGCCGCAACAAGGACCATCGAATTCATAAACAACGAGATACCCGATGTTGTACTCCCTCTCCAGTTCTGGCTGACACCCGAAGAGACGCTTACATTCATGCTTGGGGACGTAATGGACAGGAACATACTTCTCTGCAGCATCCTGATAGCCCTTGGCAATCCGTCGGCAAAAGTGCTGGTGATGATGTTTGAAAATTCGAGGAGCGTGATTGTTCACTACGAATTCAAGGACAAGCTGTACATGCTTGATGAAACCGGTACGAAGGAATTCAACAGCAAGGAGGAGATGCTCAAGTCATTCGAAGTGAACGACGAGGCCATTGTATACGAGTTCAACAACCAGATGTATGCCGATATCCTCTAGCGCCTTTTGAGAAGCTTCCTGTGGGCCTTCCTCAGCCTTCTTGCCTTCTGCACCTTCCTATACGACTTTCCTATGCGCTTTTTCGATTTTTTTACCGTTATCTGCATCTCTACACCTGTGTACTATATCTGTTGGGAATCTATAAATATCATTTGAACCAGCCGTCTATTCCCTTCTGCCTTGACTCCTTCTTTGTGCTGGACAGCCTTTCAGCGGTTTTCCTTATTCTCTCTTCGGAAAATCCATGCTCATTGCACATGAATCCTATGAGCTTGTCCATGTCATAGCTCTTTTTGAAAAGGCCATCGATTTCGTCCTTGTCCATCCCCTTCACTTCCGGATGCAGGAAAAGATCCTCCACCTCCGAAACGTCAAGCTCGAATTCAGCCCCGAATTTTTCCATCACTCTCTTTTCTACGTCCTCTATGCTCTTTGAGTCCTTGGCTATCTTTAACGCGGTTTTTGGCCCTATCCCCTTTATGCCCTCGTTGAAATCGTTGCCGAGCATTATCCCTATCCATATGAGCTGCCTCTGGCCTATGCCTAAGTTTTTGAGCGTGCCATCAAGGCTCACGATTTCCGGCTCCACGTTTATGTATACGTTCTTTCTGGGCAGCTTCCTCCTTCCACTGAACGTCAGGTTTCTCACCGTAATCCTCGATCCGAAAAGGAGCGTGTCGTAGTCCTGGCTCGCAGCCGCATATACCAGGCCCTTGTTCGACATGTAGCTCGCCTGTGCCTCGCCCTCGCCTGGCGCATTTATGTACCCTATCCCCATATGGTCCATAAGCAGTTTCGAGCTTTCTATTATTCCTTTGTTTATCTTGGTGCTGGCCATGGCGTACATTCGCATAGCCTCGAAATTGCCCTCCTTCCTGGCCTTTTCCCATGACTCGTGCGCCGCCTCCCTCCTCTTCGTTCTCGCCATCGTGGTCTTTTGCTTCAGTACCGAAGGGAGGCCGTCGAACACGTATATCGGCCTTATGCCGTATTCGAGTATGTCTATAGTCCTATAGAATATGCCGGAAAGGTGGCTTGTTACATTGCCGTGCGAATCCATCAATGGCGTGCCATCTGGCTGCCTTATTATGGATAGGAACTGGTAGAGGACGTTGTATGCGTCTATAGCCACGCTCTTGCCGCGCAGCTCCTCGAAGTCTAGCTTCCTCTTCGAGGCCAGTTTGCTGAGATCCACTGCCATGTGAAGTTATATATATTAAAATATTATAAGAGTGTTGTGGTGGGATGGCACAGGCAAACGCGGTCAGGCGTGCAGACCCTCCAAGCATGCACGTAGAGACGAATCTTGACTGGTTCGGGGGCCTGAAAAGGCACGATGACAGGACAATCGCGGCGAACCTGACAATAGAAAACGTTCTGGTATCGGGGTCATGGAAAAACTACAAGGACCTCTTCCCATGCTATACGGGAACCACCGTAATATACGAGAACAGGGATACCCCATTTGGGAATATAGTTACCTCTAACAAGATAATGTTCAGGGTGCCAAACGAGTACATAGGCCTTGTCAATGCTGCCATAGTACTGCAGCATCCGGACTTTGAGCTGAAGAGGCATCCCGTCGCAAAAAATGCCACGGAATTCACTCTTGATGGCCAGGTCCGCGAAATCGTATACGGTTTTCCTAGGTCAACTGGATGGTCCGCACGTGTTTCCGCTACCGGAATACCAATGGGCAACAGGGTCCATGGCCCGAAAGGAAACGCACGGCACCTGTGGAGGAAAGAGGGTCCGTATATCGGTCCTGTAGTACGCAATACGGGATACTGGAAGAGCATCCACATAGACAAGAGGCCCACCAATCAGCTTTCGATGGCCTTCATAGCCTGCTCGGAGCAGTACAAAAGGCGGCCCATATACCAGATAGGCAGAATGCTGAGATGATGCGCCACCCGTCAAGCCCCGCGCGATGTTCTCGTATTACCTCTCGGCTGCCCCTGCAAAGTCCCCCAGCGTTATCCTGCCCGAGCCCCGCCCAGCACTGCTGCTTACGTTTTCCTCGATGTTTCCTGTTTCTGTCAGTTTCACGTTCAGCGCCTTTTCGAGTTTTTTCGCAATCACGATTGAGGGCAATGTCCTCTGCTGCTCTATCCTAAGCAAAAGCGTCTCCTTCTCGTTTAGCATCTCGGCAAGCACCTTGAGCGGAAGCCTCATCGCCTCCCGTGCATTGTGTATTATCCTGCCGTAGTCCTCCACCACCTGGGTGTCCTCCTCGTTGCCTTTTCTCGTGTTCTTCCTCTGCGCATACGGCCTCTCGACCACCTTGGACACTATCCTCTTGCCCTTCGCGCATTTTGTGCAGACCCTTAACTCCGCACCCTCCACGTCTATTATGTAGACATCCTTTGTCTTGGAACCGCATATCTCGCATTCCTCCACTCCATCATCCCGTAATCTATGGGATACGAAATTAAAATACTTTCCAGTCAAACCATCAGAAAGTTCTATATAAACATCCAACATATATATTCACCTTATCCAGCTGATCGAATGGAGGAATCCGTATCAAAATTAATCGCATTTGCACTCATTGTAATATCAGTATCTGCCATATATGTCCTTTACAGGGCAGGCAGTGTAAGCATCATAGCTCGCGGCATAGGCGCTGTCGCGCTGCTTATGGCAGTTGGGCTCTCAATCCAAAAGCTATTCAAGCTGAACGGCGGCTATGGGCTGTACATGATGGGAAGCAAGAAGGGGCTGGCCACGATAACCACCGCATCAAAGAAGTACACGAAGTTCTGGGACGCAATGGCGATGTGGGGCCTTACTCTGGGTTTCGGCCTTCTGACGTATCCGCTGCTCAAGGGGAAGATAGACAAACGCGTGTACGCGCTCGGAATGGCGTCGCTCGTCGTAATACTCCTATTCGTCCTTCCTTACATATCATACGGGTTCCAGTTCATAAACATATCGCAGATACAGAATGCGGTGTCGTCGCAGTCACGCAGCGGCCCAACGCTGCTTAGCTACATAGTATCCGCAGCTACCATAATCGGAGGCTTCTCCGGCTCCGTAATAATATCCCTGTTCTCCAATACCGAATCCATACTGTACAGCATCGTGGCGTTCATCACGAATCCGGTGCTCGGCGTAGCCGGTTCCGGGGTATCCAGCCAGATTCCCGGAGTAGCTCCCATAATACCCGGAATAGACATACCTCTGATAGCCGGAATAGTCTCATTGGCGATACTTCTCATGATACACGAGTTCTCCCATGGCGTGCTCGCGAAGATCGCAAAGGTACGCCTGAAATCGATAGGCGTTCTCGTATTCGGCTTCATACCTGTGGGCGGTTATGTCGAACCTGACGAGAAGATGATAGAGAAGCTGGACAGCACAAAGCAGACTAAGATATTCTCTGCAGGCATATCCGCAAATTTCATAGCAATGCTCGTGTTCTTTGTGCTGATGGTCGTTGTGCTAGTATACGTCGCACCCACCGCATATCATTACAACGTGGTCGTGACCGGGACGCTGCCTCATTATCCAGCAAACGGGGTATTGAAAAAAGGCATGCAGGTGCTCGAATGGAACAACCATACTATAACTAACATAAGCAGCCTGTCCGCTGCAAGCGTGAACGACAAACCCAACGGCACAGTGTCGGTACTTACGAGCTCGGGGCTCTACAAGCTGAAGGCAGTGGCGGACCCGAACAACTCCTCGAGGGGCGTGATAGGGGTCACCCTCTCTTCAATGCCCGTGATATCCACGCCGTACGCAAAGCTTGTCTACTTCACGTACACGGTTTTTGCGCTTTCCATGCTCCTCAACTTCCTTGTTGCAATAGTCAACCTTCTCCCGATACCAGGGCTTGACGGGTGGCGCATATACTTCGCCAACGTGAAGAGCGCAAGGTTCATAAGGACTCTCGGAGCGTTCGTGATAATAATGCTTATAATAAACATACTGCCTTGGGTATTCTACCTGTGATTCAGCTTCCTGAGGTCTCCTATGGTCCCGAAATCAAGGGTCGAGCCGTAGCCTATCGCTATCGCGTGTGCTTTTTTAAGATCCATGTCCCTGAGCACGGGCGAGAGCATGTTTTCGCTGCTCTGCATGTTTATGCTTGAACCTGTTGCAAAGTAGCTTATTGCGGGGAGCACGAGAGCCTTCACGCCCTTGTACCTCCCCAGTATGAAGCATCTCAGCCTTTCCATCCTTCCGGCGGCGTTTACCACCCCGATGGTGGGATGCTCGTGCCCCAGCACAAGCATTGCCGGTTTGCTTTTGGGAATGTTGGGTAACCTGTCCCCGTGGAAGAAGAGGTAATCTCCTATCTGCGCCTCGGATGAATGGCTCCTGAACATGAACCGGCCCTTATACCTGTCTATGAAGTTGTCGTGGTTGCCCTTTATGAGCGTAAGCTCCAATTTCTTTTCTTTGCAAAATCTCACCAAATCGTACAGTTCGTTGAACTCGTCCTGCTCCACTCCGGAAAACTCGTTCTTTATGTCCCCTACGACTATTATGCTCTTCGCCCCGCTGGCCCTGATTCCCTTTCCCAGATCAGCGAGTATCCTCTTGAGATTGACCTTTGGTATGAAGACCCCGTTCTTTGCCATGTGGCTCTCGTATCCCAGGTGCAGGTCCGCGGCTACAAGCGCATCTATGCTCTTTATGTAGGCGATGGGCAGGCCATCAATCAGTTCAACATCCTTGTCAATGTGCATGATAGTGTAATGCTTGCGAAAATATTATTCCTTACGGTCAGCTTTCGCAGTGTATAATCAGCATAAAGCGCGGCAATATAATCTTTATATATCTGAAATCCATAATTAAATATGATAAAATGGCAAGCAATTTCAAAAAGATTCAAGAGCTAAATGAATCCCTGGCCGCTTCACTTCAAGAATCGGCAAGAAACGGCAATTTAGATTCTGTAAGCTTCAAGATAGCCGACATGTTAAGGAATGTTCGTTTCCAGCACCCCGATCGGCGTTTGGGGTTTGTTGCGGGTATCATAGAATCGGACGGTCTAAAATTCAGGTACCCGAACCTGGAAAAATTATTTCATTATACTAAGATGTTGGGGGACGAGTATCCGTTCCCTATATTTTCAGCCGCAGACATATATGGCAAGGAGTTTCTTCGTAGGTTCAATTCTGTAAACGACCCTGATAAATGGGACAGGTTCTGGAAGCATATACTTGTTAACGGCAAGGTCACCGACATATTCATGACACCGGGATGGAATAGGTCGTACGGCGCTAAAATCGAATTCAAAATAGCCACCAAAATTGGAATAACAATCCATATAATCGACAAAAAGTCAGCGCATACAATGTTACGTGGCTGATACCCCCTACAATTCGGTCCAATTGGAAAACAAATATCTATAAATAGATTTTATCCTTTTATCTAATCTACGAAGCGAGTCAATGGATTTGGAAGTAAAATATAGCAAGAAAGACTTCAGAAGACTGTCATGGAAGGAGTACAACGCCGCACTGGAAAACCTGCATGTGCAACTTGAAAAATATCTTGGCAAAACACACATGAATATATATGCGGTAGTGCCCATACTGAGAGGCGGCGCATTCGCAGGCACTTACCTTGCATACAAGCTCAAACTCCTAAGAATCCTTCCGGTGCAGTACAAGTACATCTTCTCGAATAACGGCAAGGCCAAAATAAAAAAGTTTTACGGCATCAGAAAAAGCGACGTTTCGGTAAAGTCTCCAGTGTTCCTTTTGGTGGAAAACAACCATTGCTTCGGGACCACTGCGCAGCTGGCGGCAAAGCACATCAAGAGGATGTTCCCTAAGTGCACGATAATATATGCGGCAGCGCATGCGGATTACACGCACAGGAAACTGTGGTATGTCGATGCATCGTTTTACGGCAGGTTCACGAACGAGAGCAAGTCGCTTAGCGCCAAGGGATGCAAAGACAAGAGAATAAAAAGCGGTGTATTCCTGTTCCCTTGGGAGGACATGGAGGAGGAATGGGACATGGTGAACTCCAAGCAATATCTTTATAGGGATTTGAAGAACACCTAAGCCGTGTTTATGCGCGCCTTGGAATGGAAGCAAGGCGGTTACTTAAATCCTTAGTATTTGATATTTTAACGTGATTTTTATGACGGAAATAGCTCTGTAGAAATCCCCTAATATGAATAGGAACTGAAGGTTTTTACGTCTTCAG
>CAZFUA010000017.1:0-15253 GCA_964521995.1 Microcaldota archaeon
CGCTCAACCTGAACGTAAGTGACCAGTCAGGAGAGACAAACTCCTCGTCATTGACGATAGTGGTAACAAAGCCTCTTGAATTCACATCATTCACCGCACCAAGCCCGATAAGCCTTGATCAGAAAGTGCAATTCTCCAACCATACGACAGGCGGCACAGGAAACAACAAATTCACATACTCTATAATCAGCGGTCCTGATGGTAGCACATGGAACAACTACGGTCACAACGAATACAACTTCACAGAAGCCGGCACATACACGGTGCAGCTAGAGGTAACTGACTTATCTGGTGAAATGAACACTACTACAACAACAGTTGTAGTCAACCCAGAATTGGCACTTGCACCGCTTCCAAGCCCGATAAACATAGATCATGGCCAGAACTACACTTACTATGCTAACGTGATACTAGGCACAGGAACAGCTCCATACAGCTATTCATGGAACGTGCCTGCAGGATTCAGCATAAATTCAGGATGCGGATCGAGCGACACCACGTGCAATGTCATGGCAACAACAGTGCACAACGGATATTCAATCTCGGTAACAGTTACAGATGCATCAGCGGGCACACCTCCTGAGAATGCAACATCCACATCTATTGTAAACGTCCATGGGCCGCTTGGGCTCAAGCCGGTTACATCCAGCCATTCGAACGTGGACCAGGGCCAGTCGTCCGTAGAGGCAACATCGATATTAGGAGGAACACCGCCATACACAACATACTGGCTTTCAGAGGCTCCCGCAAATCTGACATTCACAGAGCTTGCAAATAGCCGCAAATCATCATACTCAATAATAACGCAGTATGTATTTGTGACAAACGCCGTCACGCCGATAGGCGACTGGGAGTTCGAGGTCGACGCGATTGACAGCTCAAATGCTATACCAGAGCTTGCAAGTGAAAACACCCTGCAGCGTGAGGGCGTAATAGTGTACCCGCAGCTTTTGGCCTTTGCAACTGCCTCAAATAGCATAATTATTCCCGGCAATTCATCTGCAATAACAAACTACACAACAGGCGGCACAGGCGCATCTAACTTCCAGTGCCAGTGGTTTGAAGAACAGCCGGGAAGCGCGTCATTCACACTGATACCTTCGGCAGTAAACTGCAATCTCTACACATTCTACACCTCCCCAACTACCCAGAGAGGAACATGGCTATTCAAGTACCAGGTAACAGACACCGGCACCACAGTGCATTACGTAACCAACTCGACACCAGCAGCAGTGACCGTGGGCCAGTTTGGAGTAGAGCTCTTGGGCTCATCACCAGTAATAGATAGCGGCCAGACAGAAACACTTACAGCAACACTCTTCGGCGGCACAGGCCCATACACATACAACTGGTTTGGCCCACAGGCATCATCATGCGATACCGTAACGTCAAGCAATGTAGTCACATGCAACGTTACGCCACCTGTGTTATCCCCTACAACATATACTTACACTGTCACGGTCAGCGACACGGCATCGCATACGCAGTCAGCGTCATTCAACGTGCTTGTCAACCCGGCACCGACAGCAACGTTCGTGCCTGCAGCTACCGTGCTTGACTCAGGCTCGATAGAGACCTATAACATGCAGATGGGCGGTGGCGGCACAGGCCCATTCAACATACAGCTTTACAACCTTACTAGTGGTACGCCCGTACCGACAGGCTACAGCACAACTATACTAAGCCCCGGAGGTTCAGGAGGGATATCATTTGTCGTAAGCTCGCCAACACCAGGCAACATGTTCACTTACAATGCTGTAATAACAGATCAAGGAACAACACCACAATACACATTCAACACAATCTCAAACACCATAATAGTAAACCCTGCACTCGGATCGCTATTGACAGTAGTTCCTAAAACACTGGACGTAGGCCAAAGCTCTACACTAACAGCAAGAATATCGGGAGGAACCCAACCATACACATTCAACTTCATGGTGATCAACAAAAGCAGCAACGTAATATTCGATCAGGTGAAAGGGCCGACATCATCTAATGTTGTGAATACTATATTCACTGCAGCAGCGGATGCCAATGGCGCAGATACCATTAATGTCGTGGTTACTGATGCAACTTACAATGCACCAGAAGCATGCTATCCTGCTGGAGACCCACGCGTGACAAACTGCGAGATACTATCAAATACAACCATAGTTAATGCAGCACCCACAGTAAACCTTCTGGCAAACAGCATAACGGCTAACAGCGGTGATAGTGTGCTTCTCTCGGCAGTATGGACAGGGGGCACCCAACCGCTAACATTCACATTCTACAACGTAACAAGCGGTAATCAAATAACATCCGGAGTCGACAACACACTTACGCTAACAGCGTATACGTTGCAGCCAAACAGCATATTCACATACAATGTAATAGTAACTGACAGAGCAAATGTAATTGCCACATCAAGCAACGCAATAATGGTATCCAACTCATCGGCAACAATCACTACCTCAACAACTTCTACCACAACCACATCAACAGTTACAACTACTGTAGGGGGCGGCGGTGGCGGAGGTGGCGGCACCGGCGGCACAGGCGGAGCAGGTGGAGGCGGCGGAGGATCGTCCGTGCCTGTAGTTTCGCAGCTAGGAAACTCATGCGTAAGCATAACCAACGTTGCAGTGCCGAACAGCTTTGACTTCAGCATAGACGGACAAAGCTATCATGTTGTTGACAACTACATAGGAAGCAACTACACGAGCGTAATAATAAGCAATACCACATACGTGCTCAGCCTCAATGCATCAGTTAATCTTGCACCTAACGCCAACCTAAAGCTGACAAACGTCTCGTATATGCCGATAGAGCATTCGGTAAGCTTCCTTGCCTGCCCACAGCAAGCGCAGAACGTTACGATGCTGTCCGTAGGGGCAAACTACAACAGCAGCACAGGACTTACCATAACAAGCGTAAGCCCATCATCATTCACCAATACGGTAGTGCTCTCTAACGTTGGCAATGTCCCATCACTGCCTTCAGGGTATGCAGGAATATTCATAGGCAACGTAAGCATCAACTCCAACACCATAACATCGATAAACTTCACGGTTAACTACAACTGCAGCATAAACGCGAGTTCATTGCAGCCGTACATGTTCAAGAACGGCACATGGGAGCAGATCAATCCATTTACAGTTAATTCAAGCGCATGCACTGTATCATTCGTCATACCGAAGGATCCTGTGGTAGCGCTTGCGCAGCAGTCCAAGTCGGTTGTCCCGCTCAACCCGACTGTCAAGAGCACCACAACGGTACAGCAGAAGCCGGTAGTGGTCCAGTCAACACCCGGAAAGCAGGACTACAGCAAGCTGATAATGCTTGTAATAGGCGTGCTGGTAATAGCCATAGTGATTGCAGTGGCATACTCAAGGGGCTCAAAGAGGCTTGGCAAGAAGGGCAACGCCAGACAAAAAGGAAAAGGAAGCTGATTGATGACATTGAACCGTGTGCGCAACATCAGGAAATACTGATGAATTCCATAACGGAAATTCAGCAAGACGCCACGTATGCTTAATCCCATCGCCAGTAATCGCGTAGTGCACAGCCAAATGAAAGTGATAAAATGCCCACAAAAACAGACAGTGCAAAGTTTGAAAAGCTAGATGGCGAATTAACCAATCTTGCGAAATTCGGATCGGAACTGCGCAGCAGGTTCGCAGACAACGATATCTCTACAGGGATAGTGTATATAGCGAATGCGTGCCACAGCTACAGGTACGGGCTCCCCGGCAGGACCGAGCCGCAAAGCAGCATGGATACAGGATTGATATGGATATACAACGGCTTTATTGATGCGAAACTGCCGCAGAAGGCTGGGAAGGAGCTGAAAAAGGCATCATCTATCTTCAATAGGCTCTCTGTGCTGTACTATGACATTTACTGCAATCCTACGGCAAAATCCACACCATCCCTTACCGCGGTTTCTGCCGATACATCGGAAGGCGCATTGGCCAGGATGCACCTGGTGATGAAATATGTCTCGTATGGACTTGATACAATAAGCTCCATTCCATTGATAACAAACGCCAATGAGGGCACCTCGGAAGCGGCATCATTTACGGTCTCTCTGTTAAAGGAGGGCGCGCTGAATGCCATCAACAGGGCGCGCATGTATAACTCCGAATACGCCTATGCAGCATACGGCGGCCTTAACGCTATTGACCATGTTAAGGATGAATTCAAGAATCTGAGCGATGAAAGGAAGTTCGGGATACTGCTTGATAATGACGAGCTAAAGGAATTCTTGAGGAAAAACAGGATTAATGACATATGACCATTCCATAAACGCCAAGCCAGGCTATGCAAGCCATATCAGGCAAATAAAATGGAGGATACGATACAATGACGACAAAGGCAAACGAACCAAAGCTCAAAAACCTTGACGGCGAATTGGCCAGCCTTGCAAGATTCAGGCTAGAGCTGGAACAAAAATCCAGCAACAGCAATGTTTCAGCAGGTATATTGTACATACACGAAGCCTGCCGCATTTACATGGACTCCGGTTATAACATGATGTTCAATCCCGGAATGCTCATGGGCGGCGGATTGGTATTGCTGCATAACGGCTTTCTGGATCCGGAGCTGCCTTACAAAGCCGGAATGGATTTGGGAAAGGCCTCATCAGTCTTCAAGGGACTGTCCCAGACGTACAGAGAAATATACAGCCTTGAAAGGTTTATGCTGACAATGGATGTAAAAGAGGCCGAAAAGGCAGCAACAGCAAGAATGCACAATATAATGAGGTTCATATCTTACGGATTCGACTCTATTGGAAGTATAAACTCCATAACGGACATGGGCAGCGCAGCATCAGCATATACCGCATCCCTGTTGAGGAAGAGGGCGCTAAACCTCATAAACTGGGCGCGGGTATACAACTCCGACAGCGCGTATGCCAGGTACAATGAGCTGAGCCATACTGGGGAGTTCAGGTCCATGGACGATGAAAGGAAGTTCGGGATACTGCTTAATGATGATGAACTCAACGAATTCATGAGAAAGGGATAATAATGTTAAATACAGAACTGTTACTGTGATTAAAATGCCTGCAGCCAAGACAAAATCAAGGGGAGATGACCTGCTCGAGGGCATGCACCATAAGGACCTCTCGGAAGGCGTGGGGCGAATAATGGACGTATGCGGGTATTACCCAAGGCCTGTAGGGCTTGAGCAGCAAAGGTACCTGCAGGTAAGGATGGAGACAGGACTTGAACTTCTCCACAAGGCCTTCCTTGACCCGGATCTGCCTAAAAAGGAGGGCAAAAGCATGAGGGAGGCATCACAATTGCTCGCAGACTGGTCAAGAGCCTATGGCAGCATAGCAAAAGACGAGAGGAACATGCAGCCAATTACTGCTGGGGAGGGCCCCATGGGCAGGATGGGCAAGGTCATGGAGTACGTTTCGATCGGTTTGAACGCGCTTGACAACAATTCCAACGGCAATAACGGCGATTCCGCATCGTTTGCTGCAATGTCTACGGAAAGGAACGCAACAGCAGCGGAGAGCATGAATGCTGCAGTCAACGCGATCAGATGGGCAAAGGTGTACGGTTCCGAGGAAATATACAGGAAGTACGTCTGGCTGAACATAGACGAGGAGTTCAGGTCCCTGAGCGAGGGCAAAAAGCTTGAGATGCTGCTCGGCAATGAGGAATCAATCGGCTTTAGCCTTTTAAGGAAGGAAGGATGCTCCTTGCACAGTGCATGACGATGTTTGCATAGCAAGCATATGCGCTTATTGTGGATCAAGGCCTAGGGATTTTTTTATCTCCTTTGCCATGGCCGGATTCAATGAAACCTGCAAGCCATAGCTTGTCGGATGCGAAAGCAGAAATCCACATTTTATGAGTTCATCCGAAACATTCTTTGCCACTTGGCGGAGATCTTTGGGCAATCCCTTCTGCAGATTGCCATAAGATGTATGTTTTGCTCCCCATACATTATGCATGACTAATTTTCTAAGAACAAATCTTCTTACGTCATTGTATGATTTATCTGAAAGTTTCATACTTTCACACTTTTATTGCTAATCATGCAAATATTTAAATATATGAGGGACGTAATATTTATGAATGATCATGTATTTAAGGTGATCAGGTTGGAAGTGCAAGCTGATGAGGATACATTTGTAAAGCTTCTAGGAAACGCCCCGATAACGAGGGTGCTGGATTTTCTTCTTACCGCAAGAGAGTTTGACTACTCAAAGAAGGAGATGGCGGAAAACTCTGCAGTATCCTACAACACATTGAGCAGTTTATGGTCTGCGCTGCTTTCAAACGGCATAATAGTAAAGACAAGGCGTATAGGAAAACAGGACATGTTCAGGCTCAATGCGGAAAACCCGTTTGTAAATGAGCTAATAAAATTCTTCGATGCGATTCTAAGCGCATCGATAAACCAGCATGCCGAAAAAATCAGGCAGATTGCGTAATTCATGCAGCGTTTTGGCGCGGTGGACCTGCCTGTGCTATCCTATGGACGACAGCATTGTCTGGCCGCCGTTCCCGGAGTAGCAGAGCTCCGATATCAACGGAAAATTATATATATCTGAAAACACTAATGATAACCAAGTGATAAGATTTAAGTGAGTCTATGTTAACCGAAAGTAAAGAAGTTGGGGCACTTAGCATGCCCAATGTGCCATCGCATACCGCTGAGAAGACCAGCGCGTTCGTTAAAAGCATTGCAGGGATAAATTTCATGCAGCCCGACGGGAATCCGAAACCAAAATGGAAGGTTTTCTACGGCAGGACTGTGGATGAGGCCAGGCAGAGCGCATCGGAGTATGTAAAGCAGAATGTATCCGAAAAGATAAGGCTCAGGAAGGACGGAGCCATAAACGAGGGCAATGCGATATGGAAAGCTGCAGACGGCATGCTTTACGATGCGCATTCCATTGTGGAGAATGCGACAATGGAAAGCAATAGGGAGGAGGCCCAAATGCTGGCAAGGCTTGCAACCTCATCAAGGATCAAAAACACCATGAAACAAAGCAGCCCGAATGTCAAGGACGACGCCGTAAGGGACGCGATATTCATGGCAAAGGTGCTGACAGTATCTGACATGGACCTCATGGACAGGAAGAAATACATGAAATACGCCGAGGAGCGCTTCGATGTCTGGCGCAAGGGATACGGCCTGCTGTACGATGTTGGCGGTACTTTCTATGTATACTGCAAGGGTGTGCAGCCGCAGAGCAGCTCCGAGGTAAAACAGGATATCGATACAATCCCTGGTATTGCCCTCAATGACAGTATGCCCTTGAGAATAATCCATCCGCAAAGGAGGATAGGATCCGAGTAGTTAAAGGTCTTTAGTATTCTCCTCCTTTCCTTTGGTATGTGCAAGCTCGTGCACTATCACGTACTCAAGCAATCTCCCGTCCATGAGGAGAAGCTTGAAGTTGGTTGCCTATGGCTAGGTTAATAAGGGCTCTTCAATCTGCCGGACAGCGCGGCCGGCATGTACTCCTTCACAAATGCAAGCGCCTTTCCTGCCGTTCTCCTGTCATATTTCTTCAGGTACGCTTCCAGTTTCCTTCTGTTTATCGCCCTCAGAAGGCCGTCATAGCTTTGCATGGGCAGCCTTACCCTGTAATAGAACAGGTCTATAAGCGTCTTCTCCGGATCGGAAACGGGAACAATGAATCTCCCGTGCTTCACCAAGTCGAATCCGAAGAAGTACTTTGCGGGCACATGATGCACGAAAACAACGTCGTCCGCGTTTCCGAATATGCTCCTCCTCGATCTCCTTACCCTCCTCAGGGTCATTATGTCGGGCCTGGATTCCTGCGTCCAAAGCTCCCTGATAGTCAATGCCGAAAGCATACCGTAATAAAAGGGCCTGTATGCAAAACCCGCAACAATGCTGTCCCTGTTGAAAGTATACACTCCCTTTGCCACGGTGTGCAGCTTGCCCCCCTTCTTCATGTGCGAGATTATCCTTGCAAGGTTTCTCCCCTTTTTAACGTAAAGGCTGACGTCCCTATATGTGAATACCGGATAAGAGCTAAATTTCTCCTCTATTCTCTTATTTATTGGCATTTGACCATTCTCTCAGCTTTTTCACCATGAAGCCAAAGTCTGGCGGAACCCCTCTGAGTATTAGGTGATCAAGGCTGCGCGCATTGCCGGGAGGCTTTGCCTCTATGTCATCGAGGAGCTTGCGAAGCCTCTTTGCTGTGCTTTCGTCTCCCGATCTGACTATCGTAGTCAGGTAATACATATCATAGAGATCCTGGACTTCGGGTTCGCTGTATTTTCTTCCGCCGTAGAGCTTGTTCGAATACGCTTCTATCTTCTCATCCAGCAGTCCCTCCGGGGTTAGCGCTAGTATCACAATCTTGCTATCGTCCACTCTGGTGTACTCTGCCGGCACGCCCTTTTTGTATCTGAAATTTATGTCTATCTTCATCTTGACATTTGATTCCACTAGGAAATGCATAGTGTCGGTGGATCTTTCATATCCCTTCTCCTTCATCGCAAATCCACATTCTTTCAGGAAATCCGACATTTCCTCATAATGGGATTTTCTGTCACGAGTGGCCTTTAGGTACATATCCAAATCCCTGGAGAACCTGTTTCCGGAATAGCACCTCCATATGGCCGTGCCTCCGTGGAATACCATATCCTTGTATCTGCCATAGAGCAGGTCCATAAGCGTATCCTCGAGTTTTGCCTTCTCCAGCTGGTCCGCGTCCCTAATTTCCATAAATCCACTTTATTACATTTTTATGTAATAATATGGACTTACATATATTTATGGCTTTCTATGATCCCGCATTCCTGAGCGCCCTCCTCCTTTTCCTGTAGTCCGGAAGCGCGCCTTCCACAATGTCCCAGAATCTTTTTGAGTGGTTCAGTTGCATCGTGTGCGCAAGCTCGTGCACTATCACGTACTCGAGCAACTTTTCTTCCATCAGCAACAGCTTGAAGTTGATCGATATGCTGTAGGAATCGGAGCCCCTTTTCTTCGAGCATGAGCCCCACCTTGAGTTCGCCTTGGTTATTCTTATCTTTCCCAACCTGCTGCCAAAATGCATGCTGTTTAATGCATTGACTCTTTCCGCCACATCATTCCTCAAAGCCTTTGTGAGCGACATCCTTGCCAGGTAAGACACCGCTTCCTTCCGTTCATGCCCATTCATGTACGAGGGTACGAACGCCCTTATCTCGTTTCCCACGATTATCGAGCTTCCTAATCGCGCATTGCAATCGAATACCCTTACCTGGAATTCCTTTCCTAATGCGTTTATCGCCTCGCCTTCCTTGAAGTCCATGATTCCGTCCTTTCCATTTTGCATGTAATGGTATGGATTCCTCTCTATCGATTTCCTGATCCTTGCGTATAGGCCTTGGACTACCCTCTCTGCCTCGCGGCTCCCTATCCGCCTTGGTACGCTTATGATTATCTTCCCGTTCGAGACCCTCGCATAGGCGTTCCTGTTTCCGGTCCTTACGACCTCTACCCCGAATGTTCTCTCATTTACTGTGAAATCCTGGATCTCCATCGGACCACAATTAATCCGTGTTCCATATAAGTATCTTGTATTCCTTCTTCGAGTCTACGCTCCTTACCGGGAACCTTCCCATGAGCGTATCCCTTATGTCGCCGTATGACATCCTTATGCTGTATTTCCTGAAAAGGTTCTTGTGGTATAGTACGTCGTGTTTGTACGCTATGTCCCTGCTGTCGAACGCGCCCATGGTGAAGAAGTCATAGCTCCCTATGAGCGGTGCGGTTATGAGGTACCTGCTTATCAGCGGGTTGCTGTCGTCGCTCGTGAATGCCGCTCTCGCGATTGCCGATGCGTTCTCGTAGCCCTCCGAGGGCGTGTACTTGCTGAAGAATGTCATCAATGACACGTTCTTCGGGATGTCCACCGCTATGGTGAACGATCTTATGTACTTCATCTTTATCATGTTGTTGAAGTTGTATACTGCAGTGTTCACGTTCATGTCCAGGCTCTTCGCCAGTTGCTGGAAGCTCATCCTCGAGTTCTCGTTGAGCAGCATCAGTATGCGCTTGTATTTCTCCTTTATGGCTGTTTTCTGTATGATCTCGTTCCTTAGCGGGAAGAAACCCAACTGCCTGTGCACCACCTCGGAGCTGTGCCATTCAACCTTGTACTCGGAAAGAAGGGTCTGCATCTTCTTGTCCCAGTGCGCGTACTCCATCCCTGAAAGCGCGTTTGCGTAGATGAGCATGTCGTAATTTCCGTTTACCGATGCAGCAACTTGGGGTATGTGCGAATTGAGGAGCAGATCCTTTATTTTGTGGTAATCCGGCTGTCCGTTGAACTTCGCGAGTATCAGGTGCGGCCTGTTGAGCCCCAGGCTTTCCTCGTTCAATTCGAGTATGTAATGGATGTTGAGTTCCTTTTCCAGCGCGGCAAGCTTGAGGGCCGCGGTCCTCCTCGATATGCCCAGTGCCTCCGCTATATCTGTTATCTTTGCCCTGGAGTTGTTGGAGATCGCCCTGAGGACCCTCCTTGCCGTTACGCTGTACCTCTCGTTGAACGAGCTTCTCAGTTCATCCTGCATCGCATCGATATATTACTCTCATAATACATTTAAATAAGTATCATAATAACAAACATTTACCAATAATTTTTAAAATAAGGTAATATATATTAGCGTAAACTGGCAATCACTAATGTAAACGCCATTAGTGAAACGAATGCGGATAAAGAACACAGCCAACGCGTACCTGATACTTGCGCTGGTGCTCGGGGCCATGATGCCGGTCATGCTGAAGGTCGCGCTGCAGAACATCAACATATACGAGTACCTCATGCTCACTTACATGGTTGCCTTGCCCTCCTCGTTCATATACGTGCTTGCAAGAAAGAAGACGGATAAGCTTATTTCGGGAATGAGGAACATCAAGGAGTTCGCGTTCATAGCATTTCTAGGGTTGTTGAATTACGGCATGCTGGAATTCGGCCTTTCGTATTCCGAAAAATTCATAAGCGCCTCGCTTGCCACTGTCGTGTACAGGACCTTCCCGCTTCTTATGCTAATATTTCTTCCCATAATGCTCAGGGAGCGCATAACCAGATACCAGCTCGCAGCCCTCCTCGTGGCGTTTGCCGGGCTTTACATAGCGGTAAGCGGTGGCGGATTATTCGCATTCGGCGGCGCCAACATTCCCATACTGTTTCTTGTTGTCGCAATCGCCCTGGCAAGCGCGTTCGTGAGCGTTGCCATAAAGAAATACTCATTTGACATGGAAATCGCGATGTTCATCTTCAGCCTCGCGACATTCATATTCTTCGCCTCGCTTTTCGTTGTGTCGAAGGCACCCCTGCAGCCCCTCAATTATGCGGCCCTGCTCTCCATAGTGTATGTGGGCATAGTGTACAACGTGTTCGTGGGCCTTATGTATTACGGCGCCCTGAGGATGATAAAAACAACCTTCGTGACGAACATATACTTCCTGTCGCCGTTCATAACCTTCGTATTCTCCTGGCTGATACTGGGGGAGCGCATATACGTTTATTATGTTGCGATAGCGATCCTTGTGTCCGTAGGGATAATTATACAGAAATTCGACAGGAGGGGCGGCACCTACGTCTCAAAAACCAAGGATAGCGCACGCCATACATTCCACGACGTGACCAGCGCTTTCATAAATACCGACGTGCCGCTCATATACAATGCTATAAAGACCGGAGGGAGGGTTCTCGCTATCAGACTGGACGCTGAGAACTACACAAAAATAAGGCAGAAGGTAAATGGCAAGCCGAAAGGCGGCAGTGCCTTTCTCTACACGAGCGACAACAGGAAGATGACCAACAGCATGCAGGAGGAGTTCATAAGGGAAATAATGGGCGTAAATGAGGACGACATAGTGCTGATGAGCGCCGGGATGCCCGACAGCTGCGAAAAGCTGCTGCACGCCGCGCTGTCCTGATTATCCGGGACGCAATGCGGCGCAAGCGCATCCGGATCCGCATATTCCCCTTACCGCGAAAATACACAAGATATTTAAAGTTTGATATTTAAAGTGTATCAAGGAAAATTAGACGATAGGTGCTAAAATGAGGATCAGTGAGATATACAACATGGATGTATACGCGGACAACGGCCAGTACCTCGGGGAGGTACGCGATGCGATAGTGGACCTTGAATCAGGAGGAGTCAGCAGGTTGCTTATGGAGGAATGGAAGAACCTCGACAGGTCAGAGACGAGGAAGATACTCCAGAACAAGAGCGTTCTTTTCAAGAATGTGAGGAACATTGGCGATGTAGTCCTTGTTTCCGCGCCGAGCGCGTCGAGCAACGCGCAGCATGAGGAGAGCTCAGGTCCTGAGATGTCTGACCTTATGTCAAGGAGGTAACTAGCAACTTGCTAGTTCTTTCTTTTTTTAGGTAGAGACGCGAAACCTATAATGAAATAATGCTTATCTTGTTTGTAAGAGTTAGGTGCCAGTATGGGAAAGTTTCCGATTGCAGATGCTGAGATAGCGAAGATATGGATATGCAAGCGCTGCAAGTCCAGGAACCATGCCGGCTCCGAGAAATGCAGGAAATGCGGCAGCAAGTACCTGCGCCCCAAGAGGAAGGCGCTGAGGGCGAAGAAGTCCGCAGGATGATGCTAAATCAGGTGAAATTATATGGCAGAATTGACACCAATCGAAAAGACGATAATTACGGCAATGAGGGAGCTCGGGGCGACTAAGGACACTACGATAAAAACGGCAGATGACATAACAAGGAAATCAAACAGGCCGAAGGGGCTTGTCACCAACGCGCTTGTCGCGCTGGCGCAGAAAGGCCTCATAAAACGGGTGGCGCGCGAAAAGGCAGCCGGGTACTACATAATAAACGCATAAGATGATGGATTGGACGAGCCCGAGGAATACATAGACTTCATGGCAAAGTACGGGGACTGGATTTCCATAAAAAGGCTGGGCATAAGGGGCACCACCAGGCCCGAGGAAGCAGTGCATCATCTTGCCGGCATAAGGAGCGCCATAGAGGGCAGGAGCTATCCGCTTCTAGGGATAAAGACCAATGCGCTTGACCAGTACGCAAGCAAGGTGTGCTCGGGGATGCGAAAAAGCTATGGATCGCTCTCAAGCGCAATAAGCAAGCTGGACAGCCAGGAGGCAAGGAGGGCAATAGCGGATTCATGCGAAAAGGGCCTTGCGCCGATAGCCGAGGCGTACCTTCTGGGAAAGGTCGTTACGGACATGGGTTACGACACCGGAATAAGCCAGATCACGATGTCGAAGCTGTTTCCGGGGCTCAAGCTTCCCAAGGCCCCCGGGATGAAAAGGGCCAAAAAATCGAGAGGAATCCCTAATACTGCAAGACATTAATCCGCAAGCGATCCGCTTTGCGGAAAATCCACTGCCAAAATTCGATAAAATTCAATTATGTCAGCAACGGGTCATGAATTGACAGCTATGTTCCACGCGTTTATGCGCTTCTTGTTGCCCGTTCCGTAGCTCTTCACCTTCTCTATGTCAACCCCGTTCTTCACTGCTATCTTCTCAACAGCCTTGTACATCAGGTAGCCCCCTGTCCCTATGAGCCCCGCGGTGCCCATCCTGACTATCGGATTGCCGGTGGAGTCCCTCCACGCGTCCCTTATCGCCATCTTCGCAAGGTGCCTGTACGACGCATAGTAAACAGCGAGCATGGAATTGCTGAGCTTTGCGTCGATGTGCTTTGATTTTATCCTGCCGAGAGGGACGTTCAGCAATGGCGTTACGGTGAACTCGAAGGGCCTTCCGTCGCATACGGAGTTGCTGAGCCTGTTTATGAGCGCGACCGTGTCCCAGTTGTCCTCGTCCGTTTCCTCTATCTGCCCCACCTGCACGGTAAACGCAGGTCGCCAGTAATACCTGTTCATCGAATGCACGCCCTTCCAGACGATCTCCTGCCAGCTCCCGTCCTTGCCTATGCTTAACGGAAGAGTTTTCGCAGGCATGTGCCTGAGCGCCAGCCTGTCGCTCCCGGTCTCAAGGCCGACCTGTATGCCTATGTAGTTGTTCGGTCCCGCCCTCATGACCTTGGAGAGCCTCCCCATCAGTTCCGGATAAGCTGCCGGTATCGATATTCGCCCATGTGTGGGATTTGTCGTCTTTACCCCCTTTATCGCCATTATTGCCGTGAAGAGCTCCACCAATGCGTCCTCATTTGGTACGTATCTCGGAAGGTGCCTGTACGCGAATATCTCGTCTGAATGCAACCATGCCTGGGAGATTCCGCCCTTCTCGACGTTCACCTTTATCTCGTTAACAACCTTTTCTACAGGATAGTACCTCAGTTCCCTTAGCGTCACCTCGCAGAAGTCGCAGCCTATGCCGCACCCCCTCATCGATTCAGTGAGCCCCTTTACCGATGGGTTCACTATATCGGGTATGGTGTCGAGGCTCGGGAATGTCTTCAGCCCCCTGCCCCTTGAGAGGAACTTGGGGTCCTCCTTCATTATCCTGTGGAAGCTCTCATCGTAAGTTATGTAGCTATGAGAGAACATGTTGCCATCTATGCTGTCGCTGGATATCTGCTCGAACAGTTCCGGGACTATGTCATCGGTCTCGCCCTGGAAGAGGTAATCTATCTTTTGCCTGTCTATCTCCTCTGGCATCAGCATGTACTCCCACACCCCCGGGCCGCCAACCACGAGCTTGGCCTTCCTGCCTTCCCTTGCCCTGTTCACCCTGTTTATCAGCGCCTCCCAGTCCTGCCTTACGAACGCATTGAGCTCATGGCCCTCGTTGTTGGATTCGAACAGCGCGTAATAAGACATGGTAGTAGGGCCAAGGCCGAAGGGGTCCATTGTATAGACCGCTATCACTTCGGTGTCATCCTTTATGTAATCCATCATGTAATCCGGATGCGCAACAGCGACATCGGCAACGCTGTATCTCCTGAGCAGCGCGGCCTCGAGCTTCCTGAGCCCGTAAGGGGCATATTTGAGCCTTCCGCCATCTATTGGCGGCGATACCCTTCCCTTGAGAAATTCATAAACGCCGTTGGGCATGGAATATGCCGGGGCGCACGGAAGAAAGTCCAGCAGCGGGAAGTCCCTGTAATCGTAGATAAGCGTCTCGTCTGACAGCAATACGCACTTGGCCAAATCTTACACCCTTACAAATTTAAGTGACGAAAATACATAAGCATAAACATGACTAATAGTTATATTAAAATTATCATATTTAAGCCTTTTCCCTCTCAAATTTATAGGGACTTGACATTTACATGTTTATCGCCGAAATCAATTTTCTAATCATTTC
>CAZFUA010000018.1:0-15157 GCA_964521995.1 Microcaldota archaeon
TTTTGTTTCTAGTAACATAACGCATCAAATTTGGGTCGCTATGCGGAACTACTGTCTTCAATTCTGCTTTCAGCTTTGTGCATTCGAACTTCTTGTCTGTCGTCGTATTTTCCTGAATGGGCCCGCGGAGAATCGAACTCCGTATCTTCACGTTGTCAACGTGACGTCTTACCAATCGACTACGGGCCCTTATATGTCTATTGTCATTCCGTCCTTTGCCATCTCCGTTTTCTTGAATATTCTCTTAGCTTCCTTTAATAGCATTTCCGTATCCCTGTACCTCGCGCTCGGGTGTATGAGGAAGAGCCTTTTCGCCTTAGCCTTTTTCGCAAGGGTTGCGCTTTCTGAGGCAGTGGAATGCATGCGCTCCTTTGCGAGTTCCTTCTCTTTTTCCGCGTAAGTCGCCTCGTGTATCAATATGTCAACATTCATGGCAGCACGTACTGTCTCGTTTGTTGGCCTGGTATCTGTCACGTAAACGATTTTCTTGCCGGTTTCCTTGAATGTCACATCGTTGAGCCTTATCGTCCTTTTGCCTATCTTTATCTGCTTTTTCTTCAGCAGCTCCGCGAAAGCAGTGCCCCTTATGCCCAGTTCCTTTGCCTTTGGCTTTTTGAATTTTATCTTGTCGTCCTCCTTGAACGCGAATCCGTACGTGCTTGCCGTGTGCAACGCCCTGAATGCGCTTATGGAGAAATCCCTGCCCCTGTACACTATCCCGGGCTTTACCGGCTTCACGTTTATCTTGTAGCTTATCGCGGCCCTGTCGAAGTTTATGAGGCCGTTTATCAGTTTCTCCCCTCCGTGCGGTATGAAGACGTCCAACGGGGCCGTCCTCCTGTTGAGGGTGAGGGTCCTTACGAGCCCCGCAAGCCCAAGAGTATGGTCCCCATGCGTATGCGTAAGGAATACCGCCTTTATCCTTGACATGTTGATTGAGAACTGCATCATCTGCCTTTGGGTGCCTTCCCCGCAATCGAACAGGAACAGCTCTCCGTTGCGCTCTATCGCAAGGCTGGGCAGGCCCCTGAACTTCGTAGGGGTTGTACCGGCAGTTCCGATGAATATTATCCGCATTATTCCCCACCATCGACTTCGATGCGTACACTTTTATTTTTCTTGTTTAGGCTTAATATCCTTGCGCCGCTGGGTATTTCCTTTATTTCGTCCTCGGTTATGTTTTTGTTCGATCTTATTGAATCTATCATCGAGTTGAGCTCGTGCATGTGGTTCATTATATAGTCGCCCATTGCCTTTGATTCCCGTATCTCTTTGTCTATCCCTTGAAGTATGCCTTTCTGCTTCTCCATGCTTGCTGATATCTTCTTCTCGTCCCCGCTCCTTTCAGTTACGGCTGTAGGTGAATTCCTGTAAAATATATCAAGGCATGCCTCCAGCGAGGCGCATTCGTCGGCCTTCAACAAGGAGTATCTTGACATCTCGCACAACGCGAAGTTGGACGCAACGCCATTGCCGTTGTAGACAAGGAACTTCGGGTTTTCGGTGCACTCCCTTACAATTCCGTTTATGCTGTCAGATATTTTGCCGTACAGTTTTCGGTCTACGTCCCTGACCCTTGATTCAGGAGCTATACCGCTTCTGGTTATTGCCTCCATCAGATACATAGACCCGATCCCGATCCTTTTATTGAGGTAGTTGGCAACCGTGGAATCCGGGCCCGACGACCCCATCGCGCCGCACACGGCCTTGATTTCCCGCGGGTCCATGATGTTAACGGATGAGTTCCTCGGCGGCTCGTATTTCCTGTTGGGCCTTACGGACCTGTCCTTGTAGTCGTGTATGCTGTATGCAAGGGTTATCATCATTTTTGAGTCTGCCACTATCATGTTGCCCTTGCCGAACATCTCGAATATCATGTTGGTCTCTGAGCCGGCCCTTTCCAGTGCTATTGCCATTATCCTATCGTTGTTCAGCTGGCTTACCTGCTTTATTTTTGAGTTAGCTATGCGCTTCCTGACCGCGATGGAGAAATTTGTGGCCTCTTCCCTCAACTCTATGAATTCCGTCCTGTTTATTGCGTATGGGAGCATGCACTGCAGGTTGATCTTCTCCCCGCCCATGCTGAGCTTTATCCTGAATTTGTTCCTCTCGACCTCGTAGAATTGCTCTACGTAAAACCCCTCCAAAGCCTTGAGCTCCCTTACAAGCCGGAGTATCTCAAGCGTGTACAATTCGCGCATGCTTACCGCGTGAGTTTCTTTTTCTTATGTCCCTCTTCCTTGGCTATCTTGGAGAACAGCAGCGCCCTCTTGTAGGCCTTTGATACGTCCTCGAATGCGGTTCCTATCTGGACTATGTCACCACCATTGGAGTAGGCATCTTTCAGCTGTTCCGCGGTCATGATGCCGCCCGCGACTACGTAGGGCACGCTTGTCGCGCTCCTTACGGCCCTTATCATCTCTTTCGGCACCGGGCCCGAGCCCTGCAGCTTCGGATTCGAGCCTGTATCCGTAATCACGAACCTGTTTCCGAGGTATTCCCCGGCCATTGCAAGCGCCGCAGCTATCTTAGGTTTCTCGCGCGGCACGAAATTCGCGTCGCCGACCCATCCCACCGTGCCTCCGGGCTGCACTATTATATAACCGACAGGAAGCGGCTCTATCCTGAACGCCTTTATGACCGGCGCGGCCAGCATCTGCGCCTGCGTTATCCAGTAAGGATTGCGCGCATTAAGCAGCGACATGAAGTATATAGCATCCGCATATCTAGTCACAGTAGCTATGTTGCCTGGAAACAGAACAAGAGGTATGTCTATCGACTCCTTGATGCCCTTTGCCAGGTCGTCGAGTATCTCGCCCTGGGCCCCTGTGCTCCCCCCGAGCAGCACGACGTCGGCGCCGGCCTTAGCCAGGTTCTTTGCGGTGTTTACCGCATCCTTGGTGTTCTTGTAGTCCAAAGGGTCTATGAGGCTGAACAGCATCGCCCCCTTCGTTTCCAGCATCTCGTGTATATACAATTCAACTTTGCCTATTTTCATGGATTCACCTTTCGGCCTTGCGCCCCTTCAGGAACTTCGCTACAAGCTCCTTTGCAGGCGCATCTATCCCTACGGGCCTGAAGCCCAGTTCCCTTTTTATCCTGTCTATGCTTACTACCCTGTCGCTGGTGAGGAAGGCGAACTGCTCGGCATTGATCCCCCTTGCGCGGGCGCCTATCTTAGCGAGGAGCGGGTGCACGCTCTTCGACGGTTCCTCAGACTTGAGCAGCCTCGCTGCCTTTATGAATAGATCCCTTTGGGTGTATGGGACCCCGTCCGTAAGGTTGTATATTTTACTGACTTCCCCGCTTTTCGATGCTGCTTTGACCATCGCACCTGCCGCATCGTCCACGTTAACAAGAGTCAGATGGTTGAGTCCCTTCCCTATGTACCTGATCCTGCCCTCCTCTATGAGCCTTAATATGCGCATGAAATCGCTTTCGTAATTCTCGCCGTACATTACGCCTATCCTGAATATCGTGTACGCTATCCGCCTGTTAGCCGCGGCGAAGGCCTTTACGACCTGCTCCGCCATGTACTTGCTCTCCCCGTAGGCGGTGCTGGGCATCGGCTCGGATTCCTCGGTGAGCACCTCATCAGCCCTCTTGTAGCCGTACACGGCCACGCTGCTTGCGTATATGAATTTTAGTTTCCCAGTAGGGTTCGCGCCCGCATACGTTTGCAGTATGTTCTCGGTCCCGATGACGTTCGTATTGAGCATAAGGTCCGTATCGACCCTTTCATTCGCGTACCTGCTTCCGTAGTTGTGCGTTGCAGCTGCGAGATGGAAAACAACGTTCACGCCCCTGCACGCCTCGTACAGCGTCTTCCTGTTGTGCCCGCTCATGTACTTTATGTCAGAGACGTATACATTTACCCCGCGCGGCAGCTCCCTCCATTCGGCGTGCTCGCTCGGATGGCGGCGCAGCACGACCCTCACCTCATAGCCGTTGCGCAAAAGCCTCTCGACAAGCTTGCGGCCTATGCCGCTGGTCGCGCCGGTTACAAGCGCTGTGGCGCTCCTTTTAGCTCGCGTCCTCCTCGTTCTTGGCATTTAGATCAACACCGGATTTCTCACCGTTAAGCAGAGTCACAGCAATGTCCCTCACCCTGCCCTCTGCAAGCCTGTTTATTAGGTACGGGATCCAGTCCTTCCCATAGGGCACGTATACGCTGAGATTGAGCTTTCCCTTCTGCAACGCGTTGAGCTTCCTGCTGCTATAACCCAACGGTACCTCGAATATTAGGTTCCTCTTATGGTCCTTGTTGGACGTGACTATCCTGTTTATGAGCTTGGGATCATCCTCGAAAATCGTAAGGCCGACCCTCTTGTTCACCAGTGCGTTTATACAGGCGTCATATAGCTTCAGCCTGTCTGTCTTGTCAGCACGGGCCTTCCCCTTTTTATCCAGCGGCGGGGTAAGCTTGATTATGTCGTTGCTGGAAACTACGCGCCTAAGCTGCGTCATGTTGTCGCTGGTTGCGGAATCCGGCCTCAGTTCGGCGCCCAGACTCTTGCACCTTGGCTTGTACTGCCTGTAGATGCGCATCACCTCCTCGTTCTCCATGTCCGCCTCGTTCTCTATCCATAGCCTCTGGTTGCACGAGTTCGCGACATCGATTATGCCCATGAGGTTCTTTTCCAAGACGGACGAATCCACGTGATAGCCTATCTGGCTGAGCCTTACGGATACCGCGGAATTCAGGTTGAGCCTTGAGAGCTGCCTTATGAACTGCGAATACGCGTTGGAGTTGTACCTTGCCTTTATTTGATCGTCCACATGATCGTTGAGCAGCGTGACGGTGGTATGAAGCCCCTTGGTGTTCAGCTCCTTCACCATGTTTAGGGCCGATCCGCTGGTTGAACCCGCAATGCGCTTTTTGACGAACCTGAATACGAGCTTCCTTATTATGTTTTTCCTGTTTTCCAAATTGCATCACTTGGTACTAGACATGCTGAAACGAGGCGTTGATATACATGGTCAGACACTATGGACTTTTCATTATATATTTAATAACTTATCTATGTGTTTATCATATACGCGGTGAGGCACATGGTAAAGGACTCTATGGAACTATCTCTCGGAAGCCTTTTCGACAAACTGCACAGCCTTATGGTCAACCTTGTCAAGGACGTCGACAGCGTCATAGAGGACAACAGGGAGGTAAGCATGGACAGGATAAAGGAACTGAGGGACCACATAAACCACAAGCTGAGCAGGAACGAGGAGATACATGACAACCAGCGGCTGCTGAAGGTGCTTAATTTGTTCTCGGAGGACAGGGCGGTACTGGAGATAATAAGGGAAGATGCTGATGAATGGGTGGACCTGCTCAACGCGATAGAGAGGAACATAAGCGATTCTGGAGTAAGCCTCACAAAGAGGGAACAGGAAGAGATAAAGGAGATAAACAGGCTTACCTCTGAGATAAAGAGCTTAATAAGAAAAAACTAGTCTTTACTGAGGGCCAGTTCCCATCCCTGGGTTATTTTTCTGATTTTTACAGGCTCTATAGATTCCTTGTTGTTATTGAATTTGTCTTCGGTAAGATCCGGAAACATGAGACGGAGCTCATCGGCCTTGTACTTGAGCCTCGGGTTGGGGAATGCATATCCCTCGCTGCCATTGGCGTTTGGGAATACCACGAAAGGCTCCTGACCATCGGATTGTTTCGTCAGGTTGTTTGCGTCTTTGGCGTTCCCTGCCTGATTCATGATGCTTGCATAAAAATGGCCCGCGGCAGTGGCGCCCTTGTTGAACAATTCGCTGTATGCCGCTTTAGCGCCATCGTAATCTGAACCCATTGATCGGACTTGCTGATGTCTTTGAGTTCCTCCCTGTTTGTTTTCTTTGGTTGCACGTTTCCCGGCGCCGGCCTTTGCCTGCTTTTCCAGAGGTTTCGCACTGGCTGAGTCTGGTTTTCCGTTTATATTTATATCGCCGATGTTGACTATCGAATTGCCCGCTTTCTGCCCCTGCCCTTCCTGCGCGGCCTGCTGCGACTTATCCGGACCCTGCTTATCCTTGGCTGCCCTCTTTTCTGACTGTTCTGGAACTGGCGGCGGAGTGCTGATGTTTTTTTGCTTCGACGGCTCTTGAGGAGGCGGCGGAGTGCTGATGTTCTTCTCCCCTGCCGGTTCCTGAGGCGGGGGTGGCATTTTTATCTCCCTCTTTTCCGGAGATGGCGGAAGCAGGTTCCTGCGGTATGAATCAAACGAATACCAGAACATGAAGTTCCACATGATGTCGTTGCCGGAGAAATCTCGCTCCTCCGCAGGCTTGATCATGTTCTTGCTGAGTATGCTGTTCATCTTCTCTAAGTTCTCGTAAAAGTTCTTCAGTTCAAGTGCATATTCTGAATTGGTCCTTAGGGGATAAAACTTCTTTTTAGCATCATAGTAGAGAAGATCGTTCAGCTTGCGCTGGTTTTTCTCCAGGATTTCACCATATGTGATTTTCTCCCCGGGAACCATCTGATTCAGCGGCTTGTTGTACCATATCTGCTGGTTTTCCCTCACAAGCCTCTTTATCTCCTCCATCCCCTCGGTCTCCGCGCCCTCTGTCAATGCCTTTTTGGTTGTAAAGTAATGCTGCTCAAGCAGTGTCTCCGCATAGTAGTTGACGTGCCTTGCCAGCGCCTCCCTTGATATGTTCATGATCTCTTTGGATGTCGTAGCGTTCATTGTCCTTTCTAGAAGGTCGGCCTTTGCGTCCCCTCCTATGGTATCCGTCTTCTCCAGCCATATCACGTTCATGCGCTTCCACAGCTCAACCGAGTCCTTTAGTGAATGCGTTTTCTCAAGGTTATTTATCAATGCCTTGAATTCCGCCCTCTGCTGTCCGTCGAGGTCTGCCCACTTCTCGAATTCCTCATAGTATATCTTTGCGCTGTTTATCGTGCCCCATGTCACCGTCCCGCTTTCCGTTGCCTGGGCGCGGCCCGCATTGGTTTTAACTTTAGGATTGGCGGTAACCGGCGTGCTTTGCGTTTCCTCCGGCATTTCATTGATCCGCTGTACCGGCCTCTCCTTTGCGAATTCGAATTCTGGAGCGTAATCCTTTGCCTTGGCGCTGTCTATGAATTTTGATGCGCCGCTCTTCCTGCCCTCTCCGAAAGCTGTCCTTGCCTCTCCCGCGAGCCTTGCGGTGGCGTGTATTTCCGAGAGCTGGCTCACGGACTCAAGGAGCACTGGTTTGTATGCCTGGATTTCGAGCATCGTATTCTTAAGCGAAAGCTCCTTCCTCTGTACGTTGGCTATCTGCTCGTCTACGTTGCCCTCCCCGAGAAGCTGGCCGCCCTTGTATCTCGTCATGCCCGTATACGACGAAGAGGTGGATAGCTTCGTTATCCTCTCAAGATTCTCCTGTGCGAATAGATAATTGTCCACTGATTCCTGCAATTTTTTGTTAAGCTCTGAGAGGCCGTAAATTGCCCCTTTAACAGAATCCGAATTAAGCCTCTTTTTAGCTTCTGATACGAATGTCTTGAGCCCCTCCCTGAATGCCTCCTCGGTGGAGCTTTGTCCTGTATTGGCGGCATACTGCTTGATGGTGTTGATTCCGCCGCTCACGCCCTTGGATATCGAATCCCTTATTTCCGACCTTTTGAGGCCCAATTCATCCAATGAGGTGCCCACCTTTTCCAGCGACTCGTCCATGGATTTGAGCACGCCGCTCAGTCTCTTGTCAAGCTGCCTTTCGGTCATTGCTGACAGTCCCTTTCCCCTCTGCTCTTTCGCTATGTCAAGCGATTGCCCTGTCCTCTGCAGTTCCTCCCTGACCCTGTCCTTATGCTGCGGCCTAGACTTTGTCGTCATATCATCTCATATATTTAGGTGAATCCTTAATATATATACATTAAGGTTTAATTCAAAAGGTGTTTTTAAGCCTTCCCATTTGCCGCCCGGTTTTGCGGTTCACGGACCCGAATGCGCACCGCTCGCGAACCGGACATTTGCCGCATACGGGGCTCCTTCTCTTGCAATAGTTCTTGCCCAATTCCACGAACTGGGCATGGAAATCCTTGTAGAGGGCAATCCTTCTGCTTATCCTCGCCTCGAAATAAGATTGTAGCTCGTCGTAGCCCACCTTTTCGCTTATTGCGGGGTTTATTCTGTTCATCGCCCTTTTCGTATATGCGTCTATCACGAATATTGGCTTTTCTGCGGCGTAAAGGATTATCGAGTCTGCCGTTTCCTTGCCTATGCCGTTGTAGGACAGAAGAACCTCGCGAAGTTTTGGACCGGGAAGCCTGAACAGCGCATCAAGGCCCCCATAGCCCTCAATTATGGCGTTGCAGAGGTACTTGAGGCGCCTGGCCTTCTGCCTGTAATACCCGCTGGGCCTCACGAGCATTTGCAGCTTCGGCAAAGGCATCTTCGCTATCTTTTCCATGGAAAGTGAATCTGCATCCTTAAGGCTGCCTATTGCCTTCTCGACGTTCCTCCATGTCGTCTGCTGGGTTAGCACCGCGCCGACAAACACCTCAAATGGGGTGTCACCAGGCCACCAGTTGCGGAATCCGAAATGCCCCCTGAGAATCTCGTACAATGCATAAGGCCGTGGTGTCCCCACCATAGCACCTACAGCTTGAGCTCCCCTGATTTTATCCTGCTTATCATCGTTCTGGGATTCTCGCCATCGCATGTAACTCCCATGCTCTTGCAGGTCCCGAGGACCTGGTTGACCCTCTGGCCCAGCGTTGAGCCGTAGAGCTTTGCCTCCTTCGACTTCGCTATCCTCTTTACCTGCTCCAGGGTTATGTTGCCCACTACCTCGTCCTTTGTCTTCGCACCAGAGGCTATTCCAAGCTCCTTTATTATGAGGGCGCTTGTCGGTGGTGCACCCACCTCGACCTTGTACGCCTTAGTGGTGCTGTCGACGTGCACCTTTACCGGTATTTTTATGCCGGAAAACTGCTTGGTTTTGTCGTTTATCTCTGCTACTATCTCGTTTATGTTTACCCCGAGAGGGCCTAGTGCGGGCCCGAACGGAGGCCCAGATGTCGCCTTTCCTCCTTCGACCAATCCAGCTACGGTTATTTCGCTCATTTTATCATTCCTTGCTTGCCTTTTGTATTACCTTTGCGGTGTTCATCTTCGTCGTTATTGGTATTGGAACCACCACATCCATAAGCTCGACAGTTATGTCGTCCTTAAGGTCGTCGACCCTTAGAACGCGTGCCTTGTATCCCTTGAATGGGCCCGTTGTGAACTCGACAATGTCGTTCTTTTCGATTCCGACCGCATGGCTCCTCACCTCTATCAGCTTGTTTACCTCATCCTCGCTTAGGGATTTCGGAAGTACGCCGCGGATGCTCCTTCCCTTGGTTACGAACTGCCTTGCAGACACCTCGTCCTCCGCCTCAAGGATTATGTAGCCCCGCACGCCCTCTATCACTATTATAGAGTATATGGGCAGATCGGTCTTCGAAACCTTGTTTTGCAGTATGTTGGCTGCAATGCGCTCCTGGCCCGATGTTACTTTTACGACAAAGTACAAACAAATCACCGTTCCTCGACAAGGAAGCCCCCACACCTTAGCGGCGGGAGGAATTGTCGAGTATAATCATTATATATTTTGCCTCCTGAATTATATTGGTTAATAGAATCCTTCCGCATGTGAAATACCCTTTTGGGATATGGATGTAGATATAAGGTTGTTCGACCAGACGTAAAATCTACAGCAATTTGGTCATGCTCAAATGATTGCTGGAGCAAAACAGCAGGTTTCAGTTTTCCAGCGGTTGAGCCATTGTAAACTGGCTTCTGTGTCGAAATGATGATGCTTCCGTTATTGGAACTGTGTTTCATTTGAATCATCTGAATCGAAAGCCCACGCCGTTTATGGGTGGGTAGTTTACTTGCACTTACAGCAACCTATATTATTTTTCATTGCACTGTTTATTGGATGAAATACATAAGGGTAGAGCCGAGAAACGCGGACGCAATCAAAAAAAACATGATGCACCTCAAGCTGTTTGACAGCTCCAGAGCCGTAATCCATAGCCGAAGCTATGTGTATTTTCCAACGTTAGATATTAAGCATGCAAAGAATATAAAGCTTATCGGTAGGCTCGGCGGATCGGTAATCTCAAGGAGGGGCAGGAAAACAGCAAGGGAAAGGGGATACGGTGAGCGGATTTCGGAGGCGATAGGAAAGGCAGAGTACGCGAAGCTCTCGAGGGGCTACGACCAGATGGGCAACATTGCAATAATAGAATTCAACGGAAAGCGCGAAAACGAGAGGAAGATAGCAAGCATCATGATGCACAGCAACAGCAGCATAAAGACTGTCATGGCAAAGGCCGGCGCCGTATCAGGTAAGTACAGGATAAGGAAATTACGCTATGTCGCCGGCGCGAGAAACTACATTGCGAATTACTCCGAGAACAATTGCATGTTCAGATTCGACGTAAGGAAGGTATATTTCTCTAACAGGCTGTCGTTCGAAAGGTCCAGGATACTGAAGCTGGTAAAGACAGGGGAAAACGTAATGGTGATGTTTGCTGGCGTGGGGCCGTTCGCGATAGAGATAGCGAAAAACATAAAGGGCACGAACGTAGTCGCGATAGAGCTGAACAGGCAGGCGTACAGGTACATGGTGGAAAACATAGAATTGAACAGGCTTGAAAACGTAAGGGCCGTATACGGCGACGTGAAAAAAGCCGCGGGAAGGTACAGCGGCTTCGCGGACAGGATAATAATGCCGCTTCCAGGATCGAGCCTGGAGTTTCTTGACCAGGCATACAGGGTCGCGAACAAGAATTCAACAGTGCACCTTTATGCATTTTCAGGCTTGGAGGATCCTTTCGATGGCATAATAAGCAGCATAATGTCGCATTCAAAAAGGAAAAAATACAGAGCCAAGGTCTTGAGCAGCAGGGTGGTGAGGCCGTATTCGGCAAGGGAATGCGAGGTCGTTATCGACTATTCAATCAAAAAACGATAGGGCAGCCCGCATCGCATTGTATGCGCTACACGGCCATCAGGATATACAAATAAATTACTTGTCTTTCATATAATTTTGATGACCAGAGAGGGAGCCCAAGTCGTAAGCAGCGACCTTAATCTTCAGGAGCTTGTCAAGGACGCCACATGGAGGGAGCTACTTTACGAGCTCGTGAAAACCAACAGGATAGACCCCTGGGACATAGACATAGTAAAGGTCGTTGACGGCTACATAGCTGCCATAAAGAAAATGCAGGTGATGGACCTTCACATACCAGCCAACATAATACTCGCCGCATCCATCTTGCTAAGGATGAAAAGCGAGACCATAAACATAACGCAGATGGATGAGGTGCAGGAGCCCGACGAGGCGGTGCAGCAGGGAAGGGTGATACCGGATGTACCCACCATAATACCAAAGCTAAGGCTGCAGCCCAGGAGAAAGATAACGCTGTCGGAGCTCATGGACGCGCTCGGCGACGCGATAAAGGTGAACGAGAGGCGCATGACATTCATAAAGGAGAGGGCAAAGCCCATAGACATGGTCGTAGACAAGGAGGACATAGACGAGAAGCTCGATGCAGCTTATAGGCTCGTAAGGGACAATGTGGACAGCGAGGGCGTAACGACATTCAGGGCGTTGTCTAGTGGCTTCGGAACCATAGAGGGTGTTCTGCTGAGCCTTTTCGTCCCGCTGCTATTCCTTGCACACAGGGGGCAGGTCATGCTCATGCAGGACGTGTTCTTCAACGAGATATTTGTAAAGCTTACCAACGAGGAAGAAAACAATGGAGGGAAGACAGCAAAATAGCGGCCATGCGGAGCACAAAAAGATGATAGAGGCCGCGCTTTTCGTATCCGGGAGGGCGATAGACGCAAACGAGATAGCCAACGTAGTGGGCATAGGGTCCATAGGATACGTAAAAAGGATCCTAGACGAGCTGATAAAGGACTATCAGGGGAGGGATACTTCACTGGTGATATCGAAGGTCGGGGAGAAGTACTCGTTCGACGTGAGGAATGAGTACGCAGAACGCGTGAATTCGCTTGCCGGTGCGCCTGACATATCAAGAGGATCGCTCAGGATACTCGCTTACATAAGCAAGAACGAGCCGGTGATGCAGAACAGCCTTGTAAGGGCGTTCGGAAGCTCTACATACGATCACGTCAAGGAGCTGCTGGACAAGGAGTTCATAAGGACGATGAGGGTTGGAAGGACAAAAAGGATAGAGACGACAGGCAAATTCAGGGAGTATTTCAGTTTGTAAACCGTTACGATGTGCGAAGAGATGATTCCACGGACCTAAAAAGAAGGAAATGCAGGCCATGCGAGGGCGGGACCAGGCCGATGAATAAAGAGGAGGCATTGAGGTACATGAAATATGCAAACGGATGGGCCCTCCGAAAGAACGGCATCTACATGGACATGAAATTCAAGGATTTCGCCGAGGCGATGAGGTTCATAAACAGGGTGGCATCCGCGGCGGAAAAGGAGGGGCATCATCCGGACATACTGCTACACGATTGGAATAAAGTAAGGTTAACGCTCAGCACTCACGCGATAAAAGGACTGTCGATAAATGATTTCATACTTGCCGCGAAGATAAACAGCATATGAAGCTACAATTTGCGTATTCCGTGCTGCTGGCTTTCCCATTCGCCCCTATCAGGCCTGAATGTGACTGTCATCCCAAATGGATGACCAAACATCTTGTAGGGAACAACATCGATTTTGTGCGCAGCGCCGTTGAACGCATTGCGTATCGAGCCTTCAAGGCTTTGCACCTCTATCGGCTTGCCTTCCATATGAATGGACAGGTCATCGGGCGCGATTATTACAGACCTGCACGAGGATACCTGAAACTTTACGTTCTCGTCTATCAACTCCTCTATCCTATCAAGATTATTGATCCATTGCCTTTGGGTAAAGTGCGTAAGGATTCCAGACCTGCCATTTTCCGATTCCATGTGCAGTACTGTGGCTATGCATCCGTTAAGGTACATTGTAACCAGTTCCTTCCCTGAAGTATATTTGCCATCGTACATTCCGACCTTGTTTCCAGGAAGACTGATAGGAGTAACGCCATCGCGGTAAGCCCTTAGCATGTCCTGCAGCTTCAGGACATCCCCATAGCCCAAACGCGTATTCTCCTTCGTTTGCTTGCTGTGCATCTTACCACTTATAGTTTATGCATATTGGAAATATTTATACATAACTACAGCATGGGCATGACACGCAAGCATAAATCATTAATAATATTTAAGTGAAATTACACTACAATACGGGCCTGTGGTCGAATGGTAAGACGTTACCTTCACAAGGTAAAGATCAGGAGTTCGATTCTCCTCAGGCCCATCCAGGAAAATACGACGACAGACAATAAGTTCGAATGCACAAAGCTGAAAGCAGAATTGAAGAGAATTCTGCCCAATTTAGCCAAGCACCAGATAGAAGAAATCAGAACGATAGTGCACCAGACTTACGTAAAGCGTTTCAAAAGAAGTCGTATACCAAAATACGGCAACCTAAACAAAGGCTTTACGGATTACGAATTGCAGAAATTCTTTAAGGCGATACAAAACGAAAAGTTCAGGCTCTTGTTTTCATATCAGGCACAGTTGGGTCTGCGTATAGGTGAAGCTATCAAACTGAACATCAAAGACATCAACTTCCAAACAAGAGAACTTACTCTAAAGACCGAGAAAGCTCGTATAATGGATACATTACTTATTCCTGCACCGCTTTTCAAGCAGACGCTTGAATTCATAAGCCATAACGAAAAGCGTGTCGAAGCTTCGGGTGGCTACATCTTCTTTAAAGACTGTAATAGCTCAAATAAGCTGCCATATCTCAAAATGGACTACGTAAGGAACAGGTTCAGGTATTATGTGGAACTAGCCAACATAGACCAAGTCTATGATATAAGTGAAGAGACATATCAAAACCATGTTCCTAGAAGGCTACATAGATTAACAACACATAGCCTAAGGCACTATGCAATAACCAGCTTCTCAAAGCAGACAAATGGCAATATAGTGCTTACCAGCAAATTCGCAAGGCACGCAAACCCAGACACTACCATGGTCTACATAAGCACCAAGAAAGAGGAGCTTTACAAAGAGATAGATGGCATTCTATCAATAGACCATTTGGACAAGCTAAAACGTAGCGTAATTGCAGATTTTAAATAGTTGCATGAGAAATATAATTATGGCAAAGAAACATACCGCAAACCTAGAGCTTGGCTTACTTGAGTTGAGCATGGGCAAGGTGCACAGATACAAGTCCATAAAGGCCCTGATAAGCGATGTTTGGAATGGCTGAAATACACTTTGAAGTGACATCATCCCTGGGCAAAAGGATAAGGGTGACCAAACCATACTGGAACTTCATAATTACTGCCAAGCATCCGATGATGACCGGTAAAGAGGCATTAGTGAAGGATGCGTTAATGAACGCCGAAGAAGTTAGAAGAAGCAACAAAGACAAAGAGGTGTTCATTTACTACAAGCGTATGAAGAAGCATTTTATAGCAGTAGTTTGCAAACATTTAAATGGTTCTGGATACATAATAACTACGTACATAACTGACAGGATAAAGATAGGCGAAATCGTATGACAAAAGCAAAGTTGATATTCAACAAGGAGGGCAATACCTTAGACATCTGGTTCGGGAATCCGAAGAAGGAGGCAATAAACGAGGAGACCTCTGACGAGATGGTGCTCAAAAAGGACAAGAGAGGCAAGATAATAGGGATAGAGATACTTAATTTCATAAAGTCAAAGAAAGTACCAAGGGAACTGCCTGTCCAGTTAGTAGTCCAATAGTAAGTATAGGGTTACATAAGCATAGAACGCTAGTTTTAGGTCAAAGATAAGGTCAGGTGGAGTTTTTGCTATTTCAGACGGAGTAAAACGACCCCTATTTACCCTCTTTTTGGTCGTTTTCCCTCGTAAAACTCCCCATTAATCGAGTTTTAAAGAAAATCGTGTTGGTTTTTCAAATTCAGGTAGAGTAAAACAAAAACTCTAGACGTGGGGAGTATTTTGGCACTTCGTTGGGAGTAAAACGGCACCTAGAAGTGCGAATTTTACGGGTTTGTCGTCGAAAGACTCCCCATCAGTTGAAAAACGACTAATTTTCCACTATTTTCAGCTCTGTAGAAATCCCCTAATATGAATAGGAACTGAAGGTTTTTACGTCTTC
>CAZFUA010000019.1:0-14940 GCA_964521995.1 Microcaldota archaeon
ATGCGATACGAAAGATAGAGGCGCGCAACTACAGGTTCATGGGCATATTCAACTATGTTTATGTTCTGGACCTGGCGCATGCATATGACCTGGCAAGCACCGAGGGCATATACCCGTTCATGAGCTACATGGAGAGCCTTGAGGGCCGCGAGACCAAGAGCAGGACTGTAAAGAGCATACTTGCAAACAAGTCGGTTATCGCTGCGAAGAGGCTTGCAATGGACGCGATGGAAAGGGGAGAGGAGCATCCGAAGATGTCGCTTGCCGTCAAGCTGTTCAAGGAGGAACTGGAGGGAAGCACCGCAATAATATTCGCCCAGTTCCGCGCAACAACAAAGAAGCTCACAGCGCTCTTGAGGGAAAACGGCATAAGTGCCGTGGAATTCATAGGAAAGGGCGGCGGGGTGACGCAGGGAGGCCAGCAGAAGATAATAAGCGACTTCCGCAACGGGAAGTTCAAGGTGCTTGTTGCCACTTCGATAGGGGAGGAAGGACTGGACATACCGAGCGTTGATGCTGTTGTTTTCTACGAGCCTATACCCAACGAGATAAGGAGCATACAGCGCAAGGGAAGGGCGGGAAGGGTGAAGTTCGGGCGCATAATAATACTGGTAACAAAGGGCACGAAGGACGAAACTTACCTTTTCATATCGCGCATAAAGGAAAAGCGCATGAGGGACAACGTTATTAAGATAAAGGACAGGATGGACCGCGGATACTTATCGTCACGAATTGACGGAGGGCAGCGTCGGCTGTCATAAGCCGCATGCCGGCGCCTGCTTCGGGAGAATGGATGCTAAATTGCTTGATTTGTAGTCGAGAGGCTTAGGATTTGTCATCAGATGTTCGGTTTGTGTCAAGTTTAGAACAATACTAGATATTATTAATAGTTATTCAAGAGAAGGTTAAATTATGTCGGATACGAGTCAGAGTATCGCGCAGGAACAACGACCGAATGTCTCTCCACAAATTTCTTCAGTAACTAAAACAAAATCAAAAAGCATACCAATTTGGGTCTGGATAATTATCGGATTAATAGTTATTGCTGTAATAAGCTCGGGCATCTACGAATTTGAGCAACAGCAGAATTCGACAATACCTGCCAATTATAATAATTTGATGATCGGCCTCCTTGCCTTATCAAATTCAAGCAATGTATTAAGGTTAAACTATACCATAAACGAATACTATGAAACACCACTTAACAAATACGACACGATAGGAATACAATATGAAAGATATCATAATGCACGGAGGGTGGTGCTATCTGAAGCTAAAGAAAAAGTTACAGATACACTCATATTTAATGGCACAAATTATACATTATGCATAGAAAACAGTACCATATCTAAATGCTTTTCGAAAAATTCACTGACCATTAATAATTCTACAATCAGCCAAACTGTAATTGATTACGGGCAAATTGCTTTGACTGATGCAAGCTATCTAAACTTTATTTACACAAAATACTCTAACTCCTCATTCGATGGGCACTCATGTACGTTTTCTACTGGAGTTTATGAAATAGCTGTAAAAAATTCCGGAAATGTATATATGACCGCATGCTTCTCTAACACCACAAGGACTATATACAACTTTACATTTATTTACGGCCCAAAAAATGCACAGATCTATATATATGGTAATCTAACATCCAGTGGTACACCAATCTCCTACTCACAAGTTACTTCTATACCAAATTATACAATGATAACGAATACCACAACAGGATATAATGATACTTGGGCATATTTACTTTACCTTATGATGGAAAACCCCAATCCGATATACCCTGAAGCACCCATACAAAATGGGTATGGATAAATGTCTCTTGGTAATATTAAAGAAAATGGTGCGGGTTATGAACAAAACAAACAATACCTGCTTCGGGCGATCAGATAAGCTTGTCTGATAACAATGCATTGCCGCACTAGCTCATCTTCAGGAAGGGATTGAATCCTATGCGCCCTCCTAGGGATTTTTTCCTTTTCTTTATGCTGCTCTCTACGAGCTTGGCATCGAAACCCTTCGGCAGCTTTTTCTCCGTCTTGTAGTCATACATTATGAGCTTGAAGCAGTTGAAGAGCACGTAGCGCAGCAATATTCCTGCCATTACCAGTATGATCCCTATTGAAAAGAGCACGATTACAAGGGCAATGGACGGCGCCGCAACAAGCGCCAGCAGCATGACGCCAATGCCGGCAAGCGCAAGCACTATCTGGAATATTTCAGCGAACAGTATTCCGCCGAACGTGTCCCCGAAATTCTTCAATATGAATCCGCTGCTGGATTTTATTGTTTCTATAGGGCCGGTCTTGCTGTCAAGTATTACCGGCAATGAGAATGCTACCGCCGCCGCAAAAGTAAGGTTCGCACCTCCTGTTATGAAGCTGCTTATTATATTGCCTGTAAACCCGTATCTTGATAATGCACCCCTTATGATGCCCTCCACAACGTGTATTATTGTAGCTATTGCTATGTAGAGCTATGTAGAATGCGGACCATTCGAGTATCTGCCTCCTGTACTGCGAGGCCCTCCCAAGCGCATCGCCCATCGTTATCCCCTTGCCGTTGCCGTATTCCCTGAATGCTATGAGCATTGCGATGGTGAAATACGTGCCTATGAAGAACACTATGAAATATGCAATCACGGCCACGACGAAGGACATGAATTCAACAACATGCACGTCAAGGCTTTGCATGTGGCCGAACACGTATATGCCGAACGCTGCCGCAAATATAAGCACGGCAACCAATATGCTGATTACTGCCGACGCAACAGGATACGCGAACAGTGACCTGTTCTTGAACACGATCTTCCTTGTGGTGTTGGCTACGTTGAAGCCGTTCTTAATGTTGCCTATGAAATCGTCCAGCAAATGCCACACCAACTATGAATATTTGTATAATTTGTTTAAAAAGACTTCGTTAATTGAGCATCGTTATGAAGTACTTGGCAGCATTTGCCGATGTGCAATACCTAATTGCAGTCTTGCGTCAGAAAAGCTATATTAATCCTTTCCGGTGCATATTATACTGATTGCTTGACAAGGTACTCGAAGGGCGCAAGGAGCGAAAGGGAATTGCTCAACGACATGCATTCAAGGGGCTATTCCGTAATGAGGAGCGCGGGCAGCGGCATAAACACGCTAAGCCCGGACATAATAGCGCTCAGGAACGGAAGGGGCATAGCGTTCGAGTGCAAGGCATGGGACCGCGACAGCCTCTCCATAGAGAACAGCAGATTCCAGGGACTGCTCGACTGGCAGAGCAATACGGGCATGGACACGTTTGTGGCGTGGCGCATGAACGGCTCCGGTTGGCTGTTCATAAGGCTTGAGGAGATGAAAAGGAACCCCAAGACCAGAACCATCTCGAAAAAGTCTGCGATAGGGATAGACAGAAGGCTTGAGTCCATACTTTTCTAGGCATTTTGATTTGGATGTACGGATTATACATTGATGCATACACGGCGTTCCTCGCCCTGATATCCGTTTTCCTTGTGGCGAACGCGTCTGCGCCCAGGAAAAAAACAGCATACAGGCATGTTAGAGGATACAACCCGCGTACGCTTGTAATAATCCCGTGCAAGGGATTCGACATAGCGCTTGCGGACAACCTCAGGGCCGCGAAAAGGCAGAGCTACAGAAACTATGATGTAATGGCGGTTGTTGCAACGAGGAGCGACAGCGCACTGAATGCGATACGCGAGACAGGGACAAAGTTCATGATCTCGAACTCCAAGTGCAAAAGGTGCAGCGGCAAGGTGAGGTCGCTGGGATCCGCGCTTTCGAGATGCAGGGACTACGACGCGTATGTCATACTAGACTCTGACGTCCTTGTAGGCAGGGACTGGCTCGGGCTTCTTGTGGCGCCGCTTTCCGACAAATCCATAGGCATTTCAACAGCATTTCCAGTCTTCGCGCCCATAGGCAAGGGCTTATGGCAGAGGATAAAGCACGCATGGGGTTTCGTAGGACAGGGACTCATGGAGAACAGGATGACACGTTTCGGGTGGGGGGGCAGCCTGGCGTTTCGCAATGATCTCATGTCCAAAGGCGATTTCAGGTATTTCTCCGAATCCGTATCTGACGACATAGCGCTAACAAAGATAGCCAAAAGGAACCTTCTCGGCATAGCGTATGTGCCGGAGGCGAACCCCATAGTGATCTCGGATGACGACTACGGGAAATTCACTGAGTGGTCCAACAGGCAGACAGCGTTCTCCATATCCGGAAGCAGGAAGGTGCTTTATGCAGGGCTTGCATACTATTCGCTTTCCATACTGCTCATGGTCTCTTCCATAGCGCTTGGAATATTGGTAAATTCGCTGTTCCTGGTCCTTCTGCTGCCATTTGTAATTGGCGCGATCAGGTTGTACCTCAAGTCGGGAAAGTATGCGTACATGCTGTGGATATACCCTTTGATAAATTTTGTGTATCTTTACAACCTTATAAGCGCCAGCTTTATTAAAACAGTTGAATGGCGCGGAAGGAAATACGAAATAACGGATATAAAAAACATGTGATGCCTTTCCAATTCCGCTAATAAACAAGCTATTTATAGTTCGGCTGATATTTCTGAACGGCGATTGGCATGACCCACTATGTAGAAGCGTATGAGAGAGTAAAGGTGCTGAAGCAGGAATACGATGCGAGGTTCGGCAGATGGCTGGAACTGTGCGAAAACAGCTCTAATCATAAAGAATTGCTCGCTTCGTTCTGGGAGGAAAAGATGGCGTTTGAAAAGCTTAACGATGCCTCGTTGGAGCTGGCAAGGATCCTTGACAAAACATACAGGATACCGGACGATTTTGTCGTAAGAATGCTGGCGTAATCCTGCATAACGTTGGTTGCGTTTTGCTTTGTACGCCATAAAACAGGTATTCCGCCGATTTTCCATTTTAGTGATAAACAATACCTTATATCGGGATACTTATTAGATTGACATACCTTTAAAAAGCTTTTTGTCGCTATTTATAGTGTGAGAATATGCCAAAAACAGTTACAAAGTCATCAAGTGCATGGCCAAACGGATTGCGATTCGTTGCCAGCCTGTTTTTCCTATATGTGTTATTTGGAGGCACAACAGCAGGCAATGGATGGTGGAGTCCGTGGGTAACCGCGGGAGCAGGTTCCCTGTGGCTGCCAATATTGTTTGGCGCAGCTGTGCTAAGTTCGATAGCACTATTCTTCGGAAGCCTTGCAGGGCTCATCTTCAAGAGCAATCTAGCAATAGGCTGGAAGGTGCAGACTTTAGCTGCATTCGCCCTTGTAGCACTCACGGTGTCCACGACATGGAGCAGCGTCTTCTGGGTAGTGGTAATCGGATTCGTGCTGGGATGGATAGCAAACGCAGTAGAACAGATGTAAAGGCGCAAGGCGCTTTTACTTTTTCTTTTTTTGTTTTCCCTTTTTCAGGGTTAACGGGTAAATAGTGAAATAAACGCAATCCACAATAAGGTATATATTACTTTTCTGCAATACATATTCTGTAATCTCCTTAAGTTAGACGTATTACTGCTTTTAGTGATATGCCTCCGGTGAGCCTATTGGTCAAGACGCCCGAACTGATACCGAAACATGAACTGCTCAGCGCTAGCGAGGCCAAGAAGGTAATAAAGAAGTACAGCACGCCATTGGAGAAGTTCCCGAAGGTGCTCGAGAGCGATCCGCAGGCAAAGAGGCTTGGCGCAAAACCAGGAAATCTTATCGCGATAGGTAGAAAGGACCCGACTGGGAGTTACACCTACTATAGGCTTGTAGTTAAGGGTTAAGCCAAAAAGGTGCTTTAATTGGATGAACACAAGGTGCTAGAGTCTTATTTGAATTCGACATCTATGGTGCATCAGCAGGTAGAGAGCTACAATCGTTTCATAAGAATAGGGATGCAGAAGATAATAGAGAGCAACAGCATAGTCGAACCGGAGGTGTCGGATTTCGCCATAAAGTTCATAGGGATAAGGGTGGAGCCGCCGATAATAATAGAATCCGACAGCTCGACAAGGAAGATAATGCCGAACGAGGCGCTTGCCAGGAACCTTACATACGCCGCGCCGATGTACATAAAATACGTGCCCGTGGTAAGCGGAATAGATAAGGAGGATGCCGCAGGCGAGGCTTTCGTGGGCGAGATGCCCGTGATGGTGGGCAGCGACTTGTGTTACACGCACAACATGACAAGCGAGCAGCTAATTGCTGAGGGCGAGGATCCGGACGATCCCGGAGGATACTTCATAATAAAAGGAACGGAGCGGGTCCTTGTGGGCGTCGAGGGCGTTGCGCCCAACAGGATAATAACAACCAGAGAAGGGGACAACAACGTAGTAAGCAAGGTGTTTTCCACAACAGTGAACTTCAGGGCCAGGTGCAGCGTCACAAGGGACGAATACGGGATATACAGGGTTCTCTTCCCGACGGTATCGAAGGGGATGGACCTCGTGCTCATACTCACCGCCCTGGGAGTGAAGCCAAAGGAGGTAACGGAAGGAATGAAGAACAACGAGGTAGTCAATGATTTGCTGCTTAACATAGACCTGAGCACCGCAAAGGAGTTCGCTGCGGGCGAGGCAATAATGGAATTGGGGAGGATGGCAGCGCCAAACCAGACAAAGGAGTACCAGAAGAAAAGGGCGGAGATACAGCTTGACACGTACATACTGCCGCATCTGGGATCGTCTCCCGAAACAAGGAAGGAGAAGGGCATGTACCTTTTCAGGATGGCGGAGAGGGCATCGCTGGTCTCCTACAGATACGCTAGGGCCGACGACAAGGACCATTACGCCAACAAGCGCATAAACCTTGCAGGGGATCTGATGGAGGAGCTGTTCAACAACGCCTTCAAGTTCTTCATAAAGGACATCAAGTACCACATAGAGAGGACAACAGCAAGGGGAAGGAAGCTGAGCGTCAGGACCAACATCAACCCGGACACGCTTACCGAGAAGATACTTTATTCCATGGGAACGGGATCGTGGCCTGCTGGCCAAACTGGCATATCGCAGGTACTGGACAGGATGAACCTGACCAGCACGCTTGCCCATTTGAGGAGGGTCAAGTCGCCGCTTTCCAAGAAGCACCCGCACTTCAAGGCAAGGGACGTGCATGGAACATACATAGGCAAGATATGCCCGAGCGAGACGCCTGAAGGAACGGACGTAGGGCTTACCAAGTATTTGGCGCTTATGTCCAAGATAACGGTGGGGGCGGATCCCGTCGTTCTTGAGGAGAAGCTTAAGGAGCACAAGCTCATATGATGGTGTTTTATTGAGTGAGAGACAAAAGGACCAGAAATGTTATGTATTCTTGGATGGTAGGCTAATAGGCAACGTAAAGTCAGGAAGAAAGCTTGCAGAGGAGATAAGGAAGAACAGGAGGCTTGGCGTCATATCTGGAGAGGTGAACGTGGCCTACATGAGGAAGCTAAACGAGGTGCACATAAACGCGGACAGGGGAAGGGCAAGAAAGCCCTACATAATCGTCGAGAAGGGGGAGAGCAAGCTTACGGAAGAGGTGATGGAAAGGCTCAGGAACAAGGAGATAGACTTCAATTACCTGGTAAGGAGGGGAATAGTGGAGTACCTTGATGCTGAGGAGGAGGAAAACATAAATGTCGCGCTGAGCGGCGATGAGATAAACGAGAAGACAACGCATCTAGAGGTAGACAAGGCATCCATTTTGGGGCTTACAATGAATCTCATCATCTTCCCGGAATACAACACCATAGGAAGGCATCCGATATCATCGAACTTCGCCAAGCAAAGTCAGGGATTATACGCGATAAACTTCAACAAGAGATACGATCCGAGGGCGTTCCTTCTATATTACCCGCAGGAACCGATAGTCAACAGCCTTGCATACAGGGAATTGAAGATGAACAGGCACCCGACGGGGCAGAACTTCGTCGTTGCGCTTGCGACCTACTATGGATACAACATGAAAGATGCGGTCATACTCAACAGGGGCGCGGTGGACAGGGGGCTCGGGAGGAGCGTGGCCTACAAGACCTATTCCGACGAGGAAAGAAGGTATCCGGGAAGCCAACAAGATTATTTCAAGGTGCCTCCAGCCACAACTGAGGGGTATCTTGGGGAGCATGCCTACGCCAAGCTTAGCGACGACGGCATAATAGAGAGCGAGACAGGCGTCGCGGAAGGGGAGGTGCTCATAGGCAAGGTGTCGCCGCCGAGGTTCCTCGAGGAGCAGACCAGCTTCGGAGTTGGAGAGGAAAAGAGAAGGGACAATTCCGTAACGCTAAAGGCAGGTGAGGATGGCGTCGTAGACAGCGTAATGCTCTGCGAGACCACGAGCGCAACCAGGATATCGAAGGTCAGAATAAGGAGCATGAAAACCCCCGAGGTAGGGGACAAGTTCGCCAGCAGGCACGGGCAGAAGGGAGTAGTTGCGCTAATAGTCGACCAGAACGACATGCCTTTCACGTCCTCGGGAATAGTCCCTGACCTGCTGCTCAACCCGCTTAGTCTGCCTTCGAGAATGACATTCGGCCACATGCTGGAGATGCTCGGGGGCAAGGTCGGGTCGCTCAAGGCTGAGCATCTTGACGGAACCCCGTTCGCAACGAACGGCAAGGAGCTTGTCGACCAGTACGGAAGGGTGATGGAGCAGTACGGATTCGACAGGTTCGGGGACGAGACCCTCTACGATGGAAGGACCGGCAAGAGATTCAACGCCAAGATCTTCACGGGTGTCGTATACTACAACAGATTGATGCACATGGTAAGCCTAAAGCTGCAGGTAAGGAGCAGGGGGCCGGTGCAGATACTCACCCATCAGCCGACGGAGGGCAAGCCGAGAAGGGGGGGCCTGAAGTTCGGGGAGATGGAACGGGACGCGCTGGTGGCGCACGGAGCGAGCCTGCTCCTGAAGGAGCGAATGCTGGACCAGAGCGACAAGGCGGAGATATGGATATGCAGGAAGTGCGGGGATGTCGGATATTACGATTACATGAAGAACGTGCCGGTATGCCCGAACGACGGGGGCAACGACCTCGAGATGGTAGAGATAAGCTACGCCTTCAAGCTGCTGTTCGACGAGATAAAGTCGTTGCACATACTGCCAAGGATAAGGTTCAGGAGCGAATGAATCGGTGTTGAAAATGCAAGCAGAGATTATAGATTATATAAGATTTACGACGCTGTCGCCGCAGACGATAAAGAAGATGAGCGTGGCCAAGCTCATAGTGCCGGACACGTACAACGACGAGGGCTACCCGATAGACGGCGGACTGGTCGACCAGCGCCTCGGCGTCATAGACCCCGGTTTGAGATGCAAGACCTGCGGCGGGAGGGTGAAGAGCTGCCCGGGGCACTTCGGGCACATAGAGCTCGTGAGGCCGGTGGTGCACCCGGAATTCGCCAAGACAGTATACTCGCTATTGCAGTCGACCTGCTACAACTGCCACAGGGTCCTTCTGACGGACCAGCAGACTGACGACATCAAAAGCGCCATAAAGAGCATCGTTGTGGATGACGATGAGAGGTCTGGAAAGCCCGCGGTTCTCACCAACATAGAGGAAGAGGACAACAGGCTGCAATTGCTCAAGAAGCTCAAGTCCGTGAAGAAATGCCCGTACTGCGGCTCTGTCCAAAGAAAGCTGAAGCTGGAGAGGCCGACATTCTTCTACATAGACAGCAACAGGCTGAAGCCTGACGAGATGAGGGACTGGCTCTCGAAGATAAGCGACGAGGACCTCAAGCTGCTTGGAATAGACTCCACAGCGACAAGGCCCGAATGGTTCATAATAACGGTGCTGCTGGTGCCCCCGGTAAACGTGAGGCCCTCGATAACCCTTGAGAGCGGGGAGAGGAGCGAGGACGACCTGACGCACAAGCTTGTTGACATAATGCGCATAAACCAGAGACTGGAGCAGGACATAGATGCCGGCGCGCCGCAGATAATAATAGACGATTTGTGGGAGCTGCTGCAATATCAGGTAACGACATACTTCAACAACGAAACCCCAGGGATACCTGTAGCAAGGCACAGGTCTACGCGGCCATTGAAGACGCTTGCGCAGAGGCTCAAGGGCAAGGAGGGCAGGTTGAGGTACAACCTCAGCGGAAAGCGTGTAAACTTCTCCGCAAGGACGGTCATATCCCCGGATGCCAGCCTTACGATAAACCAGGTCGGGATACCTTTCAGGATAGCCGAGAACCTTACCATTCCGGTATACGTAACGCAATGGAACGTGGAGCTTGCCAAGAAATTCGTGGAAAGCAAAGAATACCCCACAGTGCTCAACATAATAACAAAGGAGGGAATAAGAAAGAGGCTTACCGACACGAACAGGGAGGAGATACTCGGCTCACTGCAGCCGGGCTACATAATAGAGAGACAGGTAACGGACGGCGACATCGGACTCATGAACAGGCAGCCGACGCTGCACAGGCTGTCGGTGATGGCGCACATAGTAAAGGTGCTCCCGGGAAGGACCATGCGAATACACGTTTCAACAACCCTTCCGTACAATGCGGACTTCGACGGGGACGAGATGAATTTCCATCTTCCCCAATCTCTCGAGGCGCAGGCGGAGGCAAGATATCTTATGCAGCCGAAGGACCTCATACTCTCGCCGAGGGACGGCAAGCCGATAATGTCCATAGAGGAGGACGAGATAATAGGCATGTACTTCCTTACAAGGGACGGGGCGCTTTTCGAGAAGGACGAGGCATGCATACTGCTCTCTAGCTGCGGGATATACGAGCTGCCGAAGCCGGAGAAGAAAGGATTATACAGCGGCAAGGCGATATTCTCGATGATGCTGCCCAAGGACCTCAATTTCGAGGCCAAGCACGGGAACCAGCACATCGCGATAAAGAAGGGGGAAATAGTCGGCGGAACCCTTAGCGAGAGCTTCGTGGGGGACAGCAACGGCTCCCTGATATTAAAGATATTCAACGACTACGGCCCGGACTTCACCACCGAGTTTCTGTTCAGGATGGCGAAGATGTCCGTAAGGGTGACGGCCATGATGGGCACCACAATCAGCATAAGGGACTATCATAATTCGGAGCAGATAAACAGGGACCTTTCAACGATCATAAACGACGTCAAGGGCAAGGCGGAGGAGCTGCTGGAGAAGTACAGGGAGAACAAGCTGGATTCGCTTCCAGGATACACAAAGAAGGAAACGCTTGAGATGGAGGTGATGGCGGAGCTCGAGGGGGCTAGGACGATGGCTGCGAAGTCGATAAACAAGCACATAGGCCCTGACAACAACGCGATGCTCATGGCGATGGTCAAGGCAAGGGGCAGCGTATTGCAGTTCGTGCAGACCAGCATGCTGCTGGGGCAGCAGGCGGTGAGGGGCAAGAGGCCATCAAGGGGCTACAACGGAAGAGTGCTCCCGTATTTCAAGCGCAACGACGGAAACCCGGATGCCAAGGGATTCGTCTCCTCATCATTCTCCACAGGGCTGAAGCCGGTGGAGTTCTTCATGCACGCAATGGGCTCAAGGGACTCGGCAATGTCCAAGTCGCTCGTGATAGCGCAGAGCGGGTACCTTCAGAGAAGGCTCATAAACGCGATGCAGGACTTCTACGTCGACCACAACTTAAGCGTAAGGGACGCGAGCGGATCGCTCATACAGACGATATACGGCGGGGACGGGATAGACCCGACAAAGGAGAGGCTTGCGAAGGGATGATCATGGACGACGACAAGAACATGCAGGTAATACCAGGGGAGGCCGCGGGAACCGTGGCCGCGCAGTCCATAGGGGAACCCAGCACACAGATGATGTTGAGGACATTCCACTCTGCCGGGATAAGGTCGGTCATAGCCACAAGAGGGCTACCGCGGATAATAGAGCTGGTGGATGCGAGGAAAAAGCCGAAGTTTCCATCGATGGTCGTGAACCTGGACAAAGGCGCGTCGAAGAACTACGAGAAGGCGAGAGAGATATGGAGGAAGCTGGAAGAGGTAACAGTATCAAGCACCATAAAGGAGTTCGAGGAGAACTTCAGGAGCGGGACACTTGTCCTGAAACTGGATCCGGAGAAGCTCTCGTTCTACGAGGTTACCGGAAGGACCATAGCGTCGAAGCTCTCGAAAAGGGAGGACATAACGGCTGAACTGAGCGGCGAGGAGATAAAGGTAAAGGTCAAGAAAAAGGAGAGCATAAAATCAATAAGGACGATATTCGTTCACGTACTCAACTCCGCGATAACCGGCATTTCGGGGATAAAGAAGGCGCTGATACAGCAAGAGGAGGATGGCAGCTTCTACATAACGACAGCAGGAAGCAACATGGAGGAGGTGATGAAGATAGACGGCGTTGACAAATGGAACATATACTCAAACGACCAGTTCGAGGTCGCAAGGATCTACGGAATAGAGGCTGCAAGGAACCTTCTCGCGAATGAATTGCTCGCGACGGTGAAAGACGAGGGGCTCACGGTGAGCTTCAGGCACATAGGGCTTCTTGCGGACGCGATGACGTATACTGGGCATATAAGAAGCGCCGGCAGGCACGGGATAGCGGGAGACAAGGATTCGGTGCTCGCAAGGGCGGCCTACGAGGAAACGGTAAAGCACTTCGTAAATGCAGGCGTCTTCGGGGAGAAGGACAGACTGAATGGCGTAGCGGAGAACATTTTGATAGGAAAGCAGATAGGGCTTGGAACCGGAAGGATAAAGCTCACGGTAAAGAAAGAGGACATAAAGAAGCTTAAGTAAGGTTTGCCCATTAATGCGATTATGCCCGTAAACTAAAACCATTTTTAGAACTTTACGAGCAAAGTAGCTTAAGTGAGGTTTTACCCCCACCTAAGACAACCTTACTTTTTTCATGTGTGGATAGAAAAAAGCATCATGAGAGCGTATAGTTGTCCCCGCCCTTGTTGTTATCATTTCTGTTCGCGGTGACGGCCTTGTGTATGAGATATACGGATAGAACGCCAGCACCAGCTCCGATTACAACCTCGAGGGAACCACCCCTCACGTTGTTGCTGTAGTAATCAAGCACGCCTTTTATCGTCATGCCTGCGGATATGAATCCAAGAGCCACGCCAATGCCGCCCTCAGCAATCCTGTCAAATGTGTCCTGCCTTCTCAACTTGCGTATTTCCTGTGTTGCCTTTGAATCGGGTATCTCTATCACTATAGGGCCCTCTTCCTTCTGCTTTTTGTGCTCCTTTATTATTTTTATCATTTCCTTGAATCTTCCCACGATCAAACACCATTAACGTTAATTTCCGAGATTGGGGCGCTGCACCACGAATTGGTTGTTGCCGTAGCCAGCCTCCAAGTACTCCTGGTTCACTTCCATAGTATAGCCTCCGCGGCCGCAATCGGTGGCTTCCGAAACGTTCACCTTGCCAATAACGCTTATGCTGTTTATCACAGGGTACGTCTTGCCGCTTTGCGGGTTTTCCACCATTCCATTGGCGTTTTCCACGTCTACAGTAAGCCTCGAATTGCGGCTCTCGACGACCTGCTTGCCCAGCATTCCGGTCCTCAGTACTGCGTGTATCGCGTCGTCAACTGCATTGTTCACGATCCTGTTGTTGGATTCGGCATTTCTTGACCTTCTTCCTCGCACGTCCATGATCGCCGTTTCCTCCTCGATGTTCATGGCCGTGATGGATGGCCCGTCCCATGGGTATCCCCAACCATAACCCCAGCCGCCATAGTATGGGTACATTTCTGCCGGAGGCGGGGTCAGAATAAACGGTATGTATGAATTGATATACGACACAGACTGCCTGCCGGCGCATTCTGTTACGATATTTGACGATGTGTCCGAGCCTGTGCCCTGCTGCGCCTTCGCCTTGGGGGTAAACACCGTGGCTGATGCGAGCGTCGCTACAGCCACCGTTCTGAGAAACCTGCCCTTTGCAACTTTTGCAGTATCTACTACAGCTTGGGTTAGTTTCCTCTTTTCGTGTTTATCCTTAGTGTTTCCATTTACCATTGATTCCACCATGGGTATTAAAAATGTGCCAGATTTACCTGGCACAACGTTGCGGCACGTTTATTCATATATGTTATTAGTGTCCCCTTATCGCATGGAAGAGGTTTATGAATCCACCGAATGGTGTAACTCCGCTAGAGCTGCTTGAACTTCCGGAACCTGAGCATCCGTTGCTGTTGCAGCCGTTCCTGTACGTATAACCTGAATTGTAGGTGTAACTCGGTGTTACCCCTTCCGCTATGCCTGCTGCAAGTGCCGCCTCGCCCTCATGCCTGAGGAACCTCTTGAACGCGCTTGGTTTCTTCTGCTGCGTTTGGGCCTGCTCTGCATGGTATATTGGCTGGACATTCTGCGTTGAGGGTGCTGTGACTCCTGACGGACTTGAAGCTGGCTGCGGTGCCGCTGTGTATACACGATTCTGGGCCACCTGTCTATATATCGGCTGTGCCCTTACAGGTGCAGGATCAACCGCATTTTGAGTTTCTGCACGTCTTGTATACATTGTAGTTGGCCTCTGCTGGTCCATTGCCGCCATTCTCTGTTGCACCTCCTCGCGCGTGAAATTCCTTCTAGATGCAGGTTGTGCTTCACGGACTGGCGCAGGATCGTAGCTTCTCCTTTCCTCGCGTCTTGCGTACCTCCTATAATGAGTTTGTACGTTAGTGCTCCTAGTCTGTACTGGAGCGGCTTCGATTATAGGAACGTACCTGTACGAATTAGTATTCTGTGTCTTCAGGTTGTTCTCGTAAGCAGCACCACCCACAAAGGCTGAGGCAATAAGTGCTCCCCCAACAACCTTCTTTTTTATATTTGCTTTTGTTCTATCCAACATGTTTATCACGGATATATAGCAGCAACACAGATATATATACCTTTACATATAAATTACAGCAAGGTTTTTAAACCTTTCTATTGATGTTAGACGATAAGCGGATTTTCCGATTAAATTTGTTAGTTAAAACAAGGAAAGGAAACCAGGCTGCGCGCCCGGCGCGCTAAACGATGGTT
>CAZFUA010000020.1:0-14331 GCA_964521995.1 Microcaldota archaeon
CGAGCATCGCTGTCTTTGCCGTTGCGTCCGTGTCGCTGTAAAGCCTTTCGACCTTCCTGTCGGCACGTACGTTGTACAGATCTAGCTTCCTTATCTTCGCGCTGGGGCCGAAGGGCTCCACCTCGTCCTTCAGCGTCAGCTTGACGAAGGGCTTGCTGGAGAAGGAGAGTTCGGCCTCGGCGGGCCTCTCAGCCAGCGCAAGGTCCCTTACCTGCTCCTCTATCCTACCGTGCTCGACGTTCTGCACCTTGGTCCTGTAGAGCCCCCTGACAAGCCTTGATCGCATGTTCACTATGTCCTCGATCGACATGCTGTGCCACCTTTCCGGGGTTCCGAGTATTGAGGTGTTGCCGAATTCCGGAGGGACAAGCGGGCCTATATTAACGTAAGGATATCCAAATCTTCCTATGAACAGGTCTGTGGGGGAGCTTCCCACGATATCAAGCTTGCTCGTGAGCGGCAGCATCTTTACCCTGTAGTAATACCGGAGAAGCGCCGGGTCCCTCATGTGCCTGTATACTATGTCTGATCTCTTTACAGTGGGGTAATCCCCGCCCAGGTCGTTTATTATGGCGTTCCTGTCCAGATTCCCACCAGTGTAATTTGTCTGTGAAGATAATTAAGCATATGCGGTTAATAATGTATAATCAGATGTGATGCAATATGCACAGCGTAGCAAGTCGCATAAGAAAGCTGTTTGACAACGCAAACGTTGAGGTGATATTCCTGATGAATACCAGCGTGCAGGACAGCAACTTCACTTATCTTACGGGTTTCACCGGAGGGGTGTTCGAGCAGACGATGCTCATAGTAACTAGAAAAGGATTAGTATTGCCGGTATCGGAACTCGAATACGAGATTGCAAAAAGGGAGAGGCCAAAGGAGATGAAGGTCATAATGGTAAACAAAAGGTCGCAGGCAAGGTCTCTCATGAGGAGGTACATGCGATCAAAAATCGTGGGCATCAATGGAGGGTTCATTCCGATAGAATATTACAGGGCGCTTAAAAAGCACGCGAAGCCGAAGAGGATAGTTGACGTGTCGAAGGCGTTCTACAACGCAAGATCGATAAAGGAAAGCGACGAGATAGCGAACATAAGAATAGCAAACAGGATAGCGAAAAAATCAATCGGGTCCGTAAGGAAAAAGATAAGGGAGGGCATGACGGAGGAGCAGGTAGCTGCAAGGATAGAGTATGCCATGATGGAAAACGGAGCGAGCGGACCCTCATTCAAGAGCATAGTCTCTTTCGACGGCAATGCGGCACTGCCGCACCACATGCCCGACAGGACGAAACTAAGGAAAAACAGCATCGTGCTGATGGACATAGGGGCAAGGTACAACAATTATTGCTCGGACATAACGCGCACGTTCATGTTCAGGTCCGACAGGAGATCAGGGAAGTACCTGAAATTCACCGATATGCACAATACGGTGAAAAAGGCGCAAACCACTGCGCTGAGGTTCATAAAGGAAGGCGAACTCGCAAGCAAGGCCCACAACGCCGCGGCAGAACAGATAAACAGCGCAAACAACGGCAGGTACAAAGGCACATTCATACATTCGTTGGGGCATGCGATAGGGATAGAGGTGCATGACAGCGGACCTGGCCTGTGGCCGGGTTCAAAGGAGAAGCTTAGGGCGAATATGGTAGTAAGCGACGAGCCCGGGATATACATAGTAGGTTTTGGCGGGGTAAGGATAGAGGACGATGTGATAGTGACGAAAAGCGGGGCAAAGGTTATATGATCAGTTATCCTCAAAGGCCGTGATTAAGGTCAATCGTCACTTTTGCCGTCGACCGTTTCCGTCGGACTTCTACGGAGCATGCCCCGAAGGCTTTGCGTCCTGTGTGCAAGCGAATGGAACATTCCCCTTAGCATGTGATGCAAAAAAATGTATCCATTGGCTGCCGCGATATTCGTTATAGACTCCAAAACAAAATTGATGCCACGTTCCACTTTGCCGTGGCGTTTATGTGGATCCGTGACACTGGTCGTCCTTATCACTTGGTGATGACTTAGCTCATTTCCTGTACTGGTAATAGCTTGTTGCCCTTCCGAAGTTGCTTCCAAGCTTCTTAAAGATGTAATTGTATGCATCGTCCGGTTCCTTGCCGTTGAAGAACCTTGCCTTTACTATAAATCCGTAATCCCCGTCTGTCACAAATACTTCCTCGACATTTTTTATATTGATCAATTGTTCAGCAACATGGTCCGCATCGGCATTTTCCGGAGGGTGTATGAGATAGAACTTGTAGAAGTCCTTGTCTAAACGCCTTACTGTGCCGTTGTTGCTGTTTTTTCCATTATTACCCTTTTTCATCCATATGCCTCTCAATATTTACCTGTACAGCGGTAAGCACCGTATTACACCAGATGGTTGTTTGGATAGAAAAAGACGCACGGCATTGCAGCCATGCGTATTGGGTGATTTGGTTGGGATTGGGATTTCTTTTTCAAGAAATTGCATTATTGGGTTTTGGGATTATTTATCCAACAACCAACTTAATTAGATGTTTAGATATCCAGGTATATATACATACCGAGGTTAGACGTCTAAAAACAATAAGGCATTAATGATAAATGTTCTATAATATTGGTTAATCAACTATTAATTGGTATATAATCCATATGTTAATCCGTATATTACCCTCTATGAACCTTGGAGATAACAAGATTTTTATATTTAATTATTCAATATATAATCCATATGATAGCATTGCCACAGAGAGTAAAGACGGCATTCCTTAAGCTAAAAAGAGCGAACAGCAAGTATATCGAGATAAAGCACATCAATAACTATTTCTTCGTTTACCAATCAACAAGCAGGTGGGACAGGGAGAAAAAGAAACCAGTAAAAATACCCACGTACATTGGAAGGATAACAAATGCTGGCGTATTCGTACCTATAAAAAGAAGAAAGATTAGGAGTAATGTGCAACAAGCAAATCTTCAAACGGTTCAACAAGCTTTGGACACGAAACAAAAAACGCTTGAAACAGCAATTAAAGATGAAAGAAAGTATAAGCATGAACCAACCCTATTAACAGCACTCAGCATGAACGGCAGAATCCCTATGTCTGTGCTCGGCAAAATGGTAGGTATAAAGGAAACGGCCGTTTCAACACAGATAAAAAAGCTGGTTGCAAAATATGGAATAAAATACATTGCAGAAATAGATATAACGAAATTTGGATATACAAGATTTCTGATATCAGTTAAATTCATAGATCAGATTCCTAACGTAAGTGAGCTGAAAGGAATATTTTTAGAAGAACCACAAATACAACTTGTACTACTTGCAAAAGGTGATTTTGACTTAATAGTACATGCAATAGCAGAAAATAGTGAAAAAGTTACTGCATTAGTATACAGACTTAGGACGAAGATTGGTTATAGAGCAATTTGGAACACTGCACCAGTATTCGAAGGCTACGGATATATTCCATTACGTGAAGAGTTCATAGATTCGATAAGTAACAAATTGCTAAAAAGAGAATATGCAGTTTTAAAGGAACTTACAAAAAACGGCAATGTCGGATTCTCAGAAATAGATAAGTTATATGGCTTTGATAAAGGCAGGGCACAATATTCATATCATAGACTAAGAGAAAAAGGTATCATAAAAAGAGTTACAATATCGATGCAAACGTTACCAATAAAGTATATTGCTGCAATATTTGAAGATATAGTAGATTTCAAGTTATTCAGCGATAATAGAGATAAAATCTTTAAAGACATGGTAAGTGATGGTACAACACAAATAAACAAGTATATATCAGTATATGATACATCAAACCCTGCAGGATTGGTATTATATTTGCCTGTTTTTAAGGATGGCAACTTGGAAGCCAACATAGAAAATTTGTCACCGGTTAATTTAGGTATTAATATTAGGACCAATATAATAACTTCTGTTTTGATTGGTAATTTTTGCTATAGAAACTTTGATAATGCTTATTCGATTCAACATGATATATTGGTTAAAGAATACAAGATTAAACGGTTACCAAAAGTAAACTACGAAGAAACAGGCAGATCTAAAAGAGAACGTGTAGGGTATACTTCAGATATAAGAGGTTTAACGCCAGAATATATTTAATTACTTGAATATTAACTTAGCTAAGCCCTTACGCATTTTTAATCCTTTGGTGAAATCATCACGTAATTTAGCAGATTCTGCGTTTTTTGTTAGCTTTAATGTAGGGCAACTATTATGCTCATAGCTAGCCACAAATATTAATTTCTTCTTGCTACTATATAATCTGCCTGTGCCTATTTTTGCGCCCATTGTATCACATTATCAGTTAACATTTTTCGCAAAACTCTAAAAACCTTTTGTACGGGTTCTTTTATAGACGTACACGTTACTACACGCCATTGTTCCACATGTATTCGAAATGCTCTTTTAGCTTGCCTATTTCGGTTTTGTCCTTTATGACGTTTATGTGCTCAATGTTCCTGTGCATCCCATTATATGTGAGGTTGGCGCTTCCGACTATTGCCATTTCCTTCCCTATGTACAGCTTTTCGTGCACGAACCTCTCCTTTGCGACTTTTACCTGCATGTTGCTGTTCGTCCTCTTGTATTTCATATAAGCGAAAATAGCCGATATAACCAGAATCATGCTGAGAACCAGTGTGGTGAAATTGAATTTTAGATATGCAGATATGGCATCAAGGATCATCAGGAACGCCATCGCCTTTGCGTAGCCTTTGACACTTCCAAATGCATAGTTGGCAATCAACGAATTCCTGTACCCCAGCGAGCCCCCGGATGTTATGATTCTTATCCTCTTTTTGTTTGCATTCCTCACGAGAAATCTGGTATAGTAGTTGCTTATGTAAGGGGACACTATCATCAGCTCCGGCTCGTCGAGGCTGATTAATTGGTCGACATACCTGTAGGAATTGTATCCACTGTACGATTCGTCCATGGTGGCCGCCATAAGTAGCTCTTGGATGCCAGAGTAGATAAGATTATGCCCTCAGTATCCCCAGTTCCACCCTGTCGTTCAGTATGCTCCACTTTTTGACATGTGCTTCTGCAGGAATGGGCTTGTTCACGATCAGTTTCCCTGCCTTTACGACCTGCCTTATCTCGTTGCTGCTTTTTTGTATGAGTTTCGAGGTCTCTGCGTCCACGTTTGCGTACACGAGTATCGGATCCAGCCTTGTCATTCCGGCCTCTTTCCGCATCATCTGTATCCTTCGTATAAGCTCCCTGGTAAATAGCTCCTCCTTTATCCCCTCGGTCTGGGTGGCATCTATCGCGACGGTGCCGTACTTGAATGTGGAGGCGCTTTTTGAGAGCGAGGTCTCAACCGTAGCGAAGTGCTCTGGCTTTATGCCAAACGTTCCTTTCGGGGTGTGGAGGCTGAAGTATCCGTGCCTGTCTATCTCCTCTTCTACAGCATACGCATCCTGGTTCTTCAGTTCCCCTGCTATTATCCCGGCATTCTCCTTGAATGAGGGCCCCAGCTTTTGGAACAATGGCTTTATATCCTTTTTGCTTGAGCTCCCTTTCACTATTTTGAGTTCCTTGGCATTTGCATACGACTCTATCAGCAGGGACAGCTTTTCCAATATCGTTATTATCTCATCGTTGTTCGTCTCTATAGTTGCGCTGAGTATGGGGGACCTGAGCTTTATGTTGTTCTTCTCCCTGTTGTTCAGGATTGCGGTTATCGCCTCCCTTGCGACGTCTATTTCGTGCTCAGTTTCCGTGTTTATTAATCCCCTGCCGGGCTTCGGCCAATCCTCAAAAAATATGCTTTCGTTTCTTTTGTATCTTTCTAGGTAAATGCTCTCTGTTGCAAAGGGAATCAGCGGGGACGATACAAGCAGCGTCCTGAACAGCGTGTAATCTATCACTTTTATCGTCTTCCTCGCCGTTCTCCTGTCATTCATGTTTTTCTTTGCGAACTTTAGGTAGAACCTGCTGAAATCCTCTATGATGAATTTCTTGATTGCGTCTGCCGCCTTGTCCGCCTTGTAGTTTTCCAGGCTTTCAGTGACATCGGCAATCATGGTTTCCAACTTTGACAGTATCCATTGATCCACCACGCCAAGCCCCTTTCCGGACACCTTTCTGCCCATTGCAGGCTTGTAGTTTGTCAATGACTCGTATTCTGCAAGAAGTTTCGATATATTGTACAATATGCATATGGGCTGCTCGCTGTCCTTTATCTCGGTCTCGTTCAGGTCCCTGTTCATCAACGGGTCGTGGCCTATGCTCCATAGCCTGAAGGCGTCCGCAGCCGCAAAATCAACGAGCTCTGAAAGTGGCCTGTAATTGCCGAAGCTCTTGCTCATCTTCCTCCCATCGAGCCCGAACATGATCCCATGCACCGCGATATGCCTGAACGGGCTCTTGCCGTACGCCATTATGCCCACTTTGAGCATGTACTGGAACCATCCCCTTATCTGCTCTATGTACTCCACGACAAGAGCCGTGGGCAGAAACGCGCCGAACTGCTCAGCACTGAGGCTTGCCCTGAAGGCTATCCCGGAATCGAACCAGACATCGAGTATGTCCTTAATCCTGTGCTGTTCGCCGTTGCATTTCGGGCATTTTAATATTATTTTGTCTATATACGGCCTGTGCAGGTCTGCAAGGTTAGAGATTTCATCCCTGTTGATGGCCAGTTTCTCCAATTCTGAGACAGACCCGATTACGGTAGTTTCGTTGCAGCCCTCGCACACCCATACGGGCATGGGAATTCCCCAGTACCTTTGCCTCGATATGCACCAGTCAGGGGAGTTTTCTAGTATGGACTTTTGCCATTCCTTCACCTGCTCAGGATGCCATTTTATCTTTTCATTTGCGATTATCAGCCTATTCTTTATGCGCTTTATGTTGAGGAACCACTGCTTTGTTGCAAGGAATATGAGCTTGCTCGAGCATCTCCAGCAGTGCGGATAGCTGTGCGTTATTTTCGTTTTATATAACAGCGCGCCAAGCTTTTCAAGGTCTGCCATAACGGCGTCATTGGCATCGAAAGGCACCTTTATGCCCGCATAGTCCCCGGCATCTTTGCTATAGGTCGTATCCGGATTGACCGGCGAAAAAATGGGCAATCTATTCGCCAAACCCAGGGCATAGTCCTCTATTCCGTGACCCGGGGCGGTATGGACCAGGCCTGTGCCCTCGCTCATGGACACAAAGCTTTCAGACAATATTATTTTGTGGTATTTTCTGAGTTCCTTTTGCCTCTCCATTTTCGCTTCCAGGGGGGTTATATAGTAGATCCCATCCAATTCGCTTCCGTAAAATTCCGAAATTATCGTAAAACTTTTGCCTATGGTGTCGGCCAGAGCATCCAGCCTTTGCTTTGCCATTATGAGAGTTTTGCCCTCAACCCTGACAGCAACATAAAGCTCTTTCGGATTGGCCGCGATCGCGATGTTTGCAGGAAGGGTCCATGGGGTGGTAGTCCAGACTAGCAGGTATGTGTTGTCCTTTATGTCCATTTTAGCCTTTGACCTTGCCTTATCTATCTTGAATTCTACGTAAATGGACGGGTCCTCCTCGTCCCTGTATTCGACCTCCATGCTTCCTTGCGACAATGGCGTTTCACAATGGGGGCAATAAATAAGCGTTTTTGTACCTTCGTATAGGAAACCTTTTTCACTGATGGTCTTGAACAGGCCCCATGAGGTCTCTATGTAGCCGTTCGTGTACGGAAGGTAAGGGTCCTTGAAGTCCAGGGATATCCCATAGCGCTTATAGTCAAGGTCCATTCTCCCTATGTATCTCTTGACGAATTCCCTGCACTCCGTAACGAAATTGTCGATCCCCACCTCGCTTTCTATCTCTTTTTTTGATGTAAGATTTAGGCCCTTTTCCACCTTGTTTTCTATCGGGAGGCCATGCACGTCGTACCCGGCCCTGTCAACCACGTTGAATCCGCGATAGCGTTTGTACCTTACGAAAATGTCCTTTAGGGTCTTCACCCATATATGCCCCGGATGCAGGTCGCCGGTTACATACGGAGGGCCGTCAAGAAAATAGAACTTTTTGCCGTTCTTGTTCTTATGGCGCACCTTGTCGTTTATTTTGTGCTCCTCCCAATACTTGAGTGTCTTCAGCTCCCTGGAATTGATGTCCAGCATAAAAAGCCACGTCTAAGCCCTTTATTCCTGTGCGGCGACTTTCACTTTTGCCCTTCTGTTCTTGAAGGCTGTCCTTTTTTTTATGTTGCCCCAGCAGTCCTTGCATATCACAAGCCGCGTTACCTTTTGAACACGTTGCGAACTCTTGATGCAATTGTTGCATATCTTCCTGTTGCAATAGTTGCACGTTTCGCTCTTGTAGATTTCACTCTTACACCTTTCGCATAAAAATGTCATGAATACACCATCTAACTTAGATTATCTGTTCTGAGAGATTAAAAGCCTTTCCCCAAAGCGGGCCGCGAGGCGGTTTGAGGTTATAGTTCGTTGTACTTTTTGTTTGAACCTCTTGCCTTGTCTATCGGGTACTTCCTCCTGTTCTGCTCCATTTTCGCATGCAGCGCGTCTGTGAGGTTTATCCCGTATCTTTGTGAGAACCTCAGTATCCAATAGAACGAATCAGCCAGCTCGTCATGTATTTCCTTGCTTTTCTTAGGGTTTTTAAGCGCTTCCAGTTGCTCCTTTTCTGACATCGCCCTGAAATGGTCTAGCAATTCCGCTGCTTCTATTACAAGGCCCGTGCACAGCTCCTTTGGCGTGTGATACCTGTCCCAGTCGCGCTCCTCGCAGAACTGCCTTATCTCCTCTTTCAATTCCTCCAATGAGGCCTCGCTATCCATACAATCACGGAATTTTGCCCGTAAGCATGCAGCATGTTGGGACGCTACCATATACTGTTGTGGGAGTGCCTGCCCTCGTCTTTCAAGAACTTGGCGCCCCAGCCCCTCCCCAGACTCCTGTACTCGATTTTCCTTCTGTCCTTCTTGGCGATTTTTATCCCAAGATCCATGCCCTTCGATATGCCAAGGTCGGTATAGACCACCGTAGTGGCGTTTAGCGTTTCAATCAGCTTCTTGCCGGCCATTATCCCCATCTCCCTTTCCTCTGGCGAATTGTCGTCCAGGATCCCGGTCTGGGTATAAAGGAGATGCGACGCAAACGGGATTTCGCCTTTTAACAGGCTGTCGCTTAGGCATGCCCTTGTGTATCTGATATTCCTAGTTACTTCCTTGTATGTTCTGCCCGCATAAGGCGTTTCAATATCAACAAATTTAGGCATCAGCTCCCCCATTCATATCGCTTTTATCGAGCAGTTGCTGTTATCTTTTGTATAGGGAAGTACTAATATATAAGAATTGCTATTATTTTTATTAGTTGTTTTTCATTACTTAGTAGGATTGACATGAAGGCTTACATACGTACCTACGGCTGCACGCTAAACCAGGCAGATAGCGGAATAATCTCGTCCATGCTAAAGCGCGATGATGTGGAACTGGTTGGTAGTGAGGGGGATGCGGACGTGGTTGTCGTAAACACATGTACAGTCAAGAACGCAACATCACAGAAGATACTTTACAAGCTCAATCAACTGGACAAATCAGGAAAGCCCACTGTCGTGACTGGCTGCATGGCCGGCGCAAACAGGAATCTAATAGAGAAATACGCGCCGAACGCAAGCATGATCACGACCCCGAACATTGGAATGATAACCGATACGGTAACTGGAGCGCGGGAGGGCAGGAGAGTGGTTCTCGATGCTTACAAGAAAACGGACAGGCTGGCGCTCCTCGAACCGGCAAACAGCTTGATAGCTAAAATACCGACAAGCGATGGCTGCTTGAGCAGTTGCTCGTTCTGCGAGACCAAGTTTGCCAGAGGGCCTCTGAACAGCTTTTCCGAGGAGCTGATACTCAAGAGCATAGAGTACAGCGCACGCAACGGCGCAAAGGAGATACAGCTCACGTCCCAGGACATGGGGGCATACGGCATGGACAAGGGCACAAACATGGCGAAGCTCATGGAAAGGATAAACATGCTTGAGGGCGACTTCAAAGTAAGAGTAGGCATGATGAACCCTGAGCACCTTTACAGGTATTTCGACGCTTTTGCAGATGCGCTCGATTCTGAACGGTTCTACAGATTCGCGCACCTGCCCGTGCAGTCCGGAAGCAATTCCCTTTTGAGGGACATGAGGAGGCCATACACGATAGAGGAATTCGATGGTTATGTGAGGGAACTTAGGAGGAGAATACCTGGGATAACCATAGAAACTGACATAATAGTCGGTTTTCCCACGGAAACCGATTCGCAGTTCGAGGAAACCGTCGAATTCATAAGAAGGACGAGGCCGGACGTGACAAACATCTCCAGGTTCAGCGCAAGACCGCATGCCCCGGCGTCGAGAATGGAACAGCACTCAAGCCCAACGGTAAACCACAGGAGCAACGTTCTGTCAAGGGCTGTAAGGTCGGTACAGCACGAAATAAACGATAGGTTTATAGGCAAAAAACTTGATGTTATAATAACGGAGTCTAATGACAAGTCCCTCAACGGCAGGAACATGTCCTACAAGCAGGTAGTAATGGCAAGGGCTGGGGGAAACAGCAATGGCTTCAGGATGGGAGAGATCTATGGCATGCTTATAAATTCGGCATCGGCCAATGTATTGTACGCTTGATTGGTGTGTGATTGTATTCGGATGAGCTTCTTAAGCTGTTCAAGTCCCAGAGCATTGGGACAGGGGACGCCATACACGTGGAATCGAACGGCCTTGAAATAGACGGGGAGCTGATGCCGAGCACAGAGGCCGGAAACAGGAACGTAATAGTGATAAAGCTGGACAACGGATATAACGTAGGGGTAATGTACGGCAAGAAATCGAAGATAAGCAAGCTGGATAGGGCGAAGAAGAGCATGAAGTTCCCAAGGAAGGAGTCAACGGCAAAGAAGGGCCTGCCGAAGGTTACATTGATATATACAGGAGGCACGATAGGGAGCAAGATAGATTATAAGACAGGAGGAGTGCACATGCTCATAGAGCCTGCGGAGCTTCTTTACGAGGTTCCCGAGCTTTCCGAGATAGCCAATATAGAGGTAAGGCATCTTTTCAGCATAGCGAGCGAGGACATGTCTTACATCGAATGGGAGAAGATGGCGAAAGAGATAGAGGATGCATTGAACGGAGGATCTAGGGGCGTTGTCATTACCATGGGAACCGACACTATGCACTATACCGCTGCTGCGCTCTCCTTCATGCTGCATGAATTGAATGCACCTGTCGTGATAACCGGCGCACAAAGGAGCAGCGACAGGGGCTCCAGCGACGCGTTCTTGAACCTTATATGCTCTGTTCAGCTTGCCGCAAAATCCGACATAGCCGAGGTCGGCATATGCATGCACCTTACCAGCGGCGATGACAGGTGCGCATTCATAAGAGGCACAAGGGCAAGAAAGATGCATACATCAAGAAGGGACGCGTTCCGCCCAATAAATGACAGGCCTATTGCCATTGTCGGCAGGAATCTGGACATCCTTTATACAAACACATACAACAAGATTACAGAGAAAAAAACAAAGAAGGTAATTGCGAAGACAAAATTTGAGAACAGGGTAGCTTTGTTAAAAAGCCACCCTAATTTCAATCCCGAAATAATCGATTTTTACGTAGAAAAAGGGTATAAGGGCATTATAATAGAGGGCACAGGGCTGGGCCACGTCCCTGCCTCTACAGAGCACAGCGAGCTCCTGTGGCTGGGCCACATAAAGAAAGCAATAGAAAGCGGATTGGTCGTAGGCATGACATCCCAATGCCTTTATGGAAGGGTGAACAGCAACGTGTACAGGAACCTAAGGCTTATAAGCGGATTGGGCGTTGTGTACTGCGAAGACATGGTTCCTGAAACCGCATACGTGAAGCTTTGCTGGCTGCTTGCAAATCATGACAGCAAGAACGCAAAGCAGCTATTGGACAGGAATATGGTGGGAGAAATAAATGATAGGAGCGAATTCAGCGAATTCCTTATATGAGGCGCTTACATGCAAAACGACGTTAAAAAAGGGGCGAGGAGCATAGGGGACCCGTACAAGGAAATGGGATTCATGTGCGGCTTCGAGATACATCAGAGGCTTGCGACAGGCAGCAAGCTGTTCTGCCAATGCATTGCAGAACTGGTGGAAAAAGGGGAGAAGCCACTAGACTCCGTATCAAGATTCCAGAGGGCCGTTGCTGGCGAGCTCGGTTCCGTTGATATATCCGCTGAATTCGAGGAGCAGAAGAACAGGAGGTTCACATACAACATATTCAACAGGAACACGTGCCTCGTCGATGTGGATGAGGAGCCGCCGCATGAGATGGATATTGGAGCACTTGAAATCGCGCTGTCCGTTGCAAAGTCCCTGAACATGAAGACAATCGACGAGCTGCAGCCGATGAGGAAGGGAGTTGTCGACGGAAGCGATCCAAGCGCATTCCAGCGCACGGTAATGATAGCCTTGGACGGAAGCATAAACGTCAACGGGCTCAGGATAGGAGTGCCATCAATGTTCCTTGAGGAGGAATCGAGCGGCATAGTGCAGCAGACAGGCGCATCCGTGATATACAATACGGACAGACTCGGCATACCCCTTATAGAGATAGACACTGATCCCACAATCCCGAACCCGAAGGTGGCGAAGGATGTCGCGCTGTATATAGGAACGCTTCTGAGGATTACGGGCGCTGTGCAGAGGGGCATAGGGTCCATAAGGCAGGACGTCAACCTATCGATAAGGGGCGGCGCAAGAGTTGAGATAAAGGGCGTGCAGGAGCTAGGTGCAATCGACATCTATCTTGAAAACGAGATAAGGCGGCAAAAGGAACTCATAGCAATAAAGGACGCGCTTCTGAAGGCCAAGGCAAAAGTTGGAGATGCAATAGACGTGACAAACGTATTCAAGGACACGAATGTAGACGTGATAAGGCACAACATAAAGGATGGCGCGGTATTCGCCTTTCCTTTAATCGGCTTCAAGGGAATGGTCGGCAGGGAGATAAACCCAGGGAGAAGACTGGGAACGGAGATAAGCGACTATGCGAAGATGGCAGGCGTGCACGGGATAATACACAGCGACGAGGATCTCGGCAAATACGGGTTCAGCGACAGCGAGATAAAGGGGCTCGGGAAACTTCTCGGCATCACCGACAAGGATTCTTTCATAATAATAGCAGGAAAGGGGGACGAGCTCAACAGGGCAGCCAAGCTCGCGATATGGAGGGCAAAGTACGCTCTTGAGGGCGTTCCAAAGGAGACGAGAGTAGCGCACGACAACGAGAACTATACCTCAAGATTCCTCAGGCCGCTACCGACAGGCTCGAGGATGTATCCGGAGACGGACGTAAAGCCCATCCTTGTAAGCGAGGAGATGCTCAAGAAAGCGATCGACAACGCGCCCAACGTGGAAAAGGAGCGCACGTACCTCAGATCCATGGTGAAAAACGATGCGCTCGTGGAGCAGCTGATACTCTCTCCAAGACTGGGCCTGTTCAAGTCGATCGTGAAGGCCAGCAAGGCGGACCCGGAATTCGTAGCTAATGTTCTGATACAAAAGCTCACCGAGCTCAGGAGGAGCGGCTTGGACACGGATTCCATAAGGGATGACGCAATGGCAGACATATTCGGGATGTACGCCAAGAACAAAATAACAAAGCAAGCAGTTGAAGAGGCCCTGAGGGCCGTCTCGAAGAACGGCGATGACATAAGTGCGCTTATTGAGAGGTCCTCGCTGCTCAGGATAAGGGGCAATGAGCTCAAATCGCTTGTGGACAAGTTCAAGAGGGAGAATAGGAGCCTTGACACCAACGAGCTCCGCAGCAGGATAATGTCAAAGTACAGGCTGAACATAGACGGGAGCGAGCTGAACGGCATGCTCTCAAAAGGCGCGTGATACTTTTTAAACCGATGCCCTTGCACAAAGCAAAGTATATATATCAGAAAAGTCAAAAATAGATAGTAAGGGATTGGGTGTGAGGAAAATAGATTGGTTAGAGGACATAGTGGAGAAACAGAGGCTGGCAAGACGGGTGAGGGCGAAGGCGATAGAGGTCCTGAACGGAAATGACTGGAGCGAGGTCCTCGGAGAACTGGGAGCAATAGAGGGCAGCGGCGAGGCAAGCGCTGCGCTGAACGCGGTGCTCGCAGAACGCATAACCGAATACACAGTAAAGGCAATGAGGGAAGCGAAGAAGCGGGGATCGAAGCTCGGTGCTGCGGCGATAATAATAGCGGCCTCCAAGGCAAAGTAGGACAATCGCAAAGCCAGCCAGGGCGAAGGGGCGTCATGCCCATTTGGAGACGTTCCGCCAATTATTATATAAATTTGCCCTACAATTCTATAC
>CAZFUA010000021.1:0-14134 GCA_964521995.1 Microcaldota archaeon
TCAATTTGGATGAGGGATTAATTCTTACATTTGATCAGCAGGACAGGTTTGAAATAGACGGAAAGCGCATAATAACTAAACCTGCTTGGAAATGGATGCTAGAGGACATATGATATTATATTTGAATTATTCGATTTCGTTTGTAATAGAAGAATAGACTGTAACAATATTCCAACGTATACTGAGTCCAAAATCCTATGCAAACCCAGCTGCGGCAACAAACCGATAAGAGAGTCTGGATGCGGTTACGGCTTGTATTTGCACCGTATCTGTTTATATCTCTAAATGCGCTTAATCTGCGTGCGAAGACACAGATGTTCACATTTCTGAAATAAAATCTACGGTGGCTATATGAAACAAAAGCTAGACGGAAAGGAGCTAAAGATCGCATCGTTCGCAACGATGAGGCCGCAAGTGCGATCCCCGCCGAGTCCATTTTGCCTACATGTGCGCCCTAGTATGGGCTTACCAGCTTTCCGGAATCTGCAGGGCCTTTATACTTCTCAAAAAAATTGAGTACGGTTGTAGCTGTATGCTTATCGTAGCTTTTGAGGTACTTTTGCAGTTTCGCCTTGTTTGTGGCCCTTAGCAATCCGCTATAGTTCTGGATTGGCAACTTCACTTTGTAATAAAATAGGTCTATTAGGGTCTTCTCCGGATCTGAAACCGGCACCTTGGATGCCCCATACTTGACTATATTAAATCCAAAAAAATACTTTGCCGGTACATGGTGGACAAAGGCGACATCTCTCCTGTCACCGAACAAATAAGCCTTTGACGTACGCACTTTCCTAACTGTAATAATGTCTGGCCTTGAATTCTGCGTCCACAATTCAAGTATAGTCAACGCAAACAGCAATCCATAATAAAAAGGAGCATACGAGAAACCAGATACGGCATCATCTTTTTTAAATGTATATACCCCCTTCCTAAGTGTGTACAGCTTACCACTGCCCTTCATATGTGATACGATTCTTGCAAGATTATGCCTTTTTGCCCCCTTACCAGTAAAATACAGCCTGAGGTCCCTGGAGGTAAAGACAGGATAATTTGAGAAGTGCTCTATGATATCTTTAACTATTGTCATCAGACCACTTGCTTATTTTATCCAACATCATTTCAAATGAAGGTGGCAGGCCGGAAAGAATCAAATGCCCCAAGCTAGGCATATTGGGAGGCGGCTTCCCATCAATTAGGGCTATTAATGAATTTAGATCCCTAGCAGTCTTCTTGGCGCCATTTTTAACCAAAGAAACGAGATAGTAAATGTCATATAAATCCTGCACCTCTGTCTGCTTGAATCTGCCAGCATTAATCAACTTGTCTTTGTAAGCCATTATTTTTTCCTGCAGAAGCTCTGCCGGCGTCAGAGCCAGCACAACGATTTTACTGTCGTCTATCCTGGTATAATCTGCGCGTGCTCCACGCTTATACCTGAAATTGAAATCTATTTTCATTTTGGTATTCGATTCGACTAGAAAGTGCATAGTGTCTGTGTGCTTTTCATATCCTTTTTCTTTTATCAAAAACCCTGAGTCCCCTAAGAATTCTGAGACCTCTTTATAATAATGCATCTTCTCATTCTGCATTTTTGCACCTAGGTAAAAATCCAAATCTCTGGAAAATCTGATGCCGCCATAGCATCTCCATATTGCAGTTCCTCCGTGGAATACAAGGCCCTCATATTTACTATATAGAAGGTCTATAAGGGTGTCTTCTATTTTTCCCTTTTCTAACTGGGTACTATCTCTTATTTCCATAGAAAACAACTGCATATTATAACATATTTATGTAATAATAAGCACTTATAAATTTTTAAACCTTTGGGTAAATGCTGAAAGGTGGAGCGCCTGCTTTGCAAGCAGGGGGCCGCGGGTGCGATCCCCGCCGAGTCCACAAAACCTTTTAGAAAAAGGTTCTATCGAGAACACTATAAGCGGGCCATGGAAAACTCTAAATACCTTAAGTCTGAGCTATATGCAGTATCTCTTAAGCAGAAAGCATACAGGGCTTTCTACACAAGCACCACGATACGAATATAAATACTATTTGCGGTAATATTTACCATGCGAAGAAAGAGTGCCGTATTTGAAGCCGTACAGCTACTGGTTTTCGTAGGCGGAACCATAATTCTGCTTATTGGCATACTGGCACTGCTCAACATGCCATTGAGCTTCACATTCATGTCTGGACACATGATGCTGTATCCGGTCTATAACATGGGTGCCTACATTGGCGCCATAGGCGTGACTAGCGGGGTAGTGATATTATTATCTGCTATCTTTGTTGAAATGCGAACCGGAGAAGCCCAGTACTGGTATGTACTTGCTCTGATATTCGGTGTTTTTGGGCTGGTTGGCGGTGGCGGCTTACTAGTCGGTTCTATACTTACCGCCTTTGGGAGTATACTCGGCATAGGCTACAGGCTAAATGTGGAGCAAGGCGCTCCTTCGGCAAGGACACTTGTAGTACAGAGAACGCATTATGCTGCAGCTGCTAGGCCACAGGCAAAGCCAGTAGTCAGGCTAACCCCTGAGGAAAGGAAATTATATGAAATAACTCGCAGTTCTGATGGGGCGATATTCCAAGCGGAGCTGGTAGAGCAGAGCGGATTCTCAAAAGTCAAGGTAAGCAGGATACTCGACAGGCTCGAAGGGCGTGGCTTCATAGAGCGAAGGCGTCGAGGCATGACTAACATAGTCATAATAAAGAATGGCGACGCTGCTCAGGCACCGTAACCTCTTTAAAAGCTACCGCTTGAAACTGGTTTCATACTAATCCTAATATGGGGTTTCGCAGAAGGAGTAGCTGTAGTAGTACCGAGAAAGGAAGGTATTGAGAAATCGGTAGAAAACGGTGAAACACATGAGAAATAAAAGACTGAGAAACAATGGGGTAAGATTCACCCTAATTGGGATAGCAGCAGTGGTCTTTGCAATAGCAGCGATAACCGGCTATGCATACGGCCAGAACACAGTAGGCGGAGGGCATGATACCCTGCATTCATCAACTTCAGGCAGCGTAGCTGGAGCGACAATGCCTGTTGCCGAATGTGACCAGATGATGCAGAGCCTGAATATCAGCCAAAGCACAATCAATACTATGGAACAGATGATGAGCGGGATCCAGAATGGAGGAATGCAAGGCATGATGCAGGGCAACTAAAGGTGACTTGATGAACAGAAACGGCAAGGCGCTTTTAGTCGTAGTACTGCTGGTTGTATTTGTCGCTGTAGGCTACCTCACATTCAACAGCGGAAACGGAAGCGGCGAGATTAGCAGCAGCAACCAGACCAACTCCCCGAACTTCTTTATGGGCAACGTGACGACCCCAGGCATACCTGTTGGCACATACAACGGTACGGGCGTCTATGACCATAACTGCCTACCAATAGGCAATGGATGGTATAGCTGCGATGCCGGGATACGAACGTCAAATGGTATAATCGATTTCGCATACAAACATGACATGATGATGAAGCCTTGCATAGGTCCAGGGGATAGTCTAATAGTAAAGGTACTTGACGGAAGTGGTGTAGCTACCGTGCAACGTTTAGAACGTGGTTCAAGTACCTATATCTAAATGATCCGACATGATATAACAATCTTCTCAAACGCATCGGAGGAACAATGAGTGATTAACAATGATACCTCTCCCACTACAGACTGGGGCATCAGACATCCTTGCAAACGTACAGTCGCTACTCTTTCAGGCGCTTATATACGGGCTGCTCCCTACGCTGATGATCTTTGCTACACTCATCCGGTATTCAAGGAGGTATTTCCTTGAAAAACAGCAGAGATTCACTTTTAAGTTCGCAGGAGAGCAGTGGTGGATGTTTTACGCCATAGCAAGATACCTGAGCATCGTCGCCGTCGTGCTTGTCGGGCTAGTGCTACTATGGCCAGGCCTATACTTGAACACCTCTGTTGCAGTGCCATTTCAACCGCTTGGTTTTGACCTATTTCTGATTGCCTTTACGTTGATGCTAGTTAATGGGAAAGGTGAGGATGACAAGCTACATGGCACGATAAGACGTTTGACGCTTATCGGAACATCGATGTATGTGTTCGGCACCCTGATACTCATTGTGTGCCCCCAGCAGCTCCCCATATCGCAAAGTTCGCTATATGGTTCATTCTCTGCGTCGTGGATGTGGGCTACCAACCTGATAAATTCTCAGTCTAATACGTCATTGTCGGTCTTTTCAATATACCTGAATATCATCGTTCTTCTTGCATGCGTATCTTTTGCCGTGCTGCACTCTACAGCCTCGAAAGAAAAGAGATAGTGAATACTATGCCTAGAATAAACAGAAGAATAATGAAAAAAAACAGGATGGACAGGTTGCGTATAGCCAATACGGCGTTGCTTGTTATTGTAATGGTTTTGCTGGGCTTCATCGCGGGACTTTACTTGAGGCAGGGTTCGTTTTTCAGCCACACTGTAGCCCCCAATGGCAGCCAGAACCCTGGTTCAGTCCAAGACGGCACTTCCCAGTCAACCACATATCTGACTGGAATAGAAGGACAGTTATTCCCGCCGCAGGGGCATACGCTTCCTGTGAAGTGGGATACAGTACCAGAGATGCTGGTCAAGTCTGGTGCGCTCAATGTGTCCCTGATAAAAAATGCCCTCCAACAAGATGGGCAGCCATTGACGCGATACGAGCAAGGTGTGCTCAACGGTACAGAAACTGGTAATGTAATACTAAATTATACAGATATGCCGTTCGTGCTATACCTGCTTTGGGGAATAGGCATAAACAATAACAACACCATAATCAATGAAGGACCTATGACACATTTTGGAGGAAACGTGAACAACCTTGCAAGCACTGCAGGTTACGCCCCGCTAGGCAGGCTGAGTCTCGGGCAGATTGACCTTATACGAATGACCCCGGCAGAGCAGAACATCTCCAATTACGTAGCAGAGAACACTTACAGACCATGCTGCAACAACCCAACCATGTTCCCAGACTGTAATCATGGTGCCGCGGCGCTGGGTCTGATAGAGCTGATGGCAGCGCAAGGCTTCAATCAAAGCACAATATTCACCGGCGTAGAGGAGTTCGATGTGATGGCGTTCCCTAACCAGTATGTAACCATAGCCGAGTATCTGGGAATGAAAGGAAGCAGCTGGAGCGAAATGCCAGCACGCACTATACTCTCGTCCAACTTTTCCAGCGCTGCAGGCTTTTCACAGGTGCAGGCATACGTCTCAGCTCATCAGAGCGGCGTATCTGTAGGAAACGGTGGAAGCAGCTGCAGTGCATAAAAACAATAACTAGACTAGACAATGGACCACATGATAGATGCTGGTGATGTTACTAAGGCCCATATTCTACCCAGACGTAAAATCAGATACATAAATAGGAAAGAGCTTGGGGGGCTTAGGCGACCTGTCAAGAACTCGGTAAACACATTCTGGAGAAATGCGTCGTTCAGGGGTTTTGCTCGATTCGCACCATATCCTTTTATATTTCTAGATGCGGTATAATCTGTGTGCGAAGACACAGATGTTCGCATTTTTGAAATACGATTTGCGGTGTGCAAATGGCTAGAAAAACAGACGACAATGCGCTAGAGCGTCCCGTTTGTAACGATGAGACCGCGGGTGCGATTCCCGCCGAACCCAAAACTTCTTGCAAGAAGTTTTATCAAGAACAAACAGATAACAGGGTCTGGGTGCAATTACAGGGCGGTGCGGCAAGCACTGGTACTAGGCTTATATCTTTAGGCCGTTGGAAAGCGTAATTTTAAGGGTAAAAGAACTCATGCTCCTGAGCACTATGGGTGCGGAGGGTAAAGTATAGGGTATATAGCAATGCTATATGACCGCCCCTAGAATCGACAACTGCGCTGCAGCGGGGGTTTCAGCATGCGGCCTTTGATTTTGCCCTTTCTTTGTGTGCTTCCAGGCATATTGGTGCTCTTCTGATGGCGATGCTGTTGTTTCTCTTGATTGCGTCTGCCACTATGTTAGAAAGTTTTCTCTCGTATATATTGCCTATTGTATGATGCCTGAGTAGATAGCATGTTGATACCGAACCGTCTGCATATACGGCTATCCTCTTGGCGCCAGCGTTGCATGTTTCGACTATTGAAGGAAGCAGTACGCCTATGCCAATCTCCCTTCCAGCCTCCCGCATTTTATCCATTATGCTTTCCTCCATATAATGCCGGTATTTCTCATAGTCGAACTCGCCAGTAGCAGATGGCCTGAGCGAATTTACCCTTATCTTTTGAATGCCGAATTTTTTTGCCTTTTCGAATGACTCCCTGAAGTCCTCCTGCACCGGTGTATATGAGAGTTCCATTCCGACTCCGGCATTAGCCAGTATTCCTATACTGCTTAACGCCCTTTCTGTCTTTCCCCTATAGAAGTCATTCCTGCCAGGCTCAAACGAATCTATCGATACCAAGACAGTAAAATCGTCGGTTTTCTGTATTTCTGCGAACTGTTTGGCAAGCTCTTCTGTTATCATTGTACCGTTTGTATATAGCGATACTGGAACGCCCACCTCCTTGCCTATAAATCTTATTAACTCTAGCAGGTGGGGATATAGTGTCGGTTCGCCTCCAGCTATATCTATGAACCATGGCCCTTTCATGTTCACCTTCAAGTCAAGGAGCATCTCTTCCAGTTTGTCTAGTTCTAAATCTCTTGGCTGCATGCGCCTGCCGTTGTAGACCCTCCCCCCTAATTCAGCATAACAGTAGGAACAGGACAAATTACACCTGTTCGTAAGCTCTATGTATACCTCGTATGAGCCCTTGAAGATATCCTCATTCGTACGATCTTTCATACTTGCCACCAACTTTACTCATACTCATTAGTGCGTAAGTCTCCTCTATGTGCTTCAGCAGTATACCCGACGGAGTTCCAGGTATCGAATCGAACTCGGGGTGCGATGCTATTGCAGTATGCACAAAGGTCCTTCCAAACTGTTTTATACCTACAATTCTCCCATCCTTCGCCCTGGCGAAGTCAATTATGCTTCCGGGGGGAGGCGTGCCTTGCCTTATATTGATATTCTTTATGCCCCTGATGTGCCTGAATCTTGTGGTTTCATACCCGCGCCCATTTGAACCTACCCACAGGCTCTGCAAACCGAAAGATATTTCAGCCGCGCCGAGCAGCTCGCTATATGTGCTGTCTGCATTCTCCACGTTTCCCAAGGATTCTGCATAGGCGGTAAATGCCTCACCGACGGCAAGCAGGGAGACCACATTTACACCACTGAGCATCTCGTATCCCCTGCTGTCAGTCACTACATATACACCGTTTCTTTTCGCCGGTTTTGCCGAAAGCCATTTCACTTCGGGTTTTATCCCAAGAAAGTAAGATGCGTGCTCTATTCCCTCGACTATAGATTTGTATGTGTCATTAGAAACCGTATCACCCAATATGTCTATAGATAGCCTGCCTTTCGCGTTCTTGGCACTATCGACATATTTCTCTAGCCTGCCTTCAACGAAGCTTTTGACAAGCTCTGGGTTTATCCTCTTTAGTATGTCGAGCGCATCCCTTGTCTTTTCATATGGGTTTTCTCTCCAGCCAAGGTTTAGAACTCTATTTTTGAGATATCCATACGAAGCAGTTATGTACTCTGTGTCAACTCCCTTAAATGAGCCGTCCGGGCTATTGCATGCCACTATATCGGCCATCAGGCCCATTTCTTCTAGGTGCTCTAGTGCCATTCTCGTTATTTTTGTCCTGAATGAGAGAATAGAAGACGGATCTGTATCGTTCGCTGTTTTCATGTATGGAGATAGCAGCACCAATTTATATGCAACGCCCCTTCTGGTGGAGACCCGTTTAAGTGCCCTGAACAGCAGGTCCTGTTCAGGATCGTTTACTGTGCCGCCAACTTCTATTATAGGTATGTCCACCCTGTCAATAGCAAGGTCGATCCATTTTTCGCATGCTTTTATTACATCTATATGGTTCTGTATCTTTCCCGAGCTTATATTGCTGTCAAGTATGGTACTCATTGTCAATCCTCCGCCGCTTGCAACATGCCAAGAACCGAGTTTCTCGCCTACAAACCTCTCGTAAGTCCCTGAATCGGCATCTGTTTCTAATCCGTCTTCCAGTACGAATACCTCCTCGCCTTGATAAGGCAGCTTGTCTTCCTTGTTCAGCGGATTCATATCACCAGATGATACATTAAGGTATCCATCGTACTTGAAGGGCAAAGAGGAATGGCCTGATTGTTTGAGTACGTAGGATATTGCACCTGTCACTACGCCCTTCCCTTGGTCGGGATATGCCCCGCATACTACGATTATCTGTTTCATTTTTTCCCCTCTACTCTCCAGCGCTTGCCTAAAGTTGCGCTCTCGTTTACCATCTTTGTGTAACTTCCAGTGATTTCGTATTCTTTCGCTATGGTATTGTAATCCATATACTGCGATACTCTGACTATCCCGCCGTTAGAGGTTATGAACTCGATATCTTCATCGGTCTGCCTGTCCGACACTCCCGGCAGGCCGCGTATGAGGAAAAATACCGGCGCTATCCCTTCATCCTTGGACGCTTTTATTAGGTACTTAACATCTTCCTTGGCCACGCGTTTGGCCAGTGGCAGTGGATAATTCCTTGAGAATGTCTCAACACCCATACCAAGCTGGTAGCAACCGGCCCTGCCCATTAAATTCAACAGCTTGGGTGTAACAGTCTTTGGCGCTGTCACACATTTCCATGCTATGTGGTTCAAGCCATTCTGTATAAGGCCGGTGCAGACGTCGTCCGCCCATTTTCTGTTAACCAAAAAGTTAGGCCCGAAGATGGTGACGAGGGGTTTTTTATACTTTGTCGCATAAGTTCCAAAAAAATTGATTATGCGGTTGGGGTCGCTCTTTATCTCAATCGAACCCTCGACTTTAGGTGCAATGCAAAATGCACACCCGAAACCACATCCTTTCGATCCGGATATGGCAATCAGGTCTGAGAATCCAGCATACTCTGCGGGCGTTCTTCTCCTATATTCTGCCATAGGCAATAGCTCTAGCGCGGGAAGTGCCCATGCACCAGACCGGTCGAATGGTACACTTATTGTTGTACTTCCATTAGGTGACCTTTTCGTGTTCATGGCCTCCACTACACCGGCACCCCAATCACCGCCCCTGATTATATAATCGAAGTGCTCCATAAGTCCGATATCGCCTATCGAAGCAGGTTCACCATATGCGACTATTCCGTTCTCCGACATTGAACTTATCTTTTTTACATATTCCTTGTCCAGCCAAAATGGGGTATTCCTGTATGTCAGATACATTGCTACCTGTTCAAACCTCTCGTGCGCGGGGATTTTTTGGAAATCCTCGTCAAATACCTCAACTTCATAGCCCGCATTTCTGATTCCCCCAGCAATCTCTCCGATATCGACTGACCTGTAGCAAGAATTAAAGTAAGCACCGTCAGTGTCTTTGGGTTTTATTATAGCTATTCTTTTCTCCATAGGGTTGCACCAAGTTTTTCTAATTTTGAGACAAAATTTCCATATCCCCTTTTGAGGTTTTCCAATCCGGTTATGGTTATTCTTGCATTCAATCCGAGTGCGGCTATTAGTGCTCCGGCAGCGTCCCTCAGGTTATCCGGATTCAATACGCTGCCTGTGGCTGTTTTTGCGCCGTGTATGACTATGCTGCCATTTATTTCTACGTTACAGCCTATGCTCCTTAGGTTGCGGGCATATCCCGACCTCTTAGGCCATATCTGGTCCGTTATCTTGATAAGTGCATTAGGTATCACGGCCCCTGCACTCCCAATTAAGGGCAGCACATCACTATATGCGGGGGGTGCCTCAAGATCAACAGATCCTGTGGGGTTGGTACTCCTGTCAACTACAGCAACTTTTCCATCAAGTTTCACTCCAAGATACTCCAGCGATTTTAACTCATGACTTATATCTGGTATAGACGGCAGGTTGTTAAATTTGAACTTGCCCCCTGCAGCGGCTAGGGCAGAGAGCAGAGTTATATACTCTATGGGGTCTGGAGACAAATCAAACTCTGCATTCTTAGATTCGCGGGGATAAAAAGAGAGGCTATTATTTTCAGGGGATTTAATTACTTTAGCGATATGGGCTTTCTCAATCAGTGAAAGTAGGTCATTTATCTCTTGGTATTGTTTTATGCCTGTAAGCCTTCCGCCATAAGCGGAGGCAAAAAGGATAGCTGTTTTCTGCGCAAGCGAAAAAATGTCTGGGCTTGCATTCCTCAATTCTATTGTCGGATTATGTACTATCCTGTTATTGGTTACCTTTATACCTCCTTTTTCTGTCTTGCTGACAGATACGCCGAAGTACGCGGCGGCCCATCTTGCACCATAGGGAAACCTGTCACCTATCCTGCATCCACCAAAGCCCTGTATTAAACCTCCCCCCAACGTTGAGATTTTCGCAATGAGATATGATGGTGAATGCAAATCAGCGCTTGGTAAGATTATATTTCTATAGCTGCATCTTACACCATCATATATTAGTGATAATGAGTTGCCGTGCATATGGGATTCAAAACCAAAGATTCGCGCTGCGCCTCCCAAGTATTCCGTATCCAGTATAAGGGGCACATTGTTTATTGTAGTGTCGTTCGTTGAGAGCAACGCAACAGCAATAGCAAGATTAGATGAGTGTTTGAATCCGTCAAGTTGCACCTCGCCCTTTAGTTCGTGCCCGCCCTCTACAACAACAGTCATGTTCTCAGATGTACCAAAATTCTATATTTCAGAAGTGCCCGCATTTTTTCACACAATCAAATGCGGTAATACTCTATTTTACGTATTGATTTAAATACATTTCGTTTTAACATGAAAAAAGGTATTTTTTAGAAATATTTCAAAATATTGTTCATCTTATAATTATTTAACTACAAGAAAGTACTACTCTTTATAGCTACATAGTTTTAAAGTTTTAGTGTGCAAAGTAATATCGATTCTAATGGTTGCATCAAATATAGATGGAAATCTTAGGAGCAAACTACTTTTAATTCTGTATCGGGACTCCAGGGTGCCGATCTCTGCAATAGCAAAGGAGCTCCATATTAACTACTACTTAACACGAAAGACTCTTAGTTGGCTCCGTAAGGAAAAAAAACTAGCTTATACAGTACATTTAAATTGCAGGAATATGGGTTTTGACACCGAGAGATATATCGTAATAAAATTTGAAAAGGTACCGGATAGGAAGTTGCTCATAGGCGAATTTAGTGATGATGTATTCATACAGAATGCGTATTTGCTTAATGGTGATTTTGATGTGCTTTTGCATATAGTCAAGGCATCGAACGCACAATATCTTTTATGGGAGCAGACGCTGAGGATTCGCCTTTCGGAATTCAGACCGATTCTGATGGTATTTGACAAAACCTACGCCCCAACAGGATTTCTCCCATTATCCTCAAAATTGATAAGGGCGAGCCCATCCCTGTCCGATAGAGAGAAGGATATTTTAGTTGTACTCAACGATAGCTCCCGTGCCAGCATAAACAACATTATGGCAAAAACAGGGCTCACTCACGGAACTATACAACGTACAATAAACAACCTTAAGAGGAAGGGTGTGCTGATAAAGACCACTATAATCATATCTGGGGCCAAGAACAGGATAATGTCTGTGTTCACACTAAAGAACCTCAAGATTAGTTATAACCATCAGAAATACCGGAACCAGGCGCTATCGAAGCTCACCTCGGATGATTCACTCTCCTCCCATGGCAAGTATGACTACATCAGTTACACTAGCGGTTACTTTGATATGCTCATGATGTTTGAGTATAAGAACAGCTCCGAACATTATGAGTATGGTCCACCCATGTGGCAGGGTGCATATAAAGAGGAAGAGGTGAAAAAACGGGAAGCAACCCTGATACAGGTACTCGTCGGTTTTTGGCCTGTGCACCCGAAAGACTATTCGGGCATACTGGATGAAATGAGGTCTGAATCTTTAAGCAGGGCCGAGTGTGATAAAGTCAGAAACCTAGTCAAAAGGGGTAAGATCGACGAAGCCCTCAAAAAATACTATTCGATCTCTTCACAAAAATATCCGTTTGATATGTAAAAGAAGAGGATAAATCCTGAATCTGTATGCCTTTTTCCCTCCATTGCACCCATCCACGCATATTGCATCATGTGTTTATACGCATTGCTGCGCATTCGTCCCACCTCTGAAAAATGTGGGTTTTCTCACTCGTATTTGATAATCTCGATCTTCACCCTATATGCATCCAGGCAGAGTTTCTCTATCTCGCCCTTGTAAGTAAGCATCGATTCGTGTGACTTTCTCAACTTCTCTTCCCTGTCTGCCATCTCGCCAAACTTTTCCTCAAGCTTGTTTTTCTCATTTGTCATCTCGTGGATTCTTGAGGTTAGAGCCGCGATCTTTTCCTTTGTGTTATTCACATTATCTGACAATGAGCGCAGCCTTGCCAGCATTTCTGGCATATTGCCTTTAATCACAGCAGCTATATGCGCCTGTTCTGCCTCGTGCCCTTTGAACTTAGACGCATTGCTTGATATGTAGCTCTTCATCTTGAGCAGCTCCGATTCGAATACGTGATAACTATTGCCGCCCTGCAAAAGGCTGATTGGATTGCTTATGAATTCCGCCATCCTCACCTTGCCTTTTGTCTCGTGATCGTATATCCTTGCGGCTCTTGATAACGGCTGCAGGAGCGAGGTAATATTGTGCCTTATTAATTTTGCCTCTTCCTCGAATGAGTGCATTTTCGATTCATATGAAGAGCGTTCTGTTCCGATGGTGCTTATTGCGCTCCGCAATTTCTCTTCGGAAGCCTCATCTCTGATCATGCCTGATGCACCTCCCATCTTCCCAATCTCCTCTATAAGGCTTATGCTTTCTTCCATCATAGATACTTTTTCTATTATATTGTTGTATGCGCCAACTTCCTGTGACATGCCCTTGAGCTGGTCGTTTATGCCCTTGAGCAGCTTGTCCATCCTCGAGAACTGCCTCTTGAATGCGTCCATCTGCCTGGGGTAACCGACGAGTATCATGCTGAACTTGGAGTTGAGCCTTAGTATCTCCTGCATTATCAATTCAAACGCCTCCTTCTTGAGCTTTGCCTCCTCGTATCTGGTATTTGCAACTATCTGTGCGCTGGATTGCACCTCATGCAGTATGGATGAGAGCGACTTTGCATAGAGGTCCTTCTGGCTCTTCATGAACCCCGAACTCATGTGCTCTATGAATTCCATGTCCGGCTCTATGTCTGATGAGTAAAACTTATCAGATAGCTCTGCAAATTTAGCGGCTTCAGCTACCAGATCTGATATCGACTTGTCCACTGAATTGATGCCCTTTGAGACATGCGAATCGAATAGCGAGCCGATGTATCGCTCCAGCTCCGCAAATTGAATCGGCTTTACGGCTTCTGGCTTTGACCTTCTGAAGAGCATGCAATAACCTAATCGGTTTGCTTTTCTATTCAAACGCATAAATAGGTTAACTTCCTTAATATAGACTGCGATGATATCATGGATAGAAGCGCCAAAGGGATAGTGGTCTTCGCCGCAGCCTATTTTGCCCTGTTCGTTGCGCTTGAGTGGTATATCAACCGCATCTACTCTCCTGGCACAGCTTTCTATTCGTCGCCGGCATTCGGGGGCGCGATAGTGCTGTATATAGTAGTGGTTGCCTTTGTGCTATTGAGGTATAAAAATAAAGGAAGCCGGCAGAAATGAAATAGATGCGCTTGGATTGGTTTGATATTGCATGCGCATGCAATACTTTACACCCTTCTTCCGCGCTTGCCTCCTGGCCTCCTTATCGTATCTGTTGGTATCGGCGTAACGTCCTCTATCCTATTTATCCTGAGGCCGCTCCTTGCCAGCACCCTGACCACAGCCTGAGCTCCAGAACCGGGAGCCTTCGAGCCTGATCCCCCCGGTGCCCTTATCGCTATGTTTATGTTTGTTATGCCCTTCTCCTTTGCTTCCGACGCTATCTTGTAAGCAGCCTGCATCGCGGCATAGGGCTCGCCCTCTTGGGAATCCGCATTTACCATCATGCCTCCGCTGCCAACCGCAATGGTCTCTGCGCCGGTTATATCTGTGAGTGTTATTATGGTGTCATTCTTTGAGGAGTAGACGTGTGCAACAGCCCATCTC
>CAZFUA010000022.1:0-13707 GCA_964521995.1 Microcaldota archaeon
GGGCGTATGTAATTATTGTAAAGGATTAGAGCAGACTTATGTCCCAATTCCCTCTTTAGGGGTAGGTAATTTATATTGTAAAAACAGAATGTCAAGAGTGATAAAAATGGAAAAGCAGGCGGAGCGCACAGCAGCAGGCAACTCCATGGGAAACGCGCGCATGCCGCAGCAAGCAATGATGCTCAGGCATGCTGACGGAACCGTCTCGCAAAGGGAGGCGTCCGCACATCATTCCCTCTCAGCCGGTGAGCAGTCAACGGTAAACGCGCTTGCGAAGGAAATTCACGCCTCGAACAACGGCAACATCTTCAACAGGGCGAAGGAATTCATCCTGTCGTTCGTGCATCTCGACAACGGCTGGAGGGCCCTGAAAAAGCTGGAGGGAATGATGAAGGCAAAAAGCGCGGTCGCGATGTACTGCATTCAGCGGGAAGACATCGCAAGGACGGGTCCAAGGCACCACAAAAGGAGGATCGCGCATGTGGCGGCAGAGAGCAGCATGCATGCAGCGAGATTCGCCATATCAAATTACGAAACCGCGAAGATAGCTACTAACGATGGATGGACCGTCGCGCATACGGTAGTGAGTAAATACCCTAACCTTCAGGCACAGGCACTTGCCGACAGAAGAATTGCGAACCTTGCAACGCGCAGGGGCGATACCGTATTTGAGGTGGCACTATATTACAGGAAGCTAATGAGGGCCTCGGGATACGTCATGAGAGGGAGAAAAGAACTAATAGCAGACTAAAACCGTTAATGCTGCAACCAGACATTTCACGATCCGGCCTATTTTCGTAACAGCCTATCGTTGCTTCCGCTCACTGCTTTTTCTTCCCGCGGCTTGAAAAGGTCATTAAACTGCTTTCTAGCTAGCTCTTGCGGCGAATAAACAACTACCTCCTGTCTCATTTGTCTAATCTTGTTCGGATCTCCATTCTTACCTTTTTTGTTGCTGTCTATGCTGTAGATGGCGGTCCTATCTACATTTCCAGAATCGATGTTCCATTTAGCAGTCCACATACGTTGCACCTTACGGATTTAGGGTAATCCACCCCAATAATTATAAAAGTTTGCCATTATCGGATTTATTCAGGGCTACCTCCGTCGAGATTTCCAATGCGTTACCCGCGCTACACGGCGACAATGGCGGCGGCCCGCCGCGGAAATTGGCAGGATCCATTGTAATACCAAATAAAGCAAGGTTTAAATATTCCAAAGATTAATGTAATACAATACTTTCTGTGTATTCTTTTTTCTGAAAAGTAATACTGGATGAAGTAAGACTGACGGTGTTATATATGGCAAAGTCCTATGTGAAGTTTGAGGTATCCAACGATGTCGTATCGAAGACATACGAGGCATTGCAGCTTGCGAAGCAGTCCGGAACCATAAAGAAGGGCTCCAACGAGGTCACAAAGAGCGTAGAGCGCGGACTGGCGACATTCGTTGTGGTGGCCGAGGATGTCGAACCGGAGGAGGTCGTGGTGCACATACCTGGTCTATGCGAGCAGAAGAAGATACCGTACTCTTATGTTCCAAGCAAGTCGGATCTCGGCAAGTCCATAGGACTAAACGTCCCATGCACCGCCATAGCCGTAGAGAACGCGGGAAATGCGGCCAACGCAATAAAGGACATAACCGCAAAGATAACCGGCGCGTCGTCATCAACACAGCAGAAGGAGCATCCTGCAGCGGAACAGGCAAAGGAGAAGGAAATCAAGCCAAGGCAGCAGAAGAAACAGCAGGAGGAAAAGCAGCAACCGCAGGAAAACGCCGAGGCCCAATCAGAATAATATTGAAAGAACGTGATATGATGTCCGAAGACCAGACCCAAAAACCGCAATTTGCAGGATTCCTTGCTGAGATCGTAGACGTAAACAGGAAGGCAAAGACGGGGATCTCAGGGGAGATATACTCAGTGTCATGCAAAATACTCGAGGGAGGGGACCAGGGCAGGATAATAAGGCGTAACGTACTGGGCCCTGTGAAGATAGGCGACGTGATAAGGCTGCCGGACACAAGCAGGGAGGCAAGGGAGATAAAGGTAAAGTAAGGCGATTCAAATGAAGTGCACGTACTGCTCAAACGATATAAAGAAGGGAACCGGGATGATGTACGTGCACAAGACCGGCGCAATAAACTACTTCTGCTCGAGAAGGTGCTTCAGGAGCTCGATACACATGAAGAGGAAGATAAATCCAAAAGAACTCCGAAAGCGTAACTAATTTAAATGTTCCCATTTATACATTTATCATAGGTTAAGGCAACAAGCATGGTTGATATAGACGGCCGGCACTGTGAGCAAAGAGTACACAGTTAAAATCCAAACTTTCATGTCGACGATACGAACTGACGGAAATGGAACAAGGATCATAGATACGAATTCTGAAGTTGAGATGCTGAAGCAACTGAAGCGCATGGCCACCGATAATGATGTGTCCAAGGTTTTAGTGAACATAAAGGGCTCTACAAAGGAATTCATCAGGCATATCAATGAATATGAAATCGGAGACATGAAAGTAGGTGCATTGAAGGAGTTAAACAACGGGCACTCGCCGTTCATAGACCCAACTGCATACACCAGCAGCCTATCCGTCATAATGGGCAATACATGCATAAAGCCCGGGTCTGTTGTAATGGGCAACACGATATATGAGAATGTAGTCGTGGACAACAAAGCCGCATATGACGGGGATTCCCAATACTGGATATCGCCATGACTCCGACTATTTAATCTCCTCGATCTTTATGTCGCTTTCATCGGAATCCTTGAAGGCGTCCTTTATCAGGTTTTCAATTCCGAACTTCATCAATTCTGCCTGATACTTTGAGAAGAATACCTTCCTTCCCGCCTTGTCCTTTATTATGTAAGCGCCGCCCTCGTCGATAGTCACTATTATGTATTCATTTCCTTTGCTTATCCTGTAGCTCTTTGCCATCAGGCCTCACATTTTACCTTCTCCCGCTGCTCTATCCTCTCGGCTATCGCGCCGTCCTCATCATAAAGATAAGTGATGATGCTCACTGGATAGTCTTCTGGGAAGTTGTTCGGCCTTGTATAAAGCTTTACCTGCTTCTCTATCCTGTTCATGGGTTTAAGTATGCCTATCCTCGCGTGCCCCAGGTTCATCTCCTTGTCGTACGCAAGCGACAGCGGCGGGCTCACCATTATGTCGCATTCGCACCAATATATCCGGGAATCGCTTTCGGACCTTACGTAGATGTACATGCTTGCCTCATTCTTGTTGTTGGCCTTGAGGCTGGCCGGGTCGAATCTAGTCTCAACTTGCGCGCTTGGCATATGATCACATCTGACAAAACCAATAAAATCATTATATAAGAAGATATTTATAGGCTAAATAATCCATTATTACCTGTCGGTGCTTTATTGGAGATAAACGAATCCGAGCTCATAGAGAACGAGTTGACACTGAGGGACCTAAGGATAACGAAGGAGGTTACCGAGACAAGAAGGTCCATAGTCCGGTGGCTCGCCCTGGCGCTAGGGATAATAAGCCCAGGAGAATCCCGGCTGACGGCCGTATCCGTGCTTGATTCGATACTGTATTTCCAGTTCGAGGAGAAACGCGATCCCACCGTAGAGGAAGTCATGGAATACATAAACAGGTCGTGGGGCGCGATAAACGAGAAAACCCTGAGGTACCACCTGCTCCAGTTGAAGAAAACCAACATATTAAATAATTCGAAGGGCAAGTACTTTCTTACCGCGCCAGACATGGGCGACAGGTACGACCCCGGCATATGGATAGGCAACTATCTCGACTCCCAGATAAAGCCGATAAGGGAAAAGCTGAAAATAGCAATGAAAGAGCTCAAGAGTAGGTAAAAATGGTCGCATTGAAGGAAATCGCAATATACATAATATTGGCAATAGTCGTAGTGGCTGTTGTGGTTTTCGTACTGTCAAGCGGCCTTTTTAAAAGCAGCTACGACATACGGGTAACGCTCTCGCAGGAAAATACGGGCATATTGTATCCTTACCAAACGTCGCACTACACCATAAACATAACCAACAGGGGCCACAGGACTGTGAGCAACCTCCTCATAGGATACTATCTTGACGGGATAGAGCAGAACACCACAACGGTATCGATACCTCCGGGGCAGAGCGTCGTGATGGTGAAGAACTATACATACCCCACAGCAGGCCCGTACACTTTCGAGGCGTCCGCTGATCCCGGGCATATACTTGACATCGTAAACAGGAATTACTCGCAAAGCTCCGTAACCACGAACGTGACCCCGGCAACGCTTCCCGACGTTTATACGTCCATACCGAACACCAACATAACGGGCACCCAAAGCTTCACCGTAGACGAGGGCGGGGTCATAGGAAGCGCAGCGATAGCGCAAAGGTACAACATAAGCCTGATCAACAAGCTGTTCCTGCCCGCGGAAGGCATATCCACTAAGATATTCGAGAATTCGTATCCGTTCACTGCGAACGTATACGGTGCTTACGCGGCTTACAGCGACAACACCGTTGCGTATACCGCGTGGTTCCAGGGCACCGTGACGCCCCAGATAATCAGCACCATAATATCGAGTTTCGGCCCCAAGGTGCGGACGATAAGCGGGAATCAGGGACTCATGAGTTATGCTCCGATAAACGGCACCACGAGCATGTGCACGTTCTATAGCGGGGGATGGACGAAGATAATAGCATACTACAACGCAAGCATGCCCTCGACCTGCGTAAACATCGCATCTGACACGTACTCGTCATACGAGAGCGCGCTCCTTACCGGTCTTATAAAGGAAAACACAAACCTAACGCATTACCAATCCGGGTTCTTCTACACCAACAGCTCCATCCTCGGGTCCGCGCTCACCTATTCGATGCTCAACCTCACCGCAACGAACATATTCGAGAACAACTACGGCATATTCATATCGAGCATAAAGAGGCTTGCATACTCTATCAACGTATCGTCGTTCAATGACTCCACATGCTACGGATTGATATACAGTTCGAATGGCATAGGCGTGTGCTCGTACATCATACCCACACGGACCGGGAACTACTCCCTCCCATACGGGCTTGTGAACTCCTCGTACGTAACCGGCAATTACATACTCAACATATACTCCCTTGTAAACAACACGCAGCTGGTCGCAGCGCACGGCAACGCGGCCAACCTCATGTCGCGCCTTGGTGTCAACGAGAGCTCCGTAATGTGGAACACGGTATACCAGAACACCTGCGCATTCGACAACCAGTCGATAGGGTGCACCTACAAGGGGTTCTCCAAGCCCAACACCACTGCGTACTTCAACATAACCAACAACCTGCCGGGCAGCATGATCGTGAACCAACTCAACTGCGAGATCTCCGGAGGGTTCAAGAACGTCAGCGTGAACGCTACCATAGCGCCCAACTCCTCAAGGGAATTCACGCAGCTGTGCAACACCATACCGTTGTCCAGCACCGCGCTGCAGACTAGCTACATGCTCATACTCAATTATACGTACAACAACGTCACGACGATACTGAACGGCACGCTCAACGTGACGAATCAGGCATCGACCTGAACGTTCAGGAAGTCCTTGGCCCCCTTCCCCTCGGGGAACGCCCTGCCGTTTTCCGCCTCCACCGGAAGTTGCGTCTCGTTGGCCACTCTCTGCAGCTCGCTGAACACCAGCACCCTTCCCACGTGCAGCTCCACGAAGTAGTCCTTTCCTATTGATATCTTTTTTATGTTGAATGTGAGAACCTGGAGCATGCCGGATCTTCTGACCCTGACTTTCACCGAGCCATTCTTTATTATCCCCATTGCGGTGTCGTCCAGCATCGAATCAATATTACCTTTCAACAACAAACAATATAAAACTGCAGAGTGTTATAGGATAGATTCGATGATACAGATAGCGTCTCCAGCGATAGCGTCATATTTCACTTTCGTGTACGGCAAGCTTGCGACGTTCGTCGGGCCTCCTGTTCTGTGGCCGCTGGCATTTCTAATATCCTTCATCATATTCATAATATTCCTATCGATACTCTTCAGCGTGTTTTCATACGTCTTCGGATGGCTGGAGAGGAAGATCATCGGAAGGGCGCAGTCAAGGCACGGTCCAACGTACGTGGGACCATTCGGCATACTGCAGAACCTTGCCGACCTTGTGAAGCTCATCTCGAAGGAGAATATCGTGCCGGACAGGGCTGACAAGCCGCTGTACCAGATGATTCTCCCAACTGTCGTGTTCCTTTTCGTGCTCATACTTGCCTTTCTCCCGTTTACGAACGCATTCGTCGGGATCGACACCACGATAGGGCTTCTCGCAGTGTTCGTGCTGCTGTCGTTCTCCCCCCTGCTTCTGTTCCTCGCAGGTTGGACCAGCGGGAACAAGTTCGGATCCATAAGCGCACAGAGGTCGGTAGTCACGCTGATAAGCTACGAGATACCAATGTTCCTCGTGGTGGTGGCCGTAGCGATGCTGTCGAACAGCCTTAGCCTTACATCCATAGTCAACGCGCAGAACCCGTTCTGGTACGTGCTGATGATGCCCATAGGGCTGGTGGTGTTCTTCGTGGTGCTGCTCGCCGAGCTGGAGAGGCCCCCGTTCGACCTGAAGGAAGCTGACAACGAGCTGATAGCCGGATGGCTCACCGATGCCAGCCCCCCATATTACGCGCTCGCCCTCTTCCTTGATTACATACGCATGTTAGTGGGGGCGCTGCTCCTGACCATACTGTTCTTCGGGGGATGGCTGGGGCCCAAGATAATACCCCCGTTCGCGTGGCTCATGGTAAAGGTGTCCCTGCTGACCATATTCATAGTGCTGATAAGGGCTACTGCCGTAAGGATGAGGATAGACAGGGTGCTGAGGCTTGGATGGAAATACCTGACGCCGCTGGCGATGCTCAACCTCCTAATCACATTTATATTATTTGTCAGGTAAAGGGTGATGATTCAAATGGTTTCAAATCCTGTGATAAAGGTGGCAAGACAGGTGTTTAAGGAGCCGTCGACACTGGAATTCCCAGAGCAGAAGGATGCACTCACCGACAACTACAGGGGAATACACAGGCTTGACATGAAGACATGCATAAGCTGCTCCGCGTGCGCAAGGATCTGCCCCAACCAGACGATAACGATGGTTGAAACCGAGACGGACAAGGGCACTAAGCGCATGCCCGAGATAAATCTCGAAAGGTGCCTCTTCTGCGCTCTGTGCGAGGAGGTGTGCCCCACCGATTGCCTTACCCTTGGAAAGGATTACGATTTCGAAAAATACGACAGGAGAGATTTTATAAAGAGGCCGGAGGAGCTCGAATAAGGTAATGTCATGACGTACTTGGCGCTTTTCATAATAGTTGCGTTACTGGAGGTCTTGTCCGCAGCCCTAATCCTAGCATTCAGGAACGTACTTCACATAGTGCTCGCGCTCTCGTTCCTGTTCATATTCAATTCTGCCATGTTCCTGATGCTGGGGCAGCCGTTGCTCTCGCTCATCCAGCTTTTCATAATGGTTGGCGGGGTATCCACGTACATACTAGTTGGGGTCGGCTCCACCAGCTACTCCAAGTTCAGGAACACGAACAGGAAGACGTTCGTGCTGACGTATCTCATAATATTCGTGCTCTTCGTGTACAAACTTGTAGGCGTGGGCCTATCGTCAAACGAGCAGAACGTAGTTTCCGGATCCCTGATCTCGAGCTCGTTGAGCTCCAACATCGGCCTGCTTTACCTATTTGCGGCAATGCTGTTCGGCGTGGGGTTCGGATCGATACTCCTGATGAGGAGGCTTGGTGAAAGGCAATGATCCTCGTTTATTTCATAGCAACGAGCATGGCGATATTCGCCATAGGCATAAGCGGGGTCGTGGCCAGCAGGAACTTCCTGATAATGATGCTATCTGTGGAGGTCGCAATAACGGCAAGCACGCTTCTCGCAATGTCATTCTTCTATTTTGTCGCGAGCAGCAACATAATAATGATGCTTCTTGCCGTATGGTCAGTGGCCTCCGCAGAGGTTATGGCCCTCGTCGCATTCTACAGGTACATGACGAAGAAGGGTATAGACCTTGACGTTACGAAACTGTCAAAGCTAAAAGGTTGATACGATGCTGGCGATACTTGTAATAGCTCCCCTTGTGATTGCGGCGTTTCTTGCGGTTATACTGAAGAAATACAGCAACATCGCGAAGCACATCGCGCTTGTCGCCAGCGTACTGTCGCTTCTGCTCATAGCGAACATAACCCCCAACCAGATACAAACCATTCCATGGTTCGGCCTTTCAGGGTATGTGTTCACCTTTACCCTATCCACGATGCCGATGAATCTGATGCTGCTGCTGCTTGTTGGGGTAATTACTCCGCTGATAGTGCTGTACTCGATCGGGTTCATGAACCTCCCCAGCGAGCAGCCAAGGTACTATTTTGAACTTTGCATGTTCGCCGCGTCGATGATGCTTTTCGCGATATCTGGGGGCTTCCTTGCAATGTTCATAGGCTGGGAGCTGCTCGGCGTGACAAGCTACCTCCTCATAGGCTTCTGGTACCGCAGGCACGGGACCGCGGACGCGGCAAGGAAGGCCATAACCACCGTGCTGATAGGGGACATACTCATGCTTTCAGCGATTATAATAATATGGGGCTCATACCACACGTTCAGCTTCGTGCTGCTCCTCCAGCGCGCATCGATCGGAAACAATTCCATCGCAGTCGCTTTGGCGTTGGTGATATTCGCATCATTCACCAAGTCGGCCCAATTCCCTTTTCACGAATGGCTTCCCGATGCAATGAAGGGGCCTACGCCGGTATCCGCATTCCTGCATTCATCCACAATGGTAAAAGCAGGCGTTTTTCTGGTCGCGGTCCTGTTGCCGTTGTTTGCCGCATATCACCTGCTCTACCTGCTGCTTCTTTTCGGGCTGATTACCACCATATTGGGGGTTACTAACGCGCTCGTGGAATCCAACATCAAAAGAGTGCTTGCATACTCCACGATCGAGGACCTGGGCCTGATGTTCGTTGCACTTGGGCTTGGCTCCCTCATCGCAGCAATGATGCTGTTTGTTGTGCAAACCTTCTACAAGGCGCTCCTGTTCATGGACGCGGGCTCCATGATAAAAGCCAACGATTCGGAAGAGGACATGGATAGGCTCTACAACGCGCCAAAATACAAATGGCTGCTGGTTCCGATTGTAATAGGCGTAGTTTCCCTTGCTGGCCTGTATCCTGTCAGCGGCTTTTTCGGAAAGGCCGCAGTGGACGCATCTGCAAACAACATGATCATATACGCGGTTTTGTTGGCGATAGGCCTCGGAAGCAGCCTCTACATATTCAGGTGGATGTTTGTACCCCTCCGCAAGAAGTCCGGGAGGAAGGCCGATGCGGCAGCGAGGAACTACAGGACATTGCCGGTCTCCATGATCCTGCCCATGTACATACTCTCGTTGTTCGTATTATTGACGGGCTTTGCCGTTTACCGGTATCTCCCCGTATACCTGGGGCAGTACGGCTACAAGTCGGTCTACATAGGCGTATCGGATATCCTTGTATCTACAGCGATAGTCATAATCGGATTCCTTGTATCTTATCAGCTGTTCTACCGGAAGGGGCGTAAAATCGGCGTGCTCAATCCTGTTTACAATGTGCTGTACAACAATATGATCGTAAACAGGGCGTACGTGCACATCGCCGGGGCGGTTTCGGCTTTGTCAGGGCACATAGACAGGTTTGATTACGCAGTTTACAACGTTATAAGGGACGGCGCACACAATGTAGGCGCCTTCGGAAACATGATAAAGAAGGCCGAAACGGGAAGCGTCAACGCGTACGTCCTTGCATTTGTCATAGGGCTGATAATAATAGTGGCAGTACTTGTTTTGTGATCTATATGTTTCCTCTTATATTATCAATGATAATCGTCCCGGCGATTGCCCTGATGCTTGTTCTCCTTATGAATAAAAGCCGTTCACGCGGCATAATAACGGCATCTACTCTAATAAACATGCTCATAACCCTCTCGATACTCGTCTCATCCATAATCTCCGGCAGTGTGTCGCTGTCCGAGCAGTATCCGTATATACCCTCATTGGGCATATCTTTCAGCTTCCAGATAAACACGATATCCCTAATATTGCTGATAATGTCATCCGCTGTCCTTTTTGCATCGGCTCTTTCATGGAACCGCAAGAACAGCCAGAGCAAACTCCCAAGCGTGCTCATGGCGTTGTTCCAGATAGCTTCTGTCGGGCTCTTCTGCTCGGTAAACCTGTTCATGTTCTTCATATACTGGGACATAGGGGTGATCTCTCTGTTCTTCATGATAAACACCCTAGGATCCGCAAACAGGAAATCAGCCTCGATAAACTTCCTCATATACGAGATATTCGCAAGCTCTCTCCTGCTCCTCGGCATAATGCTGATATACTTTTACACGCCCCTTCATTCCTTCAACATATCATACATATCCAGCAACGCCTCGCTTATACCTGCAAGAATACAGTCCATCATATTCATTATACTTTTTGCGGCCTTCATGATAAACATGCCGATGTTTCCCATGCACTTCTGGCTTCCCGATGCATATTCCGAGGCACCAACCCAGGGATCCATGCTGCTTTCAGGGGTATTGACAAAATTCGGCGCTTTCGGCATGCTTCTGCTCTTTGCAATGCTCCCCATAGCATCAAAATACGCGGCATATGCAGCTGCGATTGCCGGACTGTCCATATTCTATTCGGTATTCCTGATGATCCGGCAGACAGACATCAAGCGCGTAATCTCATATGCCTCAATGGTGGAAATCGGGATAATAATGATCGGAATAAGCGCGATAAACACGTTCGGCACCTACGGTGCCGCGTATGCGATGCTTTCGCACGGGCTCACCGTAGCGCTCATGTTCCTTGTTGCTGGCATGCTCCATGAAATGTTCGGGGAGCGCAACATATTCGCCCTAAAGGGCACGGTAATGCGCGCCGCTTCCTCGACATACGCCTTCATAATCGGGGTATTGGCAATGATGGGGTTCCCGCTTACTGCCGGATTCATAGCGGACATACTGCTTTTCATAGGGTCATTCAATTCCTTCGGCATGATTGGTCTTATACCCCTTTTCGCCCTTGTGTTCCTGGGCGCCTTCATGTACCTCATAATAAACAAGAGCATGCTCTCGTCAAGGGAGTACTCCTCGACAGTGGATTACGCGCCTGCCGGCCAGAAGATAAGCTGCGCGGTTCTTGTGTTTTTCATATTCCTGTTCGGAATGCTTCCGTTCATGATAACAAACCTCGTAAGATTGTAGATGATTCAAAATGGCATACATTGCATACCTGATTGCTTCCGTCATGTTGCTGATAGTGCTGCTTCTGGCCAATGGGGTATATTCATCCTTCTCCAAGAACAGGAGGAAAGGGTTCATTTCAAGCACCGTGCTGTTTGCCCTTATCGCCTCAGTTTCTGTTTACATGCTCGTCTCGGGGGGCAGCGCAATACTCCTCAACGTTGTACGCATATACCCGTTCTCGCTGCTCTTCGTAGCGCTATTTGCAGTGGCTATGGCGCTGGTGAACGCGCTTTCCTATTCGAATTCAAATGACTACCACGACATATCCCTATTTGTCGCCCTTGTGTTCCTGGGCGCCTTCATAGTCGCGACTGCCATTTCAATCATTGCAATCCTCATAGGGCTTGAGCTTATCGCGATTACGACATCGTTCATGATACTGCTTGAGGGCAAGCACAGGATAGAGGCCGCGGTGAAATTCTTCATACTAAGCTCTGTGTCCGTCGCGGTGTTCACATTCGCTCTTGCAATGCTGCTTCCATACAGCCCCCAACTGTCCCTTGTTCCTGCCGTACAGAACCAGAACATAAGCGGCACTGCAATAATACTGTTCTCCATAGCACTCTTCATCGCCGCATTCGGATTCGATACCGCGTTGTTCCCGTTCAACCTGTGGATACCTGACGTGTACGAGGGCGCCCCCACATACGCCACGTCCATGCTTGCGGGAATAAACAAGAAGGTCGCATTCGTTGCGCTTATCGAGGTGTTCTTCTTCGTATTTCTCGCATACAGGTCGACGTTCACGCTCATATTCGCGGTTCTCGCGATACTCACCATGTTCTTCGGAAACATAATAGCGCTTGTGCAGGCGAACGTAAAAAGGATGTTCGCGTATTCCTCGATATCGCAAGCAGGGTACATACTCGTAGGCATAGCCTCGGCCACGCAGTTCGGCCTCGAGGCAAGCATATTCTACATAATTGCGCACGCATTCATGATAATAGGCGCGTTTGCGATAGTCATGTGGCTGGAATCAAGGAACATAAAAACCATAAGCGACTATACCGCACTCGATTCGAGGAACAGGTTTGCCGCGGTATCGCTTACAATCCTGATGCTCTCCATGGCGGGTATTCCTCCGCTAATGGGATTCACAGGGAAGTTCCTGCTCTTCTCCAGCGCTATAAGCACCAGCATGGTTCTTCTTGCGGTTTTCGGCATAATAAACAGCTTCATATCCATATACTATTACGCGAAGGTGATAAACTCTATGTACTCGAAGAGGCAGGAACGGCCGTTGAGGATGGGGTCGTACATAGCCGCGGTTGTTATCGTGTCCCTCATAATCGTAATAGCGTTCGGGATATACCCGCAGCCGCTCATAGCGATCGCGTCAAAGGCGGCGTCATCTGTGCTAGGCATATAATTTTATATATCTGAACGTGAAATTATTACTAGTGATAATATGCAACAAGAGTCTGCATTAAAAGGAAGCAATAGCGGGGGCGCTGCATCCAGTGAAGATTTGCACGGACAAGCAAGTAAATTTGTCTTAAGAACCCAAAGCATAGGGGTAAGGGTTAAATCGGATTTATTGAGACTCAGCAGAGCAGATATAGGAAGCAGTATCGCCAGGTTAAAAAGGTTGGGGTATGGCGGGATGATGCCCGAAGCAGAAAACCTGGTCAAAATGAAGTCAGCCATACTGCATGAGGTCTCTTCAGGGAAGCGGTCCATAACCAAGGAAGATTCACAGGGGCTCAGGCCGCTATTCACGCAAAGAGAGATTGCCACACTAATCTCCTATGGTGAATTGAGGAGGGAAATGCTGGACAAGCAGGAATTTTTAAATGCCATACTAAAGAAGGTTACTGAAACTGAACTTTCACCTTCGGATGTCAGCGAGATAAAATCGACACTGGGTAGAACTGCCGCGGCGAAGATGACAATCGTATACAACGACAGGATGGCAGAGGAAGGAAAACCTGAAAAAATGCTTAAGGAAAATGAAGCAACATCGCAGCTTAGAAAAGAAATATCAATGCTAAAGGCAAAGCAAAAAGAAATACGGTCAATATTAAAGCTACTCAATAATCTGAAGGACCACAAATTCCAAAGTCCAAAGAAATTTTTTGATGCATTTTATAATATAGGGCCTAATGCTGCATATTGGATATCCAACATGTACTGGAGGGACAGGTCATTCCTAATCCAATATGCCATAGGCGATAATGCAAGGATAGCGAATCCGCATAAGGATAATGACGGACGTTTTTACCTTAGCCTGACAAATATGTCGGATCTTCATCAAGCCGAATATGTCATTCAAGAACACAGGGAACAATTAAAAAAATCAATCAGGGACATAGCCAAAGTAATAAAGTCAACTTCACCTTCTCTCGACAAGGAAGCCCACATGCTTTAGCGGTGGGATGAATTGTCG
>CAZFUA010000023.1:0-13553 GCA_964521995.1 Microcaldota archaeon
TTTGTTTCTAGTAACATAACGCATCAAATTTGGGTCGCTATGCGGAACTACTGCTTACAATGTTAAGGGAAGAAAAACCAGATTATGCATTAAAAGATTTATCCGATCTAAGACGAATTTACAGAATAATCTCAAAATAAATGTGACAATATTATGAAAAACGAGGTATTCTGGAGGAATCTGGGCTACGTTGCGTTTCCCGAACTGAAAAAAGACATAGAATGCAATTACTTGATCGTGGGCGGCGGCATTAGCGGAGTTAGCATCGCCTATTTCTTGGAAAAATTCGGGGCCTCTGGAATAGTTTTGATAGAAAAGGACGGGATAGGTAGCGGAGCTACCGGAAGGGCGGCCGGAATATTGACCCCAAACACAGAATTGGATCTGAAAGACGTTCTGAAGATGTACGGCAAGAGGAACGGATTAATAATCTATTACAGCATCCTGGATGCGCTCAACGAGATAAAAAGAATTGTAAAAGAGGAGAAAATCGGATGTGACCTGGAGGAAGGACTGTCAATATATGCGGAATCCAGCTACAAAAACTTTAACAGCATAATGGAAGAATACAAAGTCTCGAAGAAGATGCATTTCCAGGTCATGCTCTTGTTGAAGAATGCCCTGGATAATGTAATGCACACTAAATTGTTCAAGTACGCCGTAATGTCCCATCTAGTCGCATCGATAAATCCGCTGAAGTACTCTCAAAATTTAGCCAAAAGACTTTCTAAGAAAGGGGTATCGATATACGAGAATACTATCTTTCTGGGTATGAAAGGGGATGTCGCGATGACTCCGAACGCTAAAATAAAATTCGGCAATATGATAGTAGCAACAGACCATTACAAGAGCAACAAAACAAAAACAAAGGTGTTCAAGTCCACCATCGCGGTCACGGACGTATTGACAAATAAACAGCTAAGGTTGACGGGCCTAAGGAAAGGAGAAATAATCTGGGATGCGAAAAAAGACTATGATTACATGAAGCTCACAAAAGACAGGAGACTTTTGATAGGTTATGGAACAAAGCACATCAGCGACGATGATAATCCGCTTTCGGTATCAAGGCCCCAGTACAAGGAAATCGTCTCTTTCCTTGACAGGCTGTTTCCTAAACTGGGTGCAAAAATGGAGTACGTCTGGTCTGGAAGCTATAGTACTACTGAGAAATTTTTACCCCTTGTAACAAGAAGCGGCAATCAGATTTTTATTCTAGCTACCAGCGGACTCCCCCTATCCACTATGGCGGCAAAGCACACAGCAAAGATCCTCCTGAATAGAAAGTCCCACCTTGATTTCCTATATGGCGTCAATGCCCACGCGGTGCGTACCGCATGAGGGGCAAGGGAACATTTAATATCGTTTAAGTCAATAAGTAACATATAATTGTATGCTGTGATACTCATGATACCTAACATGGATCCAAGGACTATGAAGAACCTAATGGCAAAGATGGGCATAAAGTCGTCCGAAATAAGTGCTGAAAGGGTAATTATAGAAGCTGGAGATAAAAAGATAGTAATAGAAAATCCCCAAATTACGAAGATAGAGGCGCAGGGAGTTGTGAGCTTCCAGATAAGCGGGGACATAACCGAAAGCGAGAACGCGCCGCAAATCAACGTAACCGATGAGGACATAGACATAGTTTCTGAGAAAACAGGAATAAAGGACAGGGAGCTGATAAAGAACAAGCTTACGGAGGAGAAGGGGGACATAGCAAAAGTCATACTGGATCTGACAAGCGATGACATAGATTAATACTTTATCCTGAACGCATTTGCGTAAGGTATCCCGCTTACCTTCATCACCCCATCCTTGTGTATTATTGCGCCTTTTATTGCCGCATCAACAGATTCCTTGCCTATTATGTTCGCAGAATACAGCTTTTCGGGGTTGAGCATGCCTACTGCCTTTTCGACGTCTACTAGTTCACCCTTATAGAAATCCGAATAGTCCTTTACATTTATCTCGAGATCGCCCTCCTTCAGCACCTTGTCTATAAGATGGGAATCGCACATCGCAATGATGTCACCGTTTTCAGTGTCATGTATCTTTATGTAAATCATTCAGTCAGCCACGATCAAGTCAATATAAATATATAAACAACCTATTTAATATTCTTTTAACGTCCTTTTTAACAGGGCTCCAAGTGCTGTAAATGCCGGGATGGCGGAATCCGGTAACGCGCCGGTCTCGAGATTCGTGTCTCAAGAGCTGATCTGTGATGCAAACAAGGCAACCGGTTTCCTTCGGGAATTTAGGGTTCAAATCCCTATCCCGGCGCAGTAAAAATTTGAGCAGGTTGTAATAGCATGAAAGAAATAGAAACGAAGATCTTGGAATTCGACGAGGTTACCCTCAGGAAGCGGCTAAAGGAGACCGATGCGAAATATATGGGCAAGGCCTTCCAAAAAAGAGTCGTATTTTTCGTCGCAAGCAAAATTCCAGGTAAAGACGAATTCATAAGGGTAAGGACAGACGGCAAAAAGACGACACTGACTTATAAGTTCAGATCCGGCGCAAGGGATTTGAGTAATACGGAGGAAATAGAGGTCGAGACAGAAGATTTCGACAGGACAGTGGCAATAATATCTAAGATATGGAAAGGCAGCAGACCATTCTACCAGGAAAACAAGGTCGAGCGATGGGTCTACAAAAACGTCGAAGTGGCGATCCTCACATGGCCTTTAATCCCCCCATACCTCGAGCTTGAGGGCAAAACTGAGAGGGATGTCAGGAATGCGATAAAGGAGCTTGGCATAAAAGGCGAAGAGATAGGCAATACAAATCTTGTAAGGATATTTGAAAGGTATGGCCATGAAGGAAAAGACAGCGGGGACCTGCGCTTCTGATTCGGAATAAAATAAAAAATCCAAACTATGAAATTACTTGGATTTCCTGGCAATTGCAACTATACGTGATTTGGTATTGTCCCCAAGCCTTCTGCGTAGTTCTGGATCTGAAGCAGAATGATTCTTTAATGCGTATTGCGCTACTTCGCTTTCCATGAATACTTTTATTTTTAATGGCTCTAGCCTCAAATCCCTTAACAAGCGCCCTAGGGATTCACCATCGAAACCAGCGATCTTGAACCTGCTAACTCTTATAATATCCCCATATCCAAATTTATTTCTGGTATGGCACGCGCAGAAGATGTCTTTGTGTGCAACATCAAATATCACTTTACCTGCAGTAACCCTACGCATTTCTCTCAACAACGAAACAGAATCGTTCCCCATTATACTTACGACATCTAATGCTATTACGGCATCAAACGAATTGTCAGGAAAAGGCAGTTCCATACCCGACGCCCTGACAAATGCACCATTATCCATATGCATTCGTGCTCCTCGTAAGGCCACGCCCGATATGTCCACACCAACGAACAGCCTATCTCTATCTTTGTAGGCCTCAGAAAGGAAAAGGTCCCCACATCCCACATCTAGAACATTCCCGCCTTTAACGACCATCGAAGTATTGACGTCGAGATTGAAATATGAGGCCTGCGCCTTAGTCTCATCACTCCAGATAGAATCCCAGCAAGCTGAATCCTCTCTCAACCTTTCTCTTCTAACGTGTGCATTATGCCTGTCCTTTAAAATTGCTATCTGCCTATTCAGGAGATTGGTTGTAGATGTATGTATGTGCTTAAACATTTTGCCACTAAGGTTTTTGATGGTAATAAATATATAAACCTTTCATGAATGTTTAGTCTCATCAACAAATTCATTCAATAATACTGTTGCATACGATCCTGCAGGCAACGAGAACCCCAATTTCAATACGCCTTCATCTTCGTCATAACTGAAAGACATGTCCTTATATGGCGCGAACAATGTCCTGTACGTTCCGCGCGAGTTGAGCTCAGTCAATCCCCTGACATTGAAAGATTCCTTGCTTATCCCGAGTTCGTCTAGTACAAGCTGTTCTGTTTCATTGACTGATTTCGTGTCGTATCCTATTATGTTTCCAACAAGGAATTGCCTTTTACCGTCTTCGGTTTTGCCGCCGAATTCAGTTACTGTTTGCATATCCGGGAATCCAAAATCATTCTCCAGACAGACAAGGTCTCCTTTCCTAAGTTTTATTGTTTCTTTTTCTATTCGTTCATCGAGCACCCTGTTGAATATGTATGATTCGACGGAATGTATGAACATCAGCGAAATGGATCTCGGTAGCTTCCTTATCGCATTGGCATAGTTGTTCGGATATTTGGCAAGGTACTCTATCATGGATCTCTCGTACTTCAGGTGAACGGGAAAATACTTGAGTGCATCCTTGAAGTCAAGCTCACCCGCAAGTTTCTCCCTTGCATATTTCGCTTCCTCATTGGCCTCCTTCTGGGTTTCGGTAAGGAACCGCATCGCGGCACCCTTGAAATCCCCTTTTAGTATGTCCGCGCCGACCTGTACGTTGATGTCCCTGTAGCCGAAGCGCTGCTCTCCAAAATAATTCGGAAACAACCCTCCCAGTTCGGAATCTATGGTGTTTATTCCTTCACAGTCAGAAATACTTCTTGCTGTTATTCCGAACCTGTTTCCAAGGAGATCACCCATCTCTACCTTACCAGTTCCAGACCATGCACCATTTATCGATACGTCCTTTACGTGGATCTTGGGAAGCCCATCCGGCCTTACGCCGAATATGCTGCACAATTGGGTGGAAACCGATATCCTGTCCTTCGTTCCTGCGAACCCTGTCGATTTTATGCCTCTTCTAAACCTCCTTGCTATAGTTTTGAGCGCCTGTGCGGTATTCCAGTTGGTTTTCTGCATCACGAAAATTGAGAAGTTGCCATCCTGCTCCTCCAGCCCGAGCATTTCGGGCGTGTATGTCTTATCTTTTTCTAGAACAAAGCCCTTTGAAGTTATCTCCTCGACTATGAAATCCTCTGCCCTGCTCTTTACTATTCCTCCTGCCCTGTTGCCTTTTGATAGCCTCAACATCCGCAACTACACTTCGTATTCCATCTCGTTTCTTGGCACTATCGCATTGTAGTTCTTTGATATCCCTTCCTTGAGCTCCTCGGACTTCCGCTTCTCTCCGTGTATTATGAACACGGTCTTGAGCCCGTGCACGCTCTTTATCAGCCTTTCCAGCTGTGGCCTGTCTGCATGGGCCGAGAAATGCTCCGATTCTACCGTAAGCCCTATCTCCATGTTCTTGTTGTCAAGCCTAAGCCTCCTTGCGCCCTCCTGCAACGCCCTCCCTGGTGTTCCCTCAGCCTGGTAGCCGACAAGTATCATCTTGTTCATAGAGTTCCCCCCGAGCTTTGAAAGATAATATATCACCGGACCGCCAGTAAGCATGCCGCTGGTTGTGACGATTATGGAGCTTCCATCCTCATTCACTATCTTGCCCCTCTGGCTCCTGCTTTCTACCGGCGTGAAGTTGCTGCTCTTGAACGGGTCGTAGTCGCTCATCAGTATCTTCATCTGCAGCTCCTTCCTGCAGTATATCACGTTATGCCTGTGTATGCGCATGGCCTTGTTTATCATCCCGTCCACGTATATGGGCACCTTGGGAAGAAGGCCGGAATTTACGTAGTCGTCGAGCATGAGAAGAACCTCCTGGGCCCTTCCCACCGCGAAAGATGGTATTATCACCTTGCCCCCAAGACTTATCGTCTCCTTTATGCTTTTCATTATCCTCTGCGCGGTCACCCCCTCCTTTGGGAATACATCCTTCTTGCCGCCATAAGTGCTCTCTATTATGAGTGCCTTGGCGCTGAGGTTCTTGATGTCTGCCCCCTCAAGCAGCTTGGTCCTGCTCATGTTTATGTCCCCGCTGTAGAGCAGCGTTGTCCTGTTGTCGCTCACGCTCACCATAGAGCTCCCGACTATGTGCCCCGAGTGTATGAATTTTACATTCAGGTCCTTGATCCTCACGTTCTCCCCGAACTCTATGACCTTGAAGCTCTTCTGCAATCTGTTCAATCCCTCCTTTGTGACGCTTCTGGGATTTGATATGCGCATGTAATCGCTTATGTTCACCTTTGCCAGCTCCATTGTCGGCTTGGTCGCATAAACAAGGCCCCTGTATCCCTGCGAGAACAAATGCGGCAGGTATCCTACGTGGTCCAAATGCGCATGCGATACGAATATCGCGTCTATTCCGTTCAGTTCTTCCTCGTTAAGCTTGGGGTACTCTATTACGCGACCCACCTTTACTCCGGCATCGAGAAGTATCCTTGTACTTCCGGAAGAAACCATCATGCAGCTCCTTCCTACCTCACCTGCCCCTCCAAAAAAAGTAACTTTCAAATTTTACACCTATGTTATCGTTGATCTGTTGTTGTCCGTTCCGTTTTGGATGCCATTCATTTGGCATCCTTCTTCTTTATTACAGCTATGTCCTCAAGGTTTATCTCAGGGACTGTCACTGGCTGCTGCTTCCTCTGTTTCTGGATCTTGTTCTGCCAGCTGCCTATTCCGAGAGTCCTTCTCAATGAAACGTATAAACCATCGAGCTTTGTATCGAGTTCCGCTATTTTCGCGTTTATGTCGATTATGCTCTTCCTGTACTCCTCTATGTCGCTCGTTATGAACCCTATCTTCCTCTCGAGCCTGACTGAGGCGAGCGCCTCGTTCAGCTCCTGGTTTATGTCGTTTATGCGCCTTATCATCTCCTTCTCCTGCGACAGAGATGATGCCTCTGTCGATATCTTGAATTCAAGCCTTGACTTCATGCGTTTGAGGTATCCTATCCTCTTTCTCTTGGACCCGTCCTTGTCCTCCTCTTTTTTCATCTTCAGGAGCTTGTCTATCGCGGCGGATTCCGCCTCCTTGTAGCTTAGTCTCCTCCTACAGTCCTTCACCCTGGCTATGAGCTTGCTCCTCTCCTTCCTGAAGTTGTCGATCTCGTCTTTGAGCTTGACGGCCCTGTCGTTGTTTGACTCCTTTACTATGGCGTTAAGGGACTGCCTGCCACTGTCGGAATTATCATGCCTTGCACTTTCCGATTTAGGGTTGGCCCATGCCCCTTTTGTGCGGTCTGTCTTAACGTTCTGCCCCTGTTGGTCCTTGTTCTCCAATGAATCGCCTTGGAATATAGCTAAAAGTTAGTTTTGTAAACCTTTATTATTTTAATAGTCCCTTATATAAATTCAGCAAATCATCAGTTGCCCTCTCTATAGAATAGCTTCTTGCCGTTGCTGTCATTTCTTTATAAGAATCTATGTTATATATAACCTTCCTTATTTTTCGTGCACAATCCATACTATCGTTTGGCTTGAACTTCTCCCCATTTTTGCCGTCCTTTATGAGCTCCTTCAATGCAAGATAATCAGCGCCTATGACCGGCTTGCCTGCCGCCATGGCCTCGAGCGAGACGACTCCCTGCGTCTCGAATGTGGATGGCAGGCACAGGGCGTCGCACGCTGCATAGTATGCGGGCAGCTTATTGTTCTGCACAAAGCCCATGAAGGTTATCCTGTCCTCGAGGTTCATGCGCTCCACCATATGCCTGTAATGGCTCTCGGCCGGACCTGAGCCCACGATCACGAACCTTATGTCATCCTTCTTGAGTATTCTTGCTGCCTTTATCATGGTCTCCAGCTTTTTCTCCCTGCTGAGCCTTCCAACATACATCACAACCTTGCCCTTCTTTCCCCTCAGTATGCGTTTCCTGACCGCCGTGCCGCCTATGCTCCCGCTGAAATTCTTTACCTCTATGCCGTTCGGGATCACGTTGACGTTCCTTATACCCTTTTTTTTCAGCATGTTCTTTATGACGCCGCTCGGTGCAGCGACCCTGTCGCACCTGTTGTAGAACAGCCTTGCATACCTCCACGAATACCTCATTATCATGTTGGTCACAAGCCTGTTCGCAACTACGTATTCCTTTATTACGGATCTGTTCGTGAACAATGTATGGAACGACCCGACGATGGGCTTCCTGTCGACCTTGGATAGGAGAACCGCGTGCACGCCCATCATGAAAGGCGTATGCGCATGGTTTATGTCCATCTTTAGGTTGAATGTCTTGAGCTTGGAGACGAGCGGGAACAGCGCAAGATTGTATTGCGGATAGCTCCTGAACCTGAGGCCCCTCACAACGACTACGTTCTTGTCCCCCTTTACCATCTGCTTGGTCCTCTCGTTGCCGCTGGCGTATATGTATACCTCATGCCCCCTCCTCTCGAGCTCCTTCCTGAAGTTGAGTATGGATATTACCGCCCCATCCACGGCAGGAAGAAAGGTATCTGTATAAAAAGCAATCTTAAGCGACTCTGTCATGTACTCCTTCAGTTAAATCTTGACGGCCTCCCCGCCAGTGCTCTTTATCTTCTCCACGGCCGCTTCGGAGAATCCGCTGGCTTTGATGGTGGCCGCCCTGCTTAGGGAGCCGTTGCTGAGGACCTTGTAGTTCCTGAACTCGAGCACAGCCTTCTCTCCGGATGAATTGGCAAGAATAGAATTTATGCTTCTTAGCGTTATCTCCTTGAGTTTCCTCCTTTTCCACGGCTTGAATCCTACTGTTCTTATGAGCTCGGGGGTCTTCGCGGTCATGTAGGTGAACTTATGCTTCCTGCGTCCGGCGTTTCCCACGCCTCCTCTGTCCCCCTTGCCTCTGGCGTTCTTTATGTTGCCCGCGCCCCACCTTCTAGTTCCAAGGTACTTCCTGTTGGTTTTCTCCTTCCTTACTACCATCTTCACACCATTCTGGCTATCAGGCTATTTATTCCGTTTCCCATGTATCCGAGGGAGCCTCCCTGCCTTACGTTGAGCTTGGTGCTCTTGTAGCCGTGCCTCGGCGGATGCAGCCTGAACGGCAACCTCTCCTTGAGCTTGTCGTAGTCGTAACTGCCTTCCATGAGCTCCTTCGCGCTGAGGTTCTCTATCTTGTTCCTCTCCAGTAGCTTGGCTACTGTGGCCTCATCCACCTCGCCGTAAGCAACATAGTTGCTGCACTTGTTGAGCATGCCCCTGTACGCGTCGTTGACCTTTATGAGCGTGCAGTTGCTTACCCTCTTGAGGTTGAGCCTCTTAAGCGTTTCGGTTATGTCGGAGCGCACGTTGACCCTTCCCCGTATTCTTACTACTGCAACTAATTTGCTATCCAAAGAATTTTTCTTCATAAAAATTCGAACCTTAAACTTTCTCTACATTAAAGAATTAAAATTTATCTATTTATTATATATGGAATAAGTATATAATCCTTGCTGTAAAAGGTTGCCGTTCCCATGACCAAGCCCGGACAACTAGAGATCATAAGCCGCAATGCGTCTTAAAAATCTCTCTGCGTTCTGTTTCAAGCCGCCTATCCTGTGCATTAGCCCCCTATTTAAAGGCACCTCTATCTCATGGCAAGCCTCAAACTGTATCCCTGCGGAGCGAATGAGTCAACGAACTTGCCATTGGAAGCCCACTCCCTTTAGGGGTGGGAGGATGTCACATGTATGATTTCAGATATATATATGGATTGCCGCCCGATTTTTCGTTTCATTTGTACCTTATCTTATATGCAAGAAGAATAGCGGCCAATACGACCCCGGCAAAGCTGGAAAGTATTACAGGTATGCTCCGAACAAGGAATCCATATATGCCATAAAGGAAAAGGCCAAGACTCAGCACTGATATCCAGTGCACGGAAAGGTCCCTTGTCTTCTTTGTCCTTATGGTCTTTATCACCTGCGGCACGTATGCAAGGGATACGAGTATGCTTGCTATCAAACCCAATACAACGGCGAAATTCTGCATTGCCATACAATCATTTTTCAAACAGCGCCTTTTGCCTGCTCTCGCCGCTTTCCGGCCTCCTCTTCCTGTTCAAAAGCTCCAGCTCGCCGAACATCCCTGCATATCCAGGTATTATGGTTATCCTGTTGTTCCTCACGTTGTCTACCGCGCTCGCTATATCCTCCGTTGAATTCTCCTTTATCTTTTCCAGGTCTGCGTTTATCAGTATGTCGAATTCCTTTCCCACATTTTGGATGAGTTTCCTATACTGGGCCTCAACGCCAGGCGAATATATGTTTTTGTGCATCACGTAAGCGATAATCTCAACCAGCGGCACCGCGTTTACATAAGGTATTGCGTTCTTAGGCACGAATCCCATCTCCCTGTCGGCGAGATCGTGTACGCGGTGAAGAACGCCTATCACCAGCTTCTTCCCGCACACCCTGCACACGGTCAAATCGCTGTTTGTCGGATCTACGGAGAATTTGCATTCCCTGTGCCCGTCAAAATGGTATTTTCCCTCTTCCGGGTAAAACTCTATCGTTTTCTTGAGGTGCTCGGAATCCTTGTGTTTTATCGCATCAATGATTTTGCCATATGTGAAATCCTTCTCGTCCAGTTCAAAGACATTTGCCTCCCTTCCCAGTTTCGGTAGAGAATGCATATCGCTGTTTGATAGCAGTGTGTATTTGTCAAGCTCTGATATCATCCAATTCATCAAAGGGTCGCTGCTAAGCCCGGTCTCCAATGCAAATATGTGCTTTTCCTGGTCCTCATAAGCATCTTTTATTGAATCAAATCCGGATAAAGAACCCAGCACCCCGAAATATGGTGTCCATGCATGTGCAGGAAACACTAACGCATTTTTGTTTATCTTGAACACCTCCTCGACAAGGTGCGCAGCGCTCATGGAAAGCTGGGGCCTTCCATCAGTCTCGAGGTTGCCGTATTTTTTCAATACATCTCTAATCATGTCGACCGATTCGAAATCCGGTAATGCTATAACGTGGTGCACCTTCTTCACCCTTCCGTCGTTTCCTGTAAAGATTGTTGAGACCTCGCCTCCTAGAATAAACCTTACTCCTGTATCTGATCCTTTTATTTTAAAGAGGCCTGTACCATCGTGCTGCTCAAGGTTAACCTTAAGTTCCGAGAGCCACTCCCCGTGTACGAAATCGCTTGTTGCCATCAATCCTATTCCTTTGTCCACGGCAGCATTTTCCATGCCTTTCATGGTAATCTTCGAGCTGCATGCCATTGCGAATCTGGAATGTGTATGAAAGTCCGCTATAATCTGCATAAAGTCAAAGCCTCTTTGTCACTCCGTTTTTCGGGCAAATCTCATTTATCGGGCATTTGCTGCAGTATGGGATTGTCCGGCAAATCCCTTTACCATGTGTTTTCAGGACATATGCAAACTTTCCCCAATAGCGCTTTGGCACCCTTGATTTCAAATCGGCCTCTATTTTGTCTGGATCCTTGTTTAGACTGAGACCCAATCTGTACGAGAGCTTTATTACCCATGTATCAACAGGTATGCCGTTAACTATACCGTAAGCGTTTATCAGTATCGTGTTGGCGGTTTTTCTCCCTATGCCCGGGAGCGCCACAAGCGCATCCATGCCATTTGGGACCCTGCTCTTGTACTCTTCTGCAATTTTTTTGCATGCGTTAATAATGTTCTTTGCCTTGTTGCCTGCGAAGCTTACACTCTTTATATGACCTACAAGCTCGTCCAAATCGGCATTTGCGTAGTCGTTTGCGGTTTTGTATCTCTTGAAAAGATCGGGTGTTGCCTTGTTTACTATCTCATCCCTGGTTTGTGCAGAAAGTATTGCAGCAACCATAAGATCTATTGGTGTCTTGAAATTAAGATAGTAGTGGGCATCCCTGTAATTGCCGCTTAATTTTACGACAAGTGCATCTGCATCATTTTCGTTTAGGAGTTTCTGAGAAGCCATACATATAAATAGCAAAAAGGGTATTTATATTATCTTGTCGATGTACGATAAAACATGGACGCTTAACCGATTTTTCGAACTTGCAGTGGTATTGAAATGAATAATCCTATTTGTCCCAATTGCGGGATAGTGCTCCTGCCGAAGGAGGAGGGGCCTCTAGTATTCGTAGAGTGCAGCGCATGCCGATACAGAAAGGAATACAAGGACTGGGTGGAGCAGCTATGTCCTAAATGCGGGCACTACAAGGCCATTGTGATACTCAACCAGATGGTCCTGGGAGATGAAGACTGGGTAACTATATACAAATGCATTAACTGCGGATATTCATACAAGGAGGGATTCAAGGGGTAACATCATGGATAAGAAGGTTTTTGTGCGGAAAGTAGTTTCAAGACTAAAAAGAAGGTATAAAAAGGAAATGAGGACCGCACTGCACCACTCCAACGGATGGGAACTGCTTGTCGCAACAATGCTGTCCGCCCAAACGCAGGACAAGCAGGTCAACAAGATAACTGGACCGTTGTTCGACAGGTATAAAACCATAAGTGACTTTGCAAAATTAAGCCCGAAGGATCTGTATCCATATATAGGCAGCATAGGCCTTTACAGGGGCAAGGCGAAAAACATAGTAAAAACTGCAAGAATCCTCAAGGACGATTTCGGATCGATGGTTCCAAGATCAATCGAAGAGCTTACGAAGCTTAAAGGTGTCGGCAGAAAAACCGCAAACGTAGTACTGTCAAACGCGTTCGGCATAAACGAGGGCATAGCAATAGACACGCATTGCATCACAGTAGCAAACAGGCTCGGCCTGGCCCGGACGAAGGATCCTAAAAAGATAGAAAAGAAACTGATCGGAATTGTTGACAAAAGCGATTGGGGCAATATTACGCATCTATTCATATCGTTGGGAAGGGATACGTGCACCGCAAGGACAAAGTACTGCAGCATTTGCGTATTGAAGGACATATGTCCATCTAGCTATGTGAGGTGATTGTTTGATCGCATGTCTTTTCAGCGGGGGAAAGGATTCAACGCTCGCACTTCATAAGGTCGCAGAGGCAGGCAAAAACGTCGAATTGCTTATAACGATGGTATCGGAGAACGAGTTCAGCTACATGTTTCACAAGCCTAACATAAACCTTTCAAGCCTTCAGGCGGAGGCCCTCCAGACAAGGCAGGTCGTGTACAACACGAAGGGCGAGAAGGAAAGGGAGCTGGACGACATCGAAAGGGCATTGAGAGAAAACGGGGTCACCGAATTGGTGACCGGCGCTGTGGCGAGCAATTACCAAAAGGACAGGATAGAAAGGATATGCGAAAAGCTATCGATAAACGCGATATCCCCGATATGGCACATAGATCCGCTTTCCGAACTGTTGGAACTTGCGAATTATTATAACGTAATATTGACCCAGGTCTCCGCTGCGGGTTTCGATGAAAGCTTCCTGGGTGCGAAAATAGACAATAAATTGGTGGAAAAACTTTTGAAGATAAACGAAAAATATCGCATAAACATGCTGTTCGAGGGTGGCGAAGCGGAATCCTTCGTGCTTGATGCCCCATTATTCAAAAAGCGTATAGAGGTTACAAAAAGCCATGTGACATGGTCCGGGAGCGTGGGCAGGTACGTGATCGACGGCGCAAGATTGGTGGACAAAAAATAACGCGTCCGTCCCGAAAGAAATATTATATATTGCCATAAATAAGATAAGTACTTACGGGCCTGTGGTCCAACGGTTAAGATATCAGCCTTACACGCTGAGGACCGGAGTTCGACTCTCCGCGGGCCCATTTTATGACGACAAAACTGAAGGTCATAAGTCCATTGAACTTAGATCATGCTATACTATTTGAGAAGCGAACATCATTTACAGCTAGAATTCAAATCTAAGAAAATCTAAATATTTTA
>CAZFUA010000024.1:0-13450 GCA_964521995.1 Microcaldota archaeon
CCTGCGTCAAGGTAGATATAATTCCAAAACCTTTTTAGAATGTCAGGTTCCTAAAGGTCTTAGCAACATTTATATATTTGTTAACGCATAGTAATATTCGTGATAATATGGGCGGAAGCACAGGTTCAGTAGAACAGTCAGCAAGAGTAAAGGCGAAAATGGACCAAAGATATCTTTGTTTTGACGAAGCGTTGGAACTCTTGAGGAAAGCACCAACTGCCATGAGCAAGGCAACTCTCTATTATGAAGGCAAAAGGAAATTAGAAAGGCACAAGAACATCGAAGGGCCGAAAATGGGCTATACGTTGGGCGGTTTTGTAGAAAAAGGCCTGAACATGGGCGGAAGGGTAGAAACAAATACTATAATCTTAAGGGGCAAGGACGGCAAGCCAATGGAATTCCATAAATGAGGTCTCAAGTAGAACGATCAGCCACTAAGAGATATCCAATTAAGGTTGCATGACAATGCAATGCCTGTTTACCTTATTATGACCCTGTCTGACACTCCAGTTATCCTGTCGACATCGTATTTTATCACGCTTCCGTAGTCCGTCTTTACGAATATGAGGCCCCTCCTTGAGTCTACGTCGGTTATCCTTCCTATGTAGGCGCCTATGTCGTTTATAACATGCTTGTCCTTTATCTTCGCGTGCCTTATGGCCCTCCTCCTCAGGAACGCGCTGAACAGCGACAATCCAAACCCTGCAAGCAGCGCCGCTATGCTAAGGACGAGGAACTCCCAGAAGTATATCTGCCCTATTATCCATGATGCGGATAGGTAAAGCAGCGCAATCGCGACTATCCCATAGCCCACGTAAGTGCCCTGGGATATTGCCCTGTACCTCATGCGCTTGTTCTCAAGGTCCACTATCCTGCCCACAAGGTAAAGCAGAAGGCTCACCGGGAACAGCGTAAGGAACCCCTCAATGGCCTGCGATACAAGGATTAGAGGGTCGCTGGATACCGCAATCGCTGTGTTGTACGCCGCGTAGCCTATTATCAGGCTTATCACGAAGAATATTATCGAGCCTATGTAAAACACGAAGCTGAGCCTCTCTATGCTGAATCCAAGGCCCTTGAATGAGCTGACAAGCGCCTCCTCGAGCCCGAAGCCCTTCACTACGAGATAAATGCCTATAAGCGCTACGGGAAGCTGCCAGCCGTAGTGGAAGTAATAGCTTATCGCGAACAGGATCAGCAAAACTGCGGGTATGCCGAACACTATCCTCGAGTAATGGGGCTCCTTGAGCTTCTCCAGTATGGCGAAGTAAGCGGATTCGAATCCCGGTGCCTGCTTTATCCTTACTATGTCAACGCTGTTTATCTTTATCCTGTTCTTCAGCAGCGGCAGTATCCTCGCATCACTGCTCCCGTCCGTTACAAGTATGCATGCGTCGCTTTTGAGCCTGTCGAGCACTATGTCCACCTGCCTGACCATCTCTACATCAGCCACATAGCCCTCATTCTCAGCCCCTGTCACTGTTGCTATGTTCACCGCGTAGCCCTTCGACTTGAGCTCGTCGTATTTCCTCACAGCCTCGAACATCGTATTAGAATCGGAATCTTGGGGGTCCGCGAGGGCCAGCTTTGCCGCTGCCTTCAGGTTGTCGCTCCTCCCTATTACAGGACCTGTTATCTTCGTCTTCCTGTAAAGGTCGTTGTCTATGTCTACCGCAAGCACCAGCAGTCTCTCGGCCATGCTACTCTATAAAAGTTGCATGTGCAAAAGCTAAAAGCCTATCATTTTAGGCTCCTTTAGGAGAAGTTAACAATTGCAATACTCCCACGCAGCCAAGTTGTTGCCCTTGAAAGCATTACGCAGTAATCCCATCAATTGGGAGCGTAGCATACCTCTTCAGGATCAGATATACTGCCGCATACCTGGGAATGCTTACCGTGCCGCTTGAATAGGGCCCGAAGCCCCTTCCGCCCATGCTGAATGAGGGCACGCCCTTCACGTTGACTTTTACACCCGCATCGCCAAAGGCTATTGCTTCCCTCATCGGGTCGAACTTCTGCAGCAGCTTCGGCGAACCGACGTTCTTTGCAATCAATCCAGTGTCGCCATGTATCGTTCCCGGCAGTCTTATAAGATGGTACACGTCTATGCTTACGTTCTTGTCTATCAAATCGCTCTGCTTTACCGCAATGTTCTTCAGCACGTTGCTCCAGAATTCCGCTTTTTTAGGTATGTTTATCTTGTCCCAGTTCCCCGTGGTTATGCCCAGCCGAACCTCCGCGCTTTTCCTGACAAGCATCTCGGCATTTTTCTTGTCTATGCCGAGCTCCATCAGGTCGCTCGCGCCGCCGTTGAGCGCCCTTATGACTCCGTTTGCAAGCTTGCCCCCCCACCCGTAGTCCGTGGGTTTCGGTCCCTCCAGTCTTACGCCCCTTCTTCCAAGCGCAGGGAAGAATGCGTTGAGCTCTATGCCGTTTCCGGTTATGTAGTTGCTTATGCCCTTCCTCGCGTTCCCGTCAAGCTTGAACACCTCGTCGTTGCGCACGTGTATGTGGTAGCCGCGGTTGCCGCTGAAGTTTATGCTTATGTCCCTCTCCGCAAACCCGAAATCCGGAACAAGGAAGTCCTCTATAAGCTTCTCCGTCTCCGCCTTTGCGCTTTCGAGGCAGTTCTCGCACACCCAGGAGCTTGCATGTTCTTTCCTGCACTTCAGGTTGAGGTCGCTGGCGTCTATGTCGAAGAGAAGCTCGCCGCCGATCCATCCCTTGCTCTCCATGGGCCTTCCCTCCGGTTTTTCGTATTCTGAGAACGATGCAGATACAAAGGGCGGGGTGTTGTTTACCAGATAAGACTTGAGCGAGGCCTCGTCCCTGAACGCGTTGTGCCTGAACACTATCTTGCGCTCGAAGTCGCCGAAGCCGAATTCCCTCCTCTCTATGTTCCTCGGCGCAATGTTCCCTATACCTGAATAGAATTTCCTCAGGAGGACCTTCACATACGACGATTCCCTCGCGCCCAGCAACAAAACACCGTTATACGTAAAACATGCAAAGAGTATTGTTATTAAGAATTATGATGAATAAGAATAATAAAAATAGGTATTGCAAGAATTTAAAGGATGTTCCAATGCAGCAAAACAGCGAGATAAAGCAGGTCATAATAATAAGGACCGACATAGACATGAAAAAAGGAAAGGCTATAGCGCAGGGGGCGCACGCCTCGCTCATGAGCTACTTCGAAGCGGAAAAGACAGACAAGGGCATAGCAAAAGAGTGGCTTGATACTGGCGAGAAGAAAATAGTGCTCAAGGTAAGCGACGAGGATGCACTAATCAAGCTTTACAATGCATTCAAGTTCAAGAAAATACCGTGCGCGCTGGTTAGCGATGCGGGGTTGACGCAGCTGCCCCCTGGGACAAAGACCGCCTTGGGTATAGGTCCATGGAAAAGCGAGGACATAGACATATTCACAAAAGGGCTGAAACTGTTTTGATCCTGTAAATAACTACAAGGATTACTCCCTCTTATTTATCGGGGAAAGATCCTCAAGCCAGTGCCTGAAGAACATCTTGTACGCGTCGAACATCTTGCTTGCGTCAGATTCGCATTTTGTCGTCATGTAAAATAGCTCAGTTATGTCTATGGCCTTTTGGGGATCGCTTTTTATGAAGGCTGCGGATGTCTTTGCTGCATAGTTTATTGGTGAGAAATATTCCGATGAGTTGCCCCAGAAATTGTCGTTTTCCTCGGATTTCATCATGAATTCCCATGCTATTTTGTCGAGGTTTTCGAACCACTTCAGCATGTGGTTTCTGTCCTCGAACTTGCCGCCATTGTTGATCATGCTGTTGAACGTCTCCGTTGGATCAACATGGTTTTCCTTGAGGCTGTCCGCCACGTGTATGAAAACATCCATGACAGCTGAAGAGCTAATGCCCCCAAGCCGCGACTTTTCCAGAAACTCGACTATCCTGTTTGAAGTTGAAAGATCATTGGTCTTGGCATAAAATTCGTCTATGCGTCCAATAAGCCAGCCATGCTCCTCAAAGTGCATTGGCAGTTTTCTTATGGCCTCGTGCACCTCTCCGGGGGCACTCACCCTTGCGTGCGACATATGTCTTGTGCTTGGTGCCATGAAATCACATTAAAAAGTTATCACTGCCATATTGTTGGCCTTTCAGATATTTAAGGCTTTAGCACTCTAACTACAATATGCGGCTAACCAGTACTAGGATTGTGCTCATTTCTTTATTTGTCGGCCTGGCCGTGGCAGCCGCTTCAGGGATCCCGGTGAGGTGGATATGGTCCTCCCCCGGAGGTTCCGCTTACGGAATAGGATTCCCGATGGTCTACCGTTTCAGGTATTGCGGCGGATACGCTCCATGCTACTGGGCCAAGTTCTATATTATTACTTTCATAGAGGATGCGATCATCTGGTTTGCTATTGCTATTGTTATCCTATTTACTGCAAAATATGTAATTGTCAACAAAAAGAAAATTAACAAGTAAAATAACCCTGTTAAAAACCGTATCCTTTGCATGGCGTGCGACAATCAACATTTATATATCTCAATAAACAGAAAGAAATCAGTGATACGATGGTCAATAAAAGCTCAAGAATCAGCTACGCCAAGGATTTCGCGGTTGAGCTTGCGAGAGAGGCGGGAACAATGATTATGAAAGAATTCCCGAAAGATCTTTCATTACCCATAATGGTCAGGAAAAAGGCGGACAAGACCGATGTTACCGATGCCGACACGAAGGTTAACAGCATGGTGATAGGGGCGATAAGAAGCACTTTTCCGGGCCACGGTGTCTTAGGCGAGGAGGAAAGCGCCAATTCCAGAAAGAGCAGATTTCAATGGATTACCGACCCGCTGGACGGCACGACAGTATTTTCAAGAGGGATTCCCAACTTCGTTTTTTCTTTATCATTAGCGGTGGACGGAAGGCCGGTAGTAGGGGTTGTGCTCGATCCTGTCCTGAATAGGATGTTCTCTGCCGAATCCGGAAAAGGCGCATTTGTAAACGGTAACCAAATACACGTATCTGAGCACAGAGAGTTGGAAGGTTCTTTGATCGGGATTTCCTCATGGAGAAAGGAGCAGGTGAAAATAATCAAATTGTTCGAGAGGCTCAGAGTTGAGGGGGCAGGCACCCTAGACCTGGGCTCGATAGCCTATATGGGTGCCTTGGTTTCATGCGGCAGGCTTACTGCTTCCGTTCATCCTGCGATGAAACCGTGGGACAGCGCAGCGTTAAGGGTAATCATTCAGGAGGCAGGAGGCAGAGTCACTGACTTGTATGGGAACGACCAGAGGTATGATGGGAACATACACGGCGCAATAATGTCGAACGGCGGCCATGTGCACAGGGATTTGATGCGACTGATTAGGGAATGCAATAAAACTGATTGATGCCAATGCTCTTATTATTTGTTTTTGGCTAATTCATAGCTGATGCCTTATGATGGGAAAGAAGGAACTGTCAAAACTGCTGGGAGAGAAGCTGCACAAGGACATTATTATTGAAGAGATATCGCTGGTTGGGTCCGGTTACCATTCAGATGGATACAAGGTAATAACCAAAGATGGCGAGAAATATTTCTTGAAGAGGATAAAGTCGGAAGACATGGGTTTCGAATTCCCTGAGAGAAAAGTGACGTCGTTGCTTGTAAGCCATTCGATGCTGAGCAGGCATAACTATTTCCCAAATTCCATAGGCGTTGCAATAAAAAACGGCAACAGAGTAGAGTTTCTCCCGGATATAAAAGAAAGCACTGAAGTGTATCAGATACAAGAGTACGGCGGTGAAGGTATAAGTTATTCGGAAATGCTCGATCGCAAATCGAATAAAACGCAAATAGACGAAGAGGATAAAAAGGAAATAGAAAAGGTAATAGACTTCATAGTGCCTATCCACAAGACAAAACCTGCATCTAAAAGCAAGGAAAAGCTTAATGCCATGTACAACGATTATCTTAGGAGCGTAATAGGACATCCGGAGTATCTTCTTCTATTGCTTCAAAGGGTTCCTGATGACAGTCCTGTTCTTAAGCCGAAGGAACAGGGAAAACTAGTCACGCTGATGCTGGACAACATGCACTATTTCAAGAACAGGTCCGAAAGGCTGTCAGCAATCCATGGGGACTTCTGGGGTGCCAACGTATTCTTCAGGGGCGACAATTCTGTATTCGCCATCGACTATTCGAGAATGCCATGGGGAGACCCGGGATTCGATGTTGGAATATGGATGTCACAGTACATGATCAAATACCACATGAGCAAATCGAAGTATTTCAAGGACCTTGGCAACTACTTTTTGGAGCAATACATCGATAAAACCGAAGACAAAGGCGTCATAAATACGATGGTATACGGGCTTGGTGTTGTTTCTGTGATATACTCCCATCCCCAGTCAACTCCTGGGATAGAAGCCGGGGCAAGAATGTCTTTCTACAATCATGTCTGCAGAATGCTGGAGAAAAAGGAGTTCTCATGGGACCTGCATTGAAACGATTTTACACGTAAGTCAGCCATTGCGAGAACTTCTTGTTGTTTCCGCTTACTATCTTCGTGTATTCGTCCGCAAGCATCTTGGTTATGGGGCCCGGCCTTCCATTTCCCACTTTCTTTGAGTCTATGGAAACTATGGGGGTGACCTCCGCGGCCGTGCCGGCAAAGAAGGCCTCGTCGCAGACGTACAATTCCTCCTTGTGTATGTTCCTTTCTATTACCTCGAGACCGGCGCCTCTCGCTATGCTTATTATGCTGTCCCTTGTTATGCCGAGGAGTATGTCTGCCTCTCTTGAGGGCGTTATGAGCTTTCCCTCATCGACAATGAATATGTTCTCCCCCGGGCCCTCAGCTACGTAGCCGTCAAGAGACGTGAGTATCGCCTCGTCCGCACCCGCGGAAACGGCGTCGAGATTCGCTATTATGGAGTTTATGTAGTTGCCGCTGGCCTTGGCCTCTGGAGGGAGTATGAGTGAATTTATCCTCTGCCACGAGGATATCCTGCACCTTATCCCGTTCTCCCTTCCCTTGCCGAAGTAGGCCCCGAAGGGCACTGTAGCTACGAACACGCTTGTGGTTTTTCCGGCCGTGCTTATGCCTATGTTGCTGTCGTTATAAAATGCAAACGGCCTTATGTAGCACGAATCGAGCCTGTTGTGTTTTATTGTCTTTATTACGGCGTCTACTATCTCCTTTTGCGTGAACTTGATGTTCATTGAATATATTCTCGTGCTCCTCATGAACCTCTTTACGTGATCGCCAAGCCTGAATATCGCGGCTCCGTCCTTCGTTTTGTACGCCCTTATGCCTTCGAAGATGCCGCTGCCGTATTGCAGGGAATGCGTGAGTATGGGGACAACGGCACTGCCCCTTTTCACCAATTTACCGTCAAGCCAGAAGTAAAGCTCGTTTTTCCTTGGCATGCAATCAAGGAAATATTAACTGGAAAAGGATTTAATAGCATAAGAGTGCAGTGTATGTGACATGGCAAGTAATACAATCGGGGAAATATCAAAAAGGCTTGACCGCTATGACCTCACGAAATTCCAGAAAAAGGTCCTTCTTACGACCTTCAGGATAAAGAAAGGGGAAACCATCACATACAAGGAGCTGGCGGTGCGCGCGGGAAACAGAAACGCATATAGGGCGGTGGGAACCGCATTGAAAAAGAACCCGCTTCCTATAATCATACCTTGTCATAGAGTGGTAAAAAGCGACGGATCCATCGGAAACTACAGCAACGGCGGAAAGGCAAGGAAGCTTGCACTGCTCAAGGTCGAAGGCGCAAATATAATCAAGTAATGAGCATAAACCGGCCAGCAATGCTGGCCGGCAATCCCTAACCTATTCACCCAAGCCGCTTATCTAAACTTGAAAGCGTAACCACTGTTAGTTGCATAACTGCCGTAGGTACTTCCGCTTCCCATGCGGTTCAAAAACGTGCTGCTGAACTGCGTCACGAGCTCGTTCCTGCTCGGCTCAAGCTTGCCAAGTATTGTTATCCCTGTCTTGGTAAGGCACAATGGCTTGCCCTGCTCGTTCCTGTGGGCGAACTCCACAAGCACGTGTTCCTTGAGCCTGTTCAGGCAGTACCATATGGAGCTCTTCGAGAAGCCGTAGTTCTCCTCCATGTAGTCAACGAAGCTCGATGCTGTGTCTATCCTGTCCTTTCCTATCTCGAGCATTATGAGTTGCTCTCTCCTGCTTAATTTCGTTTCCTTATCAACAAATCTACTATACACAAGCGCCACATAAACACCCAAAGGATTTAGAAAATTTTTTTGAGATTTATGCAGCGCAAACATGTGCTGTTGGTGTATTTATAATTCCATATACACACATGCCTACGCTAACTCTAAACAAAGAGAACTGCTTCATAATCCATCCAGCTAGCGTCTGCATCGGTTTACACCAATTCTGCAATCTTCCGTACTCTAAATCACTTAATTCTATAAACTGGATAATATATAAACCTTTTGTGCAGATAAAAGTACCGTTGCTTACCTATAATATCACTATTTTGATAACAAGTAAGCAGTAACTAATGCGGCACCCATTATCGCCAGCCCTTTAACAAGATCTTCGTTGTTCCTCTGGTCAATATGCCTTTTTAATGCATCTACTGAAGCTATGCCGTGCCTCTGCACGAATAGTTCCATCTCCTGTGGCGTGGCATATTCTAATATTTTTATCAGTTTTGCCCTGTCGGCAGAGGTTTCATTTCCTGCTTTAATTTTAGTTAAAATTTCACTCAGGTCATTTACGACATTGTTGCTAAGTTTCATTATCTTTCACCCTTTTTTGCTTTTTCACCCTCGCTTTTCCCTGTTACCAATGCTGTTGACAAAATTCTATAGTATGCTTCTAAATCTCCTAACTTTTTCTCAGCCCCGTCTAATTTCGTTTCTGTTTTAGTTATCCTGTTTTCGTATCTGATTAATTTATTCACTAAGAATGCGAAAACAGCAACCACTATAGCAGCGACTATCCCTACAATTATAATAAAATCGTTAATGCTTACCGTTACCATAACCGCACAATAATCTTACGAATTTTAATCTTTTATAGCTTTCCTTGAAAGTATTACAACTATTTATGTGCAGAATTTAAGCCGCAATTGGACGTCACCTATAGCTCGTGCCGCTGCCGCTTGGCTTGAATTCCTGCTGCTTCGGCATGTCCTTGCTTTCGAGCTCCTTCTCGAGGTTTGTTATGTTCTGCCTCAGCCCCTCGACAAGCTCCTTCGACGTGTTTATGCTAACTACGAATTCGCCTATCGGTCTCTGCTTCATCATGTCAAGGAACACAATCTGTATCTGCCCGTCCTTCTCTATGTCGCCCTTCGCGTTCTTGAACGACTTCACCCTTGTCACTATCGCCGTGCCATCGGAGAATATGGGCTTCAGCTTCGAATTCGCTATGTTCGCGTTCAGTTGTTCGTTTGCCATTCGATTACCCTGCATACAGCATATCATAATTCGGTGATTTTTTTGAACTTGTCCAAGAATTCCACTCCCTCTCCAGTTTTCATTCTTGTACCGTCTTCCTTGAACAGCCTAAGTCCTGCAAGCTTCGCAGCATCCTCTGGGGGTTTGCCCTTTAGTATGTTAGCCAGGGCCCTCTGCTCCAGCGCGGAGAACGAGACGCCGCCAAGCCTGTAATCCTCAAAAGCCTTATACGCTATTGGCGCTATCCTCCTTGTTATATCGCCCATGACCTTCGCATACTCCCTTATCTCGTATTGCGCATGGGCATCGAGCCTTAAAGACAAGAAATGAAAAAGGTTATGCAGGTCTATCTTCCAGTACCATTCTGTATATGTGTTCAACGGCAACAGTATCCTTGCTGTCTCCCTCGCTATTCCGTTTTTTAGCGCATCTTCGTACTCCGAATATGTGGTCCTGCTTATCCTATCTACAGTATCCCTGAATTTCCCAGATATGTCCTCCGGCAGAACGCCCTCCCTTCCCTGCCTGTTGCTCTTTGACTGCGGCTGTATCCTTTCCAATTCAGGAATGTCAAATTTATCCGGAACCTCCGAGTATCTTGCTGAATACTCATTTACATTTGCGGTTCTGTGCCTTATCCACTGCCTTGCGACATATATGGGCATGCTTGCAACGAACTTGATCTCCACCATTTCAAATGGGGTGGTGTGCCTGTGCCTCATGAGATACCTTATAAGGCCAGTGTCATCATTGACTGTTCTTGTGCCCTTGCCGTACGAGACCCTCGCCGCCTGCACTATGGCCTCGTCGCCACCCATGTAATCCACAAGTGTAACGAAGCCCTTTTCAAGAACCTTGAATTGTTTGCCTATTATTGCGTCCACTTCGGGATTAGAGTGTCTTGTCATTTTGTCGTTTGATTCGTCCTTGTTTTCCGTCAAATAGTTCACCCCGACTGCCTTTATTAATCATTAAAAGAGGTAGTATTTATTATTAATCATTAAAAGAGGTAGAAGAGAAGGCCCTCAGGCCTCCTTGATTGCGGATCTTACCTTCTCCATAAGTTCATCGTCAATGCGTTTTATTTTATGCGCGACTCTCGCGTGCTCTGCTATCTTCTTCATCAACGACTGCTCGTCCTTAGCCTTCGTCCTGAATCCACAATTCATTCCTATGTCCTTGCATTCAAATTGCTTTGCCATGTAACCACAAAATTCCTTTGCTGTTCTGGATATATAAACTGAACAGGCAGAACCGAAATGCTATATAAGAATTTCGATTTTACATGCCAATATATAAGGATTTCCAATGGGATCTTGGCGTATATAATGATTTCCGGAAGTTGTTCTCTATGCCTTGCCCTTTGCCTAAATGCACGCTATGTCCTTGAAGGAGTGGAGCTGCGCCCCGACCTCGTCCGTAGAGTTGAATACCTCTATCTTTATCCTGTTCTCCTCCGCATTTGAAAGAAGCTGCTGAACCGCGTTGTCCCCTAGAATGCTGTCGTTTATGAATATCGTATTTGCCTCCATGTTGTCTATCGCTATGCTGACGTTTTCAAGGCCGTACTTTGACTTGCCCGTGCTGAGGTTCGTGAGGAACTCCTCTATGAGCTTGAACTCCGCCCTTATGCGCTCCTTTTCAAGTATCCTTACGAACTTCTCGCCCTTTATCAACTCGTAGACCCCGGATCGCTCGGTATTGCTCACGCTCTCAAAGAAAATGCGCTTGTTCAGCTTCTTCAGGAATCCTGTAGATTCCGCATAGGCCTTTATGTCCTCCCTGGTGAATCCTGGCCCCGCGACTACAATAGTATCGACAACCATACCCTTTATTATGTCCAGTATGCTGTCGAAGTACTTCTTTTCCTGCTCCTGGAAATCCTTCGGGCTCATCTTCTTGCTAAGCCTGCTGTATATCTCGTTCCTGAACTCCACCCCGTAACCTAGGAGATAAGCCGGGAGCGCCTTCTCCTCGTCCACCACTATAACTCCAAGCCTAGGCCTTCTCGAGTCAGACACCGCTTTTCTTATTACGTCTATTATGTAATCGTGCCATTCCGCCTTTATTATGTCGAACACGTCGCCAGGGGCTATGTTCAGCGTATGGTAGCTGTTTATTTTTATGTATTCCAGCGGCTTCCCGTCTACGATCTTGCCAAGTACTCTCAGTCTCATCGCATCCTTGTCAAGCTCCATCTTCTCCATGCGAACTGTAACAACGACCTTCTTCATCTCCCCCTTGTCGCTCTCGCTGGACTTGAATTTCCTCTCGCTTTCCGACCTTACAAGGTCGTTGGCGAATATTATGCGCTGCGCGGTCCAGAGGTCCTCGAGTGTATCAACCCTCAGCTTCAAAGTGCCTACGTTTTCGTAGAACTTTATTATCTTCATGCAATACACTTCCAACCAAATGGATGTTAATAATACCTACCTGTAATATTAAAATGCCACAGTTGCTACTGTGTAAATATGTTCCAGTCTCAAATAAATAGAATTTGATGGCCTCCTCTTGCTGCCCTTATGCCGATTTAGGCCGTATTAAAATTCAAAAGCCTATCAGGCCTGGACTCTTTCCATACGCAGAAGTTTAGGCGGGGCAAGCAGTTGAGGGTCTAGCCTCCTGATCGACGCCAACGCATTGGAATCCGGCGGCACATCCACAGTACCGCGCACCCTTATCAATGGCCATACTCTGCTTGTTTCTATCCTGTATCTCCTGCTCTTCTCTTCCGGCCTGTTTTGCCATCTGGTCGTATCTCCCATCTCTGTCACCTTTTACTAAAATCCTAAACACAGCTAAGGTTTATAAAATTTGTCTATAAGTTTCATGATGGGAAGCAGAATATTGAGAGGACTGTCCTTATGTTCCACACCTAAGAAGATACCTCTTGTCTACAAGGTCTGCCGCAAGGTGCGGTATCCTCGGATCAATGTCTTTAATGTCGTCGAATGGTATGTCCATAAGCATGCCATTTATCACGCTTACTCTTCTTTCCGGAATATAATTGTCCATGAACTTTATCACTTTCCCGACAAGCGACGTGAACTCTGATTGACCGTTGCCATGGTTTCTTATAATGTTCTTAATGTCCTCCATGTCCTTCGAATAGGGATCATTCTCCCCCCTCTCCAGCCATGTGTTGTATTTCATAACCATCATTACCTCGAGTTTAGGAACCGTGAACTTTATCTCGCCTATGATTACGTTTTCCGTTTCCTTGAAGAGGATGTCCATTGGCACGGGTATCCTGCCGCCTATTGACGTGCTGGACATGCCGATACCGCTCCTGGTGCTATAATACGGATAATACAAGTCGATTTCTACGTTGTCTGCCATGGATTCCGTACGGTAATACAATTTCGGCCTCGCTGTACTTTCAATATTACCAGAGCATTCAAAGTACTCCCTTGCTGAGGCCTCCTTATTCGGCAGTCTCTCTAAATCTGCCCTTGTAGGCTTCCTCGGAACCAGCAGGTCTATGTCATGGGTAGGCCTTGCATTAATCATGCATTGCAGGTTTATCGCGCGTCCGCCTATTATTACGACCTTGCCCTCATGGCTATACAAACGTTCAAAATTAGATGTTACATCTTTTATTATGTCAAGTGGTATGTCAACCATCCTGCTTTTCTCCTTCTGCTTGGTTCCCATTCACGCACCCTGTTCTTAGCCCTAAAAGCCCGACCATCGCCTTATACGCATTTACCTTTTACCGGTATATATGATAGTGCCTATGGTAATACTTAAATGTTTCGGCATGCCTAGACGTGAGGGAATATAACTTATTACATGGATTATAGTTCAAAACCTGTGCACTTCGCTTATCTCATCTGACCTGTTTTGCCATCTGGTCGTATCATCAATGTAAGTCATTCCTGGATAAAATTCCTATAGCGATAAGACTTATAAAGTTTGCCAAGCTGTGTCCAATAACTATGAAAAATTAGACGCACTATGTAATAAACAGCACTCCTTTATAGATTCAAGAAAATCCTTCACGTTCCCTGCTGCTTCCCTGTAACCTAT
>CAZFUA010000025.1:0-13220 GCA_964521995.1 Microcaldota archaeon
GAAGCGAACATCATTTACAGCTAGAATTCAAATCTAAGAAAATCTAAATATTTTAACATATTGATATTAATGATGATTGTCTGAAGAGAGGAAGCAATACATTAACTAAGCCCCACATTATTAGTGATAAGGCTCATGCAAAAAGGGTGAGGTGCGAAGAGCTCTTTGACGAAGTTGATGAAGATGGTAATGTTATTGCTACACATCCTAAAAGTTATTTTAAAGAAAGAATGTTCTTACATAATGTGTCCTTAATCATACCGATATCTACAGATAATAAAGTCCTGATCAGCAGAAGAGCTAAAGATAAATATCCATATCCAGACACATGGACTTGCTGTCTGGGCGGGAAAGCAAGTTCTGGAGAAAACAGTGAAGATGCAGCAAAAAGGGAAATGCGGGAAGAAGCTGGCAAAGACTATAATCTAAAAAAGTAACAACATTTGTATACAACAAATCAGATTACAGGGCAATTTTTAGTATATTCACGACCACCGTACCTCTAGTTCCCAACGACCTTAATCTTGATCCAGAAGAGACCCGGTTTTCTAAGGCATTTACAACCGACGAGATAATGAAGATGATAAGCAGTAATTCCAAAGAATTTGCACCGACATTCGTTGCAGCCATAAAAGAATTTATAAAGCATCGCAACTGAACAAAATTTGTTACGTTATATTAGCCCATTCTGAAAAATACGAAGATAGGCGAGCAATTTGGATTCAAGATTTTGTAATAATGCCCTTGTTTTGATACTTATCATTTATTTTAAGAGCACGCCGCCATCAACAACTATTTGGGTTCCGGTCATGTAAGAGGACATATCGGATGCGAGAAAGAGTGCCACCTTTCCTATATCATCCGGATCCCCAAATCTTTTCATTGGTATCTTATCTAAAAACACCTCGAGCATCTTGGACATGTCCGCCTGCGCAAGGCTCGGAGTCGCCTGCTGAAGCCTTTGCACGCCTGGGGTAAGTATCCCGCCAGGTGCAATTGCATTGACCCAGATTTTTTGGTCCGCAAGCTCAAGCGCTATATTCTTCGTAAAGCCCCAGACCCCATGCTTTGAAGCATCATAATGCGCTAATCCAATCATTGAAGGATGAAGCGCATCTATTGAAGTTATATTTATTATTTTACCTCCCCTGCCCTGCTTTTTCATCTGCCCGGATGCATATTTTGTGCAAAGAAAAACACCGTTGAGATTTATTGATATGACATTTTGAAAATCTGCAAGAGTCATCTGTGCTAGGGGCATATCTGGATATACGCCTGCATTATTCACGAGAATATCCACTCCTCCATATAACTTGACAGTCTCAGCAACAAGGTTTCTTACATCATCTTCAATCGATACGTCTGTCTGTATCGCAGCTACTTTATATCCTTTCTTCTTCATCTCTTCTGCAGCAGCTATGCCTTGATCTTTTGTTCTATTTGCAATTACAACACTTGCACCAGCCTCGGCAAATCTATTCACTATCCCCAAACCTATGCCTATGGCGCCACCAGTAACTATCGCAACCTTTCCTGAAAGATCCAACAAACTATTATCCATTCAATCAGCCAATTAAAGATTTCAACGTGATACTTATAATAATATTATATAATTAACAAACGTGTCAAAAATACACATGAACGTACTATTGCCCATTGGTCTTACTAGGCAAACGCTCTTATAAGATTGGGTAGATTAACATACAATCAACTGATAAGATGTCAGATCTCGAAGAAGTTATCGATAAATTCTCCGGATTTATATCCAAGGAACAGGCGGACTACATACTAAAAAATACGGAAGGCGCAAGCGCCGCCGCGGATCCAAGGCAAAGAAAAGTCAACATGACAGTGAAAGGAATACTAGATTCGATAAAATCCAAAAATTCTGGTGCGGTACAACCAATTGCCGATGAATCTCCTGTCAACGTAAAGGACGTAATCTACAGGATATTCAATCCTGTAAATCTAAACATCAGGGGAAGGGAAGCAACAAAGAGGATAATAATACTTGGTGAAGAAGGTTCGACAATCCCGCTAAACCTCAGCGCCAAGCTCTCAGATTTTATCGATATAAACTCGTTCGAACGCGGCGATACTGTTGCGGTCAACAATATAACCCTTGACCATTCAAGCATGGAGCTTAAATCGGGCCAGGCTACAATAATAAACAGGATTTCGCCATCAAAATTTACTTTCATAGCCGACTACTCTACCATAAAAGGCGAAATGAGGAAGGTGGATATGCTTGGAAGGGTAATGGAGATAAGTGCTATAAGGCATGTAAACAGACTTGGGAAACCCGGCCAGATAGCCGTAGCATCATGCACGCTTTCGGATTCCATCAATACTATTGATGCATCTTTTTGGGGTTCGTCAGCGCTCCTCACCGCAAACCTGAAAACGAACGATTTCGTCAAGATCGAGTTCTGTGACGTGAGAATGAGAAACGACAGGCTGCAGGTATACGTCAATGACGATTCAAGGGTTGTTTCGAGCAAGATATTTGCAGGAAGGCTGCTCAGCAAGACATGATCATCTCTGGCCGTATCTGTCAAGGAACGACTTGTACGAATCGACTACCTTTTTAGGCGCGGAAGGCTTCAGGTTTTTAACCAGATCAAGTACGCTTTCCATGGTTATCTCCTCCTCTTTTCCAGTACTTATGCTCATGTCAAGTGCCTTCTGCTTCGCCTCCCTACAGATGTTCGCTATGTCCGCTCCTGTATAGCCATCTGTATTGTCCGCAAGCTTTGCGTAATCCACGTCACCGCTTACCGGCACATCCTCTAAATAGTTTTTGAAAAGCAGTTCCCTCTCCTCCTTGCTCGGTGGGCCAACGAATATCAGCTTGTCGAACCTCCCCGGCCTTAATATTGCAGGGTCTAGCGCATGCGGCCTGTTCGTCGCACACACCAGCACCACCCCCGGCGTTTCCTTTAGGCCGTCCATTTCCTGCAGAAGCTCCGAGGTCAGTTCCACGCCCTTCTCGGACGCGTCCCTCCTCTTAGGTGCAATTCCGTCGAGTTCGTCTATAAACAATATTGATGGTGCGTTCTCCACGGCGCGGTTGAACACCTTCTTGATTGCGGCGCTTGCGCTGCTTATGTTCTCCTGCCCTATCTCCGCACCGTTGACGTCAAGCATGGTAATCCCCTTCAACTCGTTGCTTATGGCGCGCATGAACATTGTCTTGCCGCTCCCTGGAGGCCCGAACATCAGTATGCCCTTTATGGATTTCATGTTGTATCTCTTGACAAGCTCCGGGTGCTCCAACGGCGTCTTCACCGCATCTATTATCGCCTTCTTGGCATCGTTGAGTCCAACTACCTCCTTTATATCCGTTGTCTTGGTCTTCTCCACAGCGCTTTGCCCCAAGGTCCTTCTCTCGAAATCCATCTTGAACCTTTCGTATTCACTGAGCTGCGAGATCTTCGTGCTTGGTTTGGTCGCCTTTATGAAGTTTTTGATATCCTGCTGTGTTATCTCAAGGACCCTGTGCTTGTTTGCGGCAACCTGCGCAGTCTCCTGTGCCACATTTTCGCATACCGCCTTTATGTCCGCGCCGGAGAATCTCTCAGTCATCTTTGCAAGTTCGTCTATCTTTACGTCTTTTGAGACCGGGAGCTTTCTCAAATAGATCCTGAATATCTCCCTCCTGCCGTTGAAATCTGGCAGCGGCATGTATATCGCCCTGTCGAACCTCCCCGGCCTGAGCACCGCCGGATCTATTATGTCTGGCGCGTTGGTTGCGCCTACAACTATCACGCTGTTGAGCTTCTGGAATCCGTCCATCTCTATGAGCAGTTGGGTCAGGACCTGCCTGTGCACCTCGTCCGCCCCGCCCTCAGACCTGCTCCTCGTTATCGAGTCTATCTCATCGAAGAACAATATGCACGGGGCATTCTTCCTCGCTGTAGTGAATATGTTCGATAATCTTCTCTCCGTGTCGCCCGGATATGCAGAAATGAGGTTGGGTGCCTTGACAAGGAAGAATCCCGCCCTTATGTCATTTGCTATGGCCCTCATCAAAAGCGTCTTTCCGGTTCCGGGAGGCCCGAAAAGCAACACGCCCTTTACCGGCTTTATGTTGTAAGCTCTTGATACTGCTTTCTGCTCTATGGGCGAGGTTATGGCCTCCTTCAGCTCCCTCTTTACGGATTCATAATCCCCTATGTCCGAAAACTTCTCCGTAGGGCTGCTGGCAAGGAGGTCCTCGAAAGCCTCGCCGAACTTGAGCCTGAGGTCCTCCTTCCTTACATTCAGCGCCTTCACTATGTCTACCCTGTACAGCTCTAGTATGTAAAGGAATGCGGGTGCTATAAGAAAGCCAGCCAACGGGAGTATATATGTAACGGTATTGCCGAAGCCCAACGACACGGCAAAGTACATCAACGGGTAAAATATCCCTATGAGGCTTGCCGTGGTTCCCTTGTATGAGGACCTGCTGCCAACCGCAGTGCCGTCTATGAATACTACTATTGTCATGAGGCCTATCAGGTCTATTACATATTGGAGCGGCTGGGTCGCAAAAGCCTCGAAAAGCGCGCCGAACTCTGAATACATGTACAGCACGACGTTCTGGTTCTTGACATTGCTGGCGACGGCATCCACGCCGCTTGCAAACGTGTATATGCTCCTCTGCGGCTTGTTGGGCACGGAGTAGTTCAATGCGGGGGAATTTGCCACCTTTCCATGCGCAAGCTGCGCATTGTATGAAAGGTAGGCGCTGTTCTGAACCCCTGTAACAGCGGAGAGCATTACCACGGCAAATACGAATATCACGCACAATACGCTTGCACGTTTGTAGCCCACGACAAGCACGCTCAATATCAATGCCGGTATGGAGAACAGGTATCCCAATTGCGACAAAGCAAGCGGTATGAGTATGGAAGCGAATATGAACACCCTGTAATGTCTATAGCCGAATACGAGGCCGACGGCCATCACCATCAGGAAGATGTACGCAAGGGAGGGCGTCTGATACATGAGCATGGGGAATATCATCAGCATCAAGACTATAAGCCCTAGAAAAGCGTGTCTTAGCGTGACTATAAACAAGGCCAAGACGAGCAACGCAAGTATCATGGAAGGATAGAACGGGAAGGCACCCCCGAAGGCCACGAACGCCGCGATGACAAGCAGTGCATCAAGAAAATTGGGGTTCGTGGTTATATCAGCGTATACGTCCTTGATCCTGTAGAATGAGACGGGAATTCTTCTGTATTTCCTGATCACATCCCTTGCTACGTTGCCACTTACGGGCGATTCCCCTGCATCCTCAAACCGGGCCATCAAATCATTAATATACTTGTTAATTTATAATTATTGCAACAAAAGCTATATTGAGCCAATACGTGAATACATCTCTAAAAAATATTAAATATCAATGCATAAATATTTACCATCCCGTTGTAGCTCAATGGCAGAGCGGCCGCCTGTAGTGTGTTATGCTAACAGGGACATGTTAGAAAGCGGCAGGTTGTGTGTTCAATTCACACCAACGGGACTAATTTCTATCCAATCAAAAGACGTATGGTATTAGCCTGTAAGTGCTTTCCATGTAGTTTTCATACTCCTTGCCGAAGCGCTTTATCAACGCCTTTTCCTCGAAGTATATCCTGTATGAATATACTGCAAGCATGATAAGCGCGGCAACTATCGGGGCGATCCACGACTGCATCACTAGTCCAACTCCGATAAAAGTTATTGTGCCGCCCAAGTAAGACGGATGCCTCAATATCTTGTAGGGGCCCTTTTTTATGAGCTTATGGTCTTTCATTATCACGACAGGGAAGGTAAAGAACCGTCCAAGTGTGTATATGCACCATTCCCTGAGTAGTTCTCCAAGCATCATCAGGGAAATTCCTACGTAGAATGCCCAGAAAGGCAGCGCCGCAAGCCCGTAATTGAGTCTCATCACCCCGAAGAAACTCGACTCGTAAAGTATGGCAAACGTGGCAAGATATATGAAAAGGAGGGAAAGCTTGTCTTTTTTAATCGTTATCAACGAGTTTTTGTTCTTGATTGCTACGAATACCTGGTTTATTATCTCAAAATAATACCACAGGAAGAATATCAAAACGAACAGCAATTCATCCAATCCTGAATTGAACAATGGGGATACTGGAAACGCCAGAGAAAAGACCATGAAACCACAATATTTGGGACACTCAACATTTAAAAGATAGGTTATATAATACTAAACGATAAAGCTGTTATTTGGAATGCCAAAGGCCAATGTGCGGTATGTTTTATGAAGGAAAACTTGGAATCAAGGAGCGCCACGAATCATATTACGCTGGAAAACGAAGGCAAGCAGCTCATACTAGCGGGATTCATACAGAACATAAGAGCCGTGGGAAAGAACCTGAAATTCGTAATACTGCAGGACTGGAACGGCGACGGGCAGATCGTGCTGTCAAACAAATCCGTAAAAGAGGAAAAATTGAAGGAGATAGGGCGCCTGACGCTGCAAAGCGTTATAATAGTAAACGGCACTGTTCAAAAAAGCAACAGCACGAAATATGCGGCAGAGCTCCTGGTGTCCGATTTCGAGATTCTCTCAAGAAGCGAGGCAGAGCTGCCGATCGACGTGGCTGGCAAGACCCAGACCCTATTGAACAAAAGGCTGGATTGGCGGTCCCTCGACCTTAGGGCTCCAGAAAACCAGGCAATATTCAAAATACAATCAAAACTCGTAGAAGGGGCATACGACTATCTCATAAGCAACGGGTTCACGAATATATTTACACCGTCCCTGATGGGGGTTCCTTCGGAAAGTGGCGCGGAGATGTTCTCCGTCGTCTACTTCGGGAAGGAGGCCTTCCTTAGGCAGGACCCGCAGCTGCACAGGCAGCTGACAATCGCCGGGGGATTTGAAAAGATATTCGAGATAGGGCCAAGCTGGAGGGCCGAGCTCAGCCATACTGTAAGGCATCTTTGCGAGCACAGGGCGATAGCAGTGGAAACGTCCTATATCACTGATGAGAGTGACACCATGCGGTTGGAGGAGCAGGTCATAATCGGCGCATTCAGCAAGGTCAAGAGCGATTGCCAAAAGGAGCTCAAGCTGCTTGGAAAGACCGTCGAGGTGCCAAAAGCCCCGTTTCCAGAGTTGAAATATCCTGAAATATATAAAATTCTCGAGGAATTGGGACGGAAGATAGAGTACGGAAAGGACCATGACTGGGAATCTGAGCAGCTGCTTGCAAAATACGTAAAGAAAAAATACAACAGCGAGTTCTTCTTCATAAACAGGTTCCCGTTTGCCGTGAAGCCGTTTTACGTCATGAAGTTTGACGAGGACCCGATGTGGGCAAGAAGCGTAGACCTTGTATACAGGGGAATAGAGATGAGTTCCGGGGGCCAGAGAGAGCACAGGTACGACAGGCTCATGGAGAACGTAAAGGAGAAAAAGATGAAAAACGTGGAATGGTTCACTAACGTGTTTAAGTATGGTGTTCCTCCCCACGGCGGATTCGCGATAGGCATTGAAAGGCTTACGATGCAGCTTCTAGACATAGAAAACGTAAGGGAAGCAACATTGTATCCAAGGGATCCAGAGAGATTAGTTCCATGAGCTTGTAATAATGTTAAGGATGCCAATTCCTTCATCTATGGGCCAGCCAGAGAGTCTCTCCCAAAATTGTCATTCCCGTATTTATCATTTGCTGTGTCCTTACCCTTTTTATTGCCTCTTCTTGAAGAATTTTCTGCTCCCTGATTGTGTTTTGTACCGGTTCTCGGTTTCTTACTTCAACCTCCCGTCGCTGCTGCATCTCCTCAATTTCCTGGTTTGCTAATTCTTGTCTTTCCTTGGCTAATACGTCCAATAACTGATTCATCTGCTTTCCCTGAATGGACCGCAGTTTTTTTATGTTCTCAAAATCGATGTTTACGATTGAAGCAGCCTGTGCGCTAGGCAAATTCTTCCCCATTATGTACTTTATGTTCTGCTCCACCTTTTCTTGATATTCATCGTAATATTTCTGCTGTGCCTTTTTGTACTCCTCAATTTCCGAATAATGCCTATTTGCCTCAGTTTGCGTCCCTTTGTTCATATTAACGCTCTGGCTTTGCGAGTATGTTGCAGGCCTTTGGGCAAATGACTTTACAGGAGTACTTAGCAATGTAAGGCCTAGCGCGCCTGTGGCTATATATCTTTTCAGTTTTGATGGCTTTTTTCTGTTTCCAACGCTCGTAGTGTGGCTTCCTGCATCGACTTCTGATGCATCCCCTCCACTTCCTAGAAAAGTAGCGTTGAAATTGTCAACCAGCACGCTAACTGTTTTTTCATTGTTTCTGGTAAGTATAGAAAGCTCCTTTAGGCCTTCCAATCCCTTGCGCGTTGATTCAACCGTTGCCTTTCCGGCCTCAAACAGCGCAAGAGAATTCCCAATTTTTTTGGTTGCTACCTTTATTTGAAAGGTTGCAGTTTTGCCGCTCTGTTTACTTTCCATATCCTTTACTAATTTTATCAGGTCATCAGCAGTGTATTTTTCAGAATTATGCTGTGCCCTTTGGCTCTTGGTGGCATCAACCATCAAATCACACGATAATATTAAAATCAGCATTCTAAAAATGTTTGGTATTTAAGGAATGGTAATATCATTATAAGACACCGGATATACAGAATCTTTAAATAGCTGAACTAATCAATTAATTCAATCTACTTAAACAGTGCCAAAATGACAGAATACTGGAAGATAGACAAGGATCTTGTAGAGCATATAACCTTAATCTCAAGGCTCAAGCTCACAGAGGAGGAGAAAACTCTTTACACGAACCAATTGAACGAGGTTATAACCTCGTTCAGGATGCTGGATGAGCTGGATGAGCGCTTAAGGAACGAAAAGCCGGCATTCCACGCCATGAATTTCGAAAACATATGGCGCGAAGACCTTCCTAAAAAGGTGGACTGGAATCCCCTTGCTAATTCTCTTGACAATGCCGAGGGATATATAAAGGGGCCAAAAATACTATAGGTGGTTACATTAATACAGTCTATTAGCGAACATATAAAAGAAGCAAGGGCGGGAAATATCGACGTAAAAGAATTCCTTCACAATGCAATAGAGGAATCAAAAAGGATACAAAAGGAATACTCGCCCTTTATAACGATAAACGATGACCCTGCCCTGCATGCAGAAAGCGGTCTATTATATGCGCTGCCGGTATCTGTAAAGGACTGCATATGCACCAAAGGCATAAGGACAACGGCAGGTTCAAAGATGCTTGAGAATTACATACCTCCATTTGACGCTACGTGCATTTCAAAGGCGAAGGAAAGCGGCGCATTCATTCTAGGAAAGACCGCACAGGACGAATTCGGATTCGGAACCTTCTCAGTAAATTGCGCTTATTCCGTACCAAAGAATCCTTTTGACAAGGGTAGGACATGCGGGGGAAGCAGCGGAGGCGCAGCCTGTCTCACCGCGGCGGCAAAATTTCCGCACATGGCAATAGCAGAATCTACCGGCGGCAGCATAACCGCGCCGGCCGCGTTCACCGGAACTGTCGGGCTTACACCCACATACGGCAGGGTGTCAAGGTATGGACTCATCGACTATTCGAACAGCATGGACAAGATAGGCATAATAACAAAATCGGTCGAGGATGCAGCTCTGGGCCTGTCTGTAATATCTGGTTATGATCCATTAGATTCAACAAGCATTGACAACAAAAACACGGACTTCACGAAGCACCTAGATTATGGTGTCAAGGGAATGAGGGTGGGCATACCCAAGGAATACTTCTCGGAGAGCGTGGATGGAAGGATATCGAAGATAGTCATGGACAAGATAAACCTGCTAGAATCAATAGGGGTGAAATGCGAGGAGGTGTCTCTTCCGCTGACAAAGTACGCGCTTCCCGCATACTACCTAATCGCGCTGAGCGAGGCCTCTACGAACTTGGCGAGGTACTGCGGCCTGAGGTACGGCATTCAGGAAGCCCTGGGCGAAAACTTCGATTCATACTTCTCCAAGATAAGATCGGAAGCCTTCGGCGCCGAGGCGAAAAGGAGGATAATACTTGGCACGTATGCGCGCATGGCCGGATTCAGGGATGCATATTACATCAAGGCGCTCAAGGCAAGGTCGCTTATAATAAAGGAGTTCAAGAACGTTTTCAGGGATTTCGATGCACTTGTTGCACCGTCCATGCCGATACTTCCACCAAGATTCTCGGAAATAGAGGGCCTCACCCCTGCACAGGCGTATTCCATGGACATACTTACTACTCCATCAAATCTTGCATGCATGCCTACGATTTCAGTGCCTGCAGGACTTGCAGAAGGGCTTCCTGTCGGCATACAGGTAATATCCGACCATTTCGAGGAGGGAAAGCTGGTGACATTGGGCAGGGCGATAGAGGGATTGAGATGAGCACGAAAATAGGGCTTGAGATACACTGCCAGTTGAATACGGAGACTAAGCTGTTCTGCGGTGATCTCACCAGATCCGCAAACGCCAAACCTAACGAGAATACATGCCCGATATGCCTGGGATTCCCTGGCTACAAGCCCAAGATAAACAAGAACGCGCTAGATTTTGCGATAATGGCGGCCCTCGCGCTCGAGTGCAACATAAACAAGAACGCGCTATTCTCCAGAAAGACATACTTTTACCCGGATCTTTCAAAAAATTACCAGATAACCCAATACGAGATGCCCCTTGCCGAAAACGGCCATCTTACCGTGAAGGACAAAACAATAAGAATAAAGAGGCTCCACCTGGAAGAGGATCCGGCGCAAATAGCTTATGTGGGTGGTGACATAACCTCTGCTGAGTACACGCTGATAAACTACAATAGGTCCGGAACGCCTTTGGTCGAGATAGTCACGGAGCCGGATTTCGAATCCCCGAGGGAGGCAAGGGAATTTCTGGAGAAACTTTCATCAATACTCGAACACCTTGACATATACGAACCTACAAAGGAGGGATCAATAAGGGTCGATGCAAACATATCCACGCATGGCGAGAGGGTTGAGCTGAAGAACATAACGGGCTTCGAGAATGTGGAGAAGGCTCTTGGTTTTGAGGTGATAAGGCAAAACGGCCTTGCTAGATTGCAGGTGAAAATAGAAAGGGAGACGCGCCATTTTGATGCGGACACCAATACAACGAAAAAACTCAGATCGAAAGAATATGAGGAGGATTACGGATACATATTCGACCCGGACCTGCCGGCGATAAGCATCAGCAGCGACTGGGTAGGCAGAATAAATTCCGCAATGCCCGAGCTACCGGACATAAGGATAACCAGATTCGTAAAGGAATATGGGATAGACGAATACGATGCAAGGGTGCTGGTGTACTACGACAAGAATCTTGCGGACTTCTTCGAAAGCTGCTGCAAGCTGTACGACAAACCAAAGACAATCGTGAACTGGATCGCAAACTACCTGATTAAAAGCCTGAACTGGAGGGACGAGCGGATAAAGGATTCAAAGGCAAAGCCTGAAACTTTCATAGAGCTGCTAGAATTGATAGACAGTAAGGAAATAACGGAAAGATATGCGAAGGAGCTTATGAAGGAGTATGTTGACACCGGAACTTCACCAAGGGAACTGGCAGGAAGAAACATGGTAGTCATAAATAAGGAAGAATTGGAAAAGATCGTGAAAGAGGTAATGGAAAGCAACAAAAAGGCGGTGGAGGACCTGAAAGAGGGCAAAAAGGACGTGATGCAGTTCCTAATAGGGGTAATCCTGTCCCGTACAAAAAAACAGGGAGACCCTATTGTTATAAAAAAACTAATAACAGAGTATCTAGAACCAAAAGAGAGTTGATGAACTGCCTCGATAGCTCAGTAGGTAGAGCGATCGGCTGTTAACCGATAGGTCGCAGGTTCGAGTCCTGCTCGAGGCGCAGAAGAGCAAGTGATGAAATGGCTGAAAAATCGGTACAGTCCCATGTGCAACACGAAACCACCATAACTGTGGACAAATTATACGGAGTGTCGCATGGCGGACAAATGGAAATACCATTCGTAGGCCAGATAAGGCTTGGCTTAAGGCCGAGCGTGGAAATGTTAAGTGAATTGAGCAATTTGCCTAAAGGCACAAAAGTAGGGATTGAAGCACTTGACAAAAAAGGTGAAACGGATCTAAGGCTACTAATCAGGAATCACGGACAGGGTTATGATGAATGGGGTACTCACAGGTATTGGAACGAGCTGATTAAGTTCTTGGAGAAACATGAGCTTACTCCTGTTTACTTGGATGATACTGCAACCTACAAGAAGCAGGTAAGATTATGCAGTTCAATGAACGAACTCATTGCTAAGCGAGACGATTCGGAAAACCCTTCTGAGCAGATTAAATTCCAAAGGCAAATTTATGCCAAACAAACCGAAATACAGTTTGATCTTGCTTTCGCGAGACATGAATTCTTATTGCAAAGAATCGTCGAGACGAAACCACAGGTTCTAATTATCGGTAATGGGCATGCAGCTCCTTTATGGTATAATTCCAAAAATGGCATACTGAAAGGGATAAAGTTCAAGGACTACTCATCGGAATCTATGCCAGATTTTTCGAATTTAGAGGACATGTTGAGTCTACAGATGGGCGTTCTACTCCTAGATTCTGACAGGTACGACTTGGAAATGAGCATCAACAACCGCATTTCAGCAAACGTATTTGTGAAAACACCAACAGACCGAAGAAATATTGTATCGCTCCATGGAATTCGATGCAAGGAAATATAAGGCGGTCACAGTAGGGCGCATAACGGAAAAAGCCCAGACTATATAGGAACATGGGACCTAAATATACCTACAAGAGGGTTATTTGAAATGTTTATAGAGCATGGGAGTGCCAAGAACGGTGAAATAGCCGGTACTATAGAAGACATATTTGGTTCTTCTACATTCAATGGGTGGATTATGAGTAATACATTTAGTTTCGATAAACAGTACGACAAAATAGCCGGCAAGCTAAGCGGAAGTATGCAACCAATTGAATATATGGGGGTAATTGCAGGCAATAACATTCGGGGCAAATACTATACTGCGGGAGGCGAGATTAGGGAATTTCAATTGGAAGCCTTTGACCCAAAGAAAAAAGACATACACTGGATGAAGAGAGTTTAAGTTTCTTGCTACATATAAATTAATAAAGTAACGGCAATAACTATATCATGCCTTGGTAGTGTAGTGGTCAGCATACGGCCCTGTCACGGCTGCGACCCGGGTTCGAATCCCGGCCAAGGCGT
>CAZFUA010000026.1:0-12956 GCA_964521995.1 Microcaldota archaeon
GCTTATCCGATATCGAAGCGACATCGGACCCTTTGCCGAATACGAGGAAGAACCTGTCCCTCAGGTGCCTTAACTCCTCATAATTCTCGCCCTCAAGCCCGAGCTTTATGTTGTCGTATAATCTCCTCACGAACGAGCTCCTGTTCCTGCCCTTTAGCCATATCTCCCCGAAATGTATGATTATGCCCTCGTATTTTTCCGCCATATAACCATTTAACCTGATTTAATAGATATTAATATTATGCCGTTTACAATTTATTGGTAAGGGTATGCCCGAAAGGCAAAGGCCTGATGCAACGCATAAGCATAATCATAGAAAGACGCTATCCGAAAGGGCAAGCATAAGCAATATAAACATCAATTATCCATTAATTATCTTGATTATCAATACCGTTAAGTGTTTGCAATGAATCTTGACATAGTCGGATCGTTCAAAAAGTTCTGGGACAACTCCAAGCACGTCATGAGCATAAGCTACAAGCCCACAAGAGACGAGTTCAGCAAGGCGGCGAAGCTCATAATATTCGGGATACTGCTCATAGGCGTGATAGGCTTTGTACTCGCTATAGTCATATCCCTCATAATAACGGGCTCATTGTCACTTATATAGTTATGGAGATAGAGATCGATTTCACCAAGTCTGCGCAGGAGAACGCCAACGAGTATTACAAAAAATCGAAGAAGCTGGCGCTGAAGAAAACAGGCGCAGAAAAGGCGATAAGGGAGCTTGAGGAAAGGCTCGGGGAGGCAAGGAAGTCAAACGCTGAGAAAAAGGAAAGGCGCATAGTAAAAGTAACAAAAAAAGAATGGTATGAAAAGTTCCACTGGTTCTTCACAAGCAACAACATGCTCGCGATAGGCGGCAGGGACGCGCACCAGAACGAGCTCATAAACTCGAGGCACTTTGATGAAAAGGACATCTTCTTCCATGCTGACATATTCGGAGCTCCTGTCTTCGTGCTGAAGGGCGGTGCATCCGCGGACAGGGAGACAAGGGAGGAGGTAGCGGAGTTCGCCGCCTGCTATTCAAGCGCATGGAAGGAGGGACTGCATACGATAGACGTATACGCCATGAGAAGGGAACAGGTCAGCAAGTCCAGCAGCAAGGGCCCGCTCGGCACAGGAAGCTTCCTGCTCAGCGGGGAGCGGGAATGGTACAGGAACATGCAACTGTCTTTCGTAATCCTTGTAAAGGGCGGAAAACTGCACGCGATTCCGAAGGCGGCGTTCGACAAGATGGATAAAGAGGGCATACCCTTCGCCGTGGTGACACAGGGCAACCACAAGAAATCAGACGCCGCGAAGAAAATAGCGTCGAAGCTAAAATACGGCGACATAGACGAAATAATGAGAGCTCTTCCCGTGGGGGGCTTCAGAATCGCATAAGGGCATCTTCAGGCAAAGCGTCGCGGTGCTTGCATTCCATCAACATGCTAATCCCGCCTTGATATCGTCATGTTGTAGACGAATATGTCGCTGTTATGTCCGTTTCCAGCTAGCTGGTTGTCCAACGGCGTGAATATCGCATAGTTACCAAGCTCTCCTGGAACAAGGTTGTACAGTCTAACATTGTACGTTTGCGGGTACGGCGTAAGGTTCAGTATTGCAAGCGCTTCAGGGCTTCCCACGCCTGTCTGAATTCCTACCTGCAGCTGTGCGTATGGATTTGTCGATACCGCAGTAAAGCTCAGTGTTGCATTTAAGGTGTATTGGCCCAGACCGCCCTGGGATGTATTCATATAAGTAGCGTTAGGATATGGTGCATAAACCGCAACAAGGCCGCTTCCCTGCGGCGCCCATTCACTCTCGTTGGTGTACTGGTTTATCGGGATGTACGCCCAGTCCTGCAACACCGGATACATGACAAAGGATTTGAAGACGGAATTTTTGATCGCGTTCGCGGTTTCGAACGCCACTGTGGTATTGCTCGCGTATACCGGGTTGCCGAATATGGAGGACAGCTCCGCATACACTATCGATGCCTCCTGGTTGCTGTACGCCTCCTTGTTCAGGACCACGAACAGCGTCCTGTAATTGTATAGAACTAGCAGTGTCTGGTTTACGTAGTTGTCGCTCACTGGGGATTCGTATTCTATCGATCCTGTGCTCTGTATGTTCTCCGTCTGCACCGCTAGCGGTATATTGTCGAGGTACTCGTTCTCGCTTGAATTGACTCTGGTGATGTAGCCTCCCAGCATAGGCTTGTGCGACGCCGATGTATAATATGTCGCTTCCCCTGTGTAAAGATTTACCAGCCCGGAGGGATTCTGTATTGCCGGTATCTGTATGATCGAGAAGTTCCCTGTTATGTTCCTCGCAAGGTAGTAGAAGCCCGGAACGCTGACTGTTGTTGTAGTGGAATTCAGGCTTGCACTGTTGGTTATGGGGGAACCGGACGTTTCGAAGAGAAACAGGGCGGAGATTATAATTACAACGATATATCCATTGTACCTTAATTTTTTGTCTGAGAGCTTCAATATGGAAAGCACGCCATATGACGCTATTATGGACGTCGCAAGGAACAGTATCACGCCGAACCGCCCCGGCTCCATTATTATGTTCAACAATGGTATTGAACGCAGCATAGCGAACGGCCCCGGTATCCCGGTATTCACGGAATACACGTGTATCACAGGCCCCAATGCCATGAATCCGGAGAGTATCGCTACAGTTGCCCATAGTCCAAGCTCCTTGCGCCTTGTCAGCACAGCAATAACCAACAGGGACAGCACCGTATACGTGATGTAGCCCGTCCTCTCTATGGGCGATGGGGCGTACATGACGCTATAGTAGCTCAGGAACGCATGATTCGACATGAATCCATTATAAAAGCTAGGCAGGAAAAACGATAGCAGGTCGTAACTCTGCGCCAGGTTCCTGTACAGGCTGTTGTATTCGTTTATTATCGATATGTTGCCTGCGTTTCCTACTGCGGATATTATGGGTACGAATCCCCAAGCCCCGATGACGAACGAGATCACCGCGGACAGGAATAACAGTTTGAAGGTCCTGAATCCAATTGCATTCCTCTTTGTTCTGCTCAAAAGATAGAACACGATCACCAGGGCGAATAACAGGATGAGCATGACCCCCTGCTCTACATCCCCCATAAAAACCGCAAGCACGTATGAAATCCCGAGCCCTATCGAATTCCTGATATTGCCGTTATCCTCAAGTATCCTTATGAAGAAATACAGGGCCAGCGGTATCCATTCTATGTTTATCCAGTTAAGGTGTGCATATGCCTCGGCTATGTGGAACGCCCCGAACGCGAACACTAGCCCAGCAACGAATGCAGCATACCTGTTTTTGACGAAATGGTCTGCGAGCACGTACATCGTTAATCCGGAAAGTGCAAATCCTAAGATAAACAGCACGTTATATGCGAATGGTATGCTTATTGCCTGCAGCGGATAGACGAGCAGCGAGCCCAGGGGGGACATGGTCTGGTAGACAAGGTTAGCCCCAATCGGCCAGTATAGTATATTGGTATAGAATATTCCGCTGTGCAGCCTGAATATGGCGTAGCCGACCCACCATATTCCCCAAAGGTTCTGGTAGGTGTCCCCGTTGGATCCTGGCACCGTGGTTGTTATATGGGAGGTTATGCCATAGAACCTGAAAACCGCTACAAGAAAGTATATCGTAAAAATCAAAAAATAGGGCCAGTATCTGCGAGCCAATGTTTTAATCCTTCCGACCATCGAATTCATTCTCTTTATGCGGGGAGAGAGATTTGAACTCTCGAACCCCTAAGGGACTAGGCCCTGAACCTAGCGCGTTTGACCAGGCTTTGCTATCCCCGCAAGTAAATCATAATATCTTTTCATCCTTTATAAAGTTTAGCATGCATATGGTTAAAGTATCAATGCAATCCAAATGCAATGATTGTCATGCCCGATAACGATAAAAACAAGATCAGTACTGCAGTAGCCACGGCAGTCGGCCTTGGCGCCATAATAGGCGCGGGCATATACGTTCTCAGCGGCACAGCGGTGGCGCTTGCCGGGGCGGACGCCCTCATCGCGTTCGGAATAGTCGGTGTGGTCGCATTCATAGTCGCACTCGAGCTTGGCGAGCTTGGCGCCCTCATGCCCTACGTAAAGGGCGCCTCGTATTCTTATACGTATAACGCGTTCGGAAGCGAGCTCGGCTTCATAACAGGCATGCTAAGATACATGGCGCTTGCAACGTCCATATCCGCAATATCCCTTGGGTTCGGTTCCTACCTGTCCAGCTTTCTGGGAATATCGGTGAGCGCATACGCGATACCCTTCGCAATAATACTCATTGCGGTTCTGTCGCTGGTAAACATGTTGGGCGTAAAGAAGGCCGCGCAGACGGATTTCGGCCTTGTCGTTGTGAAGATAAGCATACTGCTGATCTTCATAGGCTTTGCAATATTCATGGCGCTGACAAAAATCCACATCGGTGCATCCAACTTCACGTTTAATCTTTCAGGCGGCGGCTTTGCCGGGATATTCGCTGCAAGCGTTGTCGTGTTCTTCGCATATTCGGGCTTCCAATCCATATCAACAATAACGGACAGGATCAAGGGCGGCGCATCCGGATACATAAGGGCCATAATATCCGCGGTGTTGATAAGCATAGTCATCTACGCGCTAGTTGTATTCGCGCTTCTGCTTCTTGTGCCTTCCGCGTCGTACAAGGTTGCCGCGGATCCACTGTCATTTGCGCTGAAGAGCACTGGTGCACCATTGTGGCTGTTCACGGTTGTTGACATAGGCGCGCTCATAGCCACGGCGTCCGCGACCATCGCGATGATACTCAGCTCCTCAAGGTCGCTGTACCAGATGAGCATGGACCGGCTGCTTCCGAAATTCCTTAGGAAGTACGACAAAAAGAAGGATATCGCGACCAACGGGATCATAGTGTCCGCCATAATAGGGGTGGTGATGCTGTTCTCCGGAAACATATACATAATAGCATCCATTGCAAACTTCGGCCTGCTGTTCGACTATATGCTCATAGGGTTCGATGTGATGCATTTCAGGAGACTGGGCAAGAAATCGCCGTTCAGGATGCCGCTGTATCCGTATCTTCCGATTGTCGGAGTGATCGCGATACTTGTATTCTTCACCGGCATGCCAAAGATCGCTCTGGTGATAGGCGTGGTGCTGATAATGTCTCTTATAATAGTATATTATTCGCTGAGGGAGGCAAGGGAGAAGAAGATAATAAGGATAAAGCTCTTCAAGTAAGATTAAGGTATAGTTTCTATGCTAGTTGGGATTATAGGTGCGCCGAACAAGGGAAAGAGCACGTTGTTCTCCGCACTTACACTTAGCGATGTGCAGATAGCCGATTATCCGTTCACAACGATAAACCCGAATATGGGGATTACGTATGCGACGAGCAAATGCCCGGAAGTGGAGCTCGGAACCAAATGCAAGGCAAGGAACTCCCTTTGCGTCAATGGCGTAAGGAAAATACCGGTCAACATAATCGACGTTGCGGGATTGGTCGAGGGCGCCCATTCCGGCAAGGGCATGGGAAACCAGTTCCTCAACGATCTCGCGGCCGCCGATGCGCTGATGGTGGTGGTGGACGCAAGCGGCAGGTCCGATTCCATAGGCAACCCGTGCGAGTCGTGCGATGCGGCCGAGGACATAAAAATGGTGAGGAACGAGCTCGTAGAATGGATATCCTCCATAATAAACAAGCACATGAGGCAGCTGTCCAAAAACGCAGACGGCGTAAAGGCGCTTGGCGAGGTACTGACGGGGCTGAAGATTGGCGAGGACAAAATAAGATTCGCAATAGACTATGCAAGCCTGCCTTATGCCAGAATATCATGGTCCGAGGCCGAGGTAAAAAAATTCTCTGACAAGCTGCTGGAAATAAGCAAGCCCATGCTCATAATAGCCAACAAGTGCGACATAAAGGGCGCACTGGGCCAGTTAAGCGTACTCAGGTCAAGTTTCGGGGACAGGGACGTCGTAGGAACCTCCGCCGCAATAGAGTTGGCATTAAGGAAGGCGGAGGACCAGCACATAATAGAATTCACCAGCGCAAAAGAGTTCAAGATAATAAATACGAACATAACAAAGGAGCAGCATGACGCTTTGGAGTACATGCGCAAGTTCATAAGGACAATGGATGCAAGCGCAAACGGGATCGTAAACCGCACGGTTTTCGATCTTCTGGAGAACATAGTGGTCTATCCTGTAGAGGACGAGAACAAGTATACAGATCATTTCGGCAATGTGCTTCCTGACGCCATACTCATGCGTAACGGCTCCACGGCGCTCGATCTTGCGGCCACGATACACACCGACATAGCGAAGAACATGCTCTATGCAATAGATGCAAGAAGCAAGAGGAGGTTGGCCAAGGATTACGTCCTGAAGCACAATGACGTAATAAAGATCGTCAGCGCAGCACGATGATTATCCGTACCTTCTTTCTGCGGACAGCACCGCGAAGAGCGGGACTATAACCACGTTTATCACGAACGGCACGATGATGAAGTACTCTATGAATGCCAGCATCCCTATATGCGCAAGAACCCCTAGCTTCTGCTCCGTCATTATGAGGTAAATCACGAAGATCGCTATTACGTAGACAAGCGAGGCGTATATCGCGTTCATCACGCCCTTGTATGCTATGATGGACTTCTTCTTCTTAAGATAGCTGACCCGTTCCCCTATCCACACCGCAGCCAGCAATGGAAGTATTATTATTCCGGGTATGTAGATCGCATAGTCCGCGAATTCGTTCATGTAGTTGTTGAGGCCCGTCTGCCCACGTGCCGTCGCAAGGGGTATTGCCACAAGCTGCAGCAGCGCAGCTATTACAAGCATGCCTATCCAGAAGGTTAGGGGCTCCTCCAGGCTGACCGTTACGCCGCTTACGCCATTCCCCTTTTCCGTGTCGTCGCGGTTTTCCAACTTGTCGTTCCTGTCCCTGCTGTCATAAGCCAAGCCAATCACGTTTTATAATATCAGGCAAAGATATTAAAGTATTGCATGCCATAAAATACCGGTACAAATGCCCGGATTATATACTCCGCAGAGTTCTGCAGGGATAACAAGCTTTTACGACGCTCCCACAAAAGGGCCAAAGATAAACCCTAAGGTGCTTCTGATCATAGTGGTGATCTTCACGGTAATAGTGCTCGTGGCGGACCATTTTGTCTACTGACCGGCTTTGCATGCCGCGGGAATCATGCTGCCCTGAAGATGTCCCTCCTTACCTCTGTTACGTCCCCGCTTTCCGAGAGCACGTAAAGAATGGTCCTTGCGCCATCCTCCTCGATTCCGACCTCCTTTGCTATGTCCTCCACGTTCACGCTTTTCTGGTCTATTACCTTTAGTATCTTTGGCGTGTACTTGTTGATGAATCCCCTTAGCCCTATGTAAAACTTCTTGTTGAATGCGCGGGTGCCCAGCACAAGGCCGTCACGTATGCTCTCCTCCAGCGATGCCGAAACCATTGACGCTTCAGCCTCGTTGCCCAAAACCAGGTAGCCCTTTGACTCAAGCATATCGACATACGATTCGGTTCCTGAGATTTTTTGTTCCCATGACTTCTGCTGCACCCTGACTTTCTGCATCTGCTGCGGTTGCGGCTGCATGACCACTCCGCCCCCTCTCATGTTCTTCCTGTAAAGGAAGGTGTCATACACCCTCTTCTGTATGCTGTATTTCACATCCTTTTCGCCGCTCTTCCTGAACGGTACTATTATGCTCCTCTTGAGCAGGCCCTGCAGCGTCGCCTTTTCGCTGCTGTTGAGCATCGATGCAACTTTCGATCCGGTCCTGTCGTTGTATTTCAAGGTGTCGAGTTTCTTTAGCACCGCGAGCTCATCCTCTTCCAGTGCAATGCCCGCACCAGCGGCGCTGCGCGGCGTGTACGACTTGCCGGATTTGGCCTCCCTGACTTCCGAGTCCACCTTTGCCAGCATCTTGACTATGTCGTTCTTCTTCACGACAAGGAACGTGTTGTCCCCGTACTTCAGGAAATCGAGGTCGTCCCCGTCCTTTATGCCAAGTGAGCTTACCACGTCATAAGGTATTGAAACGACTAGTTTGTTGCTAGATTTGTACACTTTCGGGATGACATCACCACAATAAAGCCAATTATAATAAGTATTGCCCATTATATTTAATACATACAAAGTTTAAAATGGTTTTGAATCGTCCGGAACTGCAGTTTCCTTTGGCCTGCAGCTGCAAAGGTAAGTACGCATGGATGCATCTCCCTACAATGTTGTTAAATCGGCAATATCCGCGGCGATAGCCGCTGCATGCGAGGGCATCGGATACGGCGCTCCGAATCTGGAAAATGCCATAGACTTCGCAAAGGGCTTTGGCGACATATCCTGCTCAGTCTCGTTCAGACTAGCGAAGGAGCACAAAAAGGACGCCAACTCTATAGCTTCTGAGATCGCGGTCAGCCTAAAGAAACCCTCATATGTTGAAAAGGTGACCGCGGAGAACGGGTTCATAAATTTCCATCTTGACCGTTCCGCATTCTCGCTTCTCGTTTTGGGCGAGGCAAAAGGCATGAGATCAAAAATTAACGAGCGGGTTATCATAGAATACCCAAGCGTAAACCCCAACAAGCCATGGCACGTAGGGCATCTCAGGAACGCGCTTCTCGGCGATTCGATAGCAAACATGTACGAAGAGCTGGGCTTCGATGTCGAACGCGAGGACTACATAGACGATTTGGGATTGCAGATGGCGGAGAGTCTGTGGTGGTACCTGAATTCGGACGGCAAGGCCGACAAGAAGTTCGACCACTGGCTTGGCGAGGAATACGTTAAGGTGAACCAGCACCTTGACGAGGCCGCGGCAAAGGAGGGGGTGCCGAAGACGCTCTCGCTCATGGGGCAGGACGGCACATACGAGTCAAAGCTCTTGAGGGACATTGTGACTGAATGCGTAAAGGCGCAGTATGAAACGGCGTTCAGCTTCTCGATATTCCACGACCTCCTTGTATGGGAGAGCGACATAGTGAGGGAAAAACTGCTGGAAAAGGCGCTGTACAAGCTTAAAAAATACGGATTTATCGAGACGCCCACAAGCGGCGAATACGCAAACTGCACGGTAATGGACCTTAAGAAGATAAAGGATCTGCCCGATGAGTTTAAGGGGCTGAAGGAAGACGTGAAGGTGCTGGTAAGGAGCAACGGCGTACCTATGTACGTCGCAAAGGACATAGCTTTCCACATGTGGAAATTCGGGATCATAGAAAACTTGTTCAAATATTCGGTTTTCACGGACAGGCAGCTCAACGGCGATGTATTGTATACAACTTCGCCGGAAGGAAAGGAAATGGATTTCGCAAGGGTAAAGATCGCGATAAACATAATAGATGCAAGGCAGAGCCATCCACAATCAGTTCTAAAGCTTGCATTCAGGGCCATGGGTATGATTGATGAGGCAAACAGCATAAGGCATCTCGCTTACGGCATGGTCGAGCTTGAATCCGGTGCCCTATCCGGAAGGAAGGGCACATGGTTGGGATATAGTGCGGATGACCTGATCAGGGAAACCGAAGCAAAGGCGAAAGGGCTTGTAAGTTCGAGGTTCAAAATGGGCAAGTACGAGATGGAGGAAATAGTGGCGGGTGTTGCGGTTTCGGCGATAAAATTCGAGTTCCTTAGGGTAAGCCCTGAAAGGAAGATCGTGTTCTCATGGGGCAGCGCCCTCAACTTCGAAGGCAATTCAGGGCCGTACGCGCAGTACATGCACGCAAGGGCCGCAAGGATCCTGGAAGAGGCCCCGAAAGAGGCTCTTGGCAAAAAACTTGAAAAGGCCCCGGAAATAACCGATGCGGAATTCTCACTGGTTAAGCTGATCTCTAAAGGTGATTACATAATAGAAAAGGCGGCCAACGAGCTGAGGCCCAATGTCATAGCTGACTACATAACCGAACTGGGATACGCGTTCGCCGGATTCTACGAAAAGTCCCCGATACTCAAGGCTGGATCCGAAACGGAAAAGGCATTCAGGATAAAACTCACTGCAGCGTTCAAAAGGACGATGAAGAAGATGCTCGAGATGCTCGGCATGGCGGCACTTGAAAGGATGTGAATGTACGAAGGTTATCGTTGCAATCACAACCGTGCCTGGAAAAGGAGACAAGGCGATTGCACCCATACGAAAACCCAGAAATATTGGCCCTGCCGGCCGTATTTGCAAGCAAGGCTTATCCGGATTGGATCTCCAAGGAAACATGATGAAATACGCGGTACGAAACAAACTATTAATACCTTAGTGGTAAATACAATAAGTTTAGGTCAGGGCCTGTAGCTCAGCTTGGATAGAGCGGCATCCTCCTAAGGTGAAGGTCGTGGGTTCAAAATAAGGCTTTTTAATAAATCTTATCAAAAGGTTTTATGGAAATCCCACCAGGCCCGTGATGGTGCGTGAATAATGGCAAGACAAAAGGTCAACAAGCAGAAAGAGATAAGCGGCAAGGAGCCCGTGTTCATAATAAGGCCGGCCATGAAGAACTACGGACTCGACTATCTGCACATAACCCTTCTCGCACTTGTGATAGTGCTGATAGTCCTTGCGTTCGCGTTAAGCATGTTCAAGCAGGGCATTGTGGTAAAGAATTGCCAGTACGGCGTAAACGCAACGGGCGCATGCAACGAAACGGTGCACAATTCCACCCAAGCTCTGGCATCTGCAGAGAGGTACCTTGCAGCATACTCGAACATCAATACTTCCCTTTCGCTCATACCGTACTTTGCGCTCGTTAACCGGTCCGATGTAAGCTATCTGCCGCAAAGCAGGAAATGGCTTGTCGTAGTGCCGTACGTAGACCCGTTGGCTGAGAACACCGTGTTCAACATCTCTCTGCTGCTCTACGATTCGAATCTCAGTCTCTCTAATTCGTTCCTTCAAACGCTGAGTCCTTCTGTCCCGACCAACAACAGCGTCGTGGCGCTCGGTGTAGTGAACATCCACGGCGAAGCGGCGTGCAAGACATCAACGCCCATACCTGTCTATGTAGTAACGGATCCGTATGCTCCAGGAATGCTCAATGCCCTTAACGCGGCGATAAACACCAGCAACAGTTACGGCAACTCGATAAACACAACGTACTTCTTCATATTCGGCGGATATTCGATACAGTACTACAATTCATTCGGCGTGGCGCACACGCAGCAGCTCGGCAGGTACCTCTCTTGCGCATCAATGCAGCAAGGCAGATTCTCCCAATTCATTTCCAACCTTAGCATAGCCTATAACGGAAAGCCTATGGAAAACCAGACATTATACCAGATAGTGCAGGGTTCCGGTCTCAATATCAGCGAGTTCAACGGCTGCATGCAGAACGTCACAACGGCACTGAATCTACAAGCCGATTTCGCGAACCTTTACCACATAGTCTCTACACCCACGATAATAGTAAATTGCAGGTATTCCACAATACCGCAGACAATGAGGTACGCGATAAACTACTCCATTGAGAATCTAAATGGCTGAAGCATGATTCAATGTATCTTATAGCGGGGATAGATCCGGGAAAGACGTGCGGTCTGGCATGCATTGACCTGAACGGCAAACTCGTTTTCAAGGCGCACAGGACGTTCGGCGGCACGGACTGGCTTATAAACACTATAAGCGCTGTAGGCACTCCCGTTGTAATAGCGGGCGACAAGCCAAATCCCAGCGAGGTCGTAAGGAAGGTGAACACCGCGTTCAATTCAAAGCTCTTCCGCCCGGAAAGGGAACTCAGGATAACTGAGAAAAGAACGGCGGCGAAGAACCTCGGGATCAAGAACCCTCATGAGAGGGACGCCTACATGGCCGCGGTATCCGCATATAACTCATATGCAAACAAGTTCAAGCAGGCCGAACACATAGCAAAATCGAAAGATTACAAGAATGTGGAGCAGCTAAAGGCGAAGGTAATAAGCAAGTACTCGATAAGCGAGGCCCTCGGAAACAAAAGGGCAAACAGGAAATAGAACGCAACAGGATTAAGTATATATACCTATCCAGAGCATACAGAATGTCAACCAAGAATTCACGACAGATTCAACACCTACTAGTAGTGATGTGCTTTGAATAAGACCAGATCCATAAGGCCTAGACTTAGAAGTAGGGGCAAGTCATTGGAGATACGATGCAGGGCCAATACGCTGCCCCTCAAGTCGCTACTCTACATAATAGCGTACGCGATAAAGTATGCGGTCAAGCCCAAGAATTCCAACGCAAGCCTGTACTCCCACAGGCTGGCATCGCAAATGAGGGAGATAAGCGCGTTGTCGGACACGATGAAGGCACAGGACGTGAACCCCGACATACATTCAAGGAACATAAAATCCGCGATAAACACGTATGTGGAGCTTTTCTACGCGATAAGCAAGGAGGAAAGGGAAGAATACATAAACACATTCAACAAAGGAAGGAGGACAAAGGTATTCCCAGGCAGGAACCTGCTTCTCATACCTGCGTTGATGGCGGAATTGAAGCAATCCAAGGAGGAGGTCTCTAGGGACCTCTACTGCTTCCTGTACAAGATGCCGTTCAATGTGCTTCGCGACTCGAGCAAGATGGCACTGCACGTGGCGCTGCTCGAGCAGAACATGGCGATAAGGGCGGTTTCATCGGATACCGTGGAAAAGTTTTCTAAGTCTATGTCGACACTCGAATCAAGAATAAACGAAATAAAAGAGGGGAATATAAGTCCGCACGAGGACGAGGACGTAAAGGCCGATTTCATAGAGAAGGCGATGGAATTCTCCACAGACATAAACATAATAGACCTCATATCAGAGAAGGTGGGCACGGAAAGCACCATGCGCACAAGGATGTACAGGATAATGAGAAGGGCAAGATACTAACCAATTTAAATTTGGTTTGCTAATTATATACGAGCTCCTATCGTCTAGTCTGGTCAAGGACACGGCCCTCTCAAGGCCGAGGCTCGGGTTCAAATCCCGGTGGGAGCACCATGCATAGGGGATA
>CAZFUA010000027.1:0-12387 GCA_964521995.1 Microcaldota archaeon
GACTGTGGCACAATCTTCTATGGTATGGGAAAAACTGACTTATGTCCCAATCCCCAGGCTCCGAAAAGGAATAAATACAGGTAAAACCAATACATAATATGGTGGCAGGCGGGCAGCTTACCGAAAGGAGGAAGCTCCTCTCATACGAAATGCACCAATGGCCTAAGGCCGGATTCGGAACAGAAACGATACCGGAACAATGCACAAAGCGATGACACTACGAGCGCATTGACACGGATGAAACGCGCCGATGGGTGTAATGTGTGTATGCAAGGCTTATGCCGCTCAGACTAATGCTGCCTAAAACAGAAAGAGGGCTACGGCCTGCCACTATAATACAAATCATTAAATCGACATGGTGAGTGCGCGAAAGTCCTTTTGTATGCAGGTCAAACGCCGGAAGGAGCGTGATGGCCGAGGGTTTCTTCAACAGGATGTCCAAGGTAAACAGCGCCTCCAGTGCAGGAAGCATAGTTGATGCCGAAGGCAGCCCGGGCATGCCTCCCGGCGCCCGCACTGCGGAAGCGATGTCCGCGGTAAGCATAGACGTTTCAAGCCACAAACGCAGGCAGCTGGAAAGGGAGATGTTCGACGAAGCCGGCATGGTGATAGTGCTGCTTACAAAAGAGGAGCGGAAAACACTGCCAGAGTACGTAAATGCATCGGACAAGACCAGGTATTGGGATGTAACGGACATACGCGGCACAGATTACGCTCATCATGTAAATGGCAGGGAAAAAATCAGAGGCATGGTAAGCAAACTGGTCGATGAAATAGGCTGACCATGGCAAGCGCGTTCAGAGAGGAACTAGAAGAAACGCATTTAAATGCTCTATCGAAAGATTTAAATATCTATTCCTTCACAAATATATTGTCTATTTTTAGAAAGCTTTAAAAGCTTTATTATCAAAAATCTGGAATTTCTATTCAAAAAGGTGTTGATCGATGAAAAAGAAAAACGCAAAACCAGCTAAGGGAAAAGTCGTCAAGGAGGCCGCAAGGCCGTCAGGGAAGGCACACCCTTTGGTAGAACCAAAGATAAGGAAGATCGTATTAAGCAACAACAGGCTCAATCTTGCAGAGGTGCAGGAAAAGCGAGGCCGCGGAAGGCCGAGAGGCGCATTCGCATCGGAGAACGGACCAATTTTCACCACGCAGCAGGAATTCCAGCCGCATCCGGTATCCATGCCAGCGGACAGGGCCCCGGGGGCAGTTAACAAATGTCCAAGCTGCGGAAGCATGGATCTTCTCTTCGACAACGAGCGAGGAGAACTGGTCTGCAACAACTGCGGTCTTGTAATCGAGGAGAACGCGACCGACACCGGCCCGGAATGGAGAGCGTTCGATGCCGATCAGAGAAACGCAAGGGCAAGGACCGGAGCTCCAATAAAGTACACAAAGCCGAACAGGGGTCTGGTAACGGAAATAGACCTTTACAATAAGGACATAAGGGGGGTAAGGATACCCTCAAAGAGGCAGGCACAGCTGTACAGGATGAGGAAATGGCACAAGAGGGCAAGCATAGCCAGCTCAAGCGAGAGGAACTACCTGATAGCGCTTCCGGAATTGAACAGGGTTTCAAGCTATCTTGGACTGCCGGAGAACATAAGGGAGAGCGCGGCCCTTCTTTACAGGAAGTGCGTGCAGGGCAACCTAATAAGGGGAAGGCCCATAGAAACGGTAGTGCAGGCAGTTATATATGCATCGTGCAGGCAGGCGGGAATGCCAAGGACGCTCGACGAGATATCCAACATATCAGGACTTCCCAAAAAGGAGATAGGAAGAGCATATAGGGTAATATCGCACGAGCTCAACCTCAAGATACCGCTCACGGACCCGATAAGCTATGTGCCCAGGTACATAAATGCGCTCAAGCTCAGCGGGGAGGCCCAGGAGAAGGCGGTGCAGTTGCTCAGGACCGCAATGAAGAAGGGCCTTGTATCCGGAAGGAGCCCTACGGGCGTCAGCGCCGCGGCTGTATACATAGCCGGCGCTCTCGCGGGGGAGAGGCGCACCCAGAAGGAGGTTGCTGACGTTGCCGGGGTCACGGAAGTGACCATACGAAACAGGTACAGGGAGCTGAAGGAGCAGTTGAACATAGACGTAAACCTCTAGATGCATAGGATGCGCGCCAAATACATTTTATTGGGTATTGCAGTGCTGGCGGCAGTCATTTCTTATGCCGCCATCGCACATGCTCAGGGCGTATACAACACCGGAGGCAATCTTACGGGTGCCATAAACTCGACCGCGCACTTCATAAACAGGGTGAACCAGAGCGGCTACCTTATATTATACCCGAACCTTGCCCAGGCATACGGCTATCTGGACATGGCAAAGAACCAGTCCAACGAGTCATACTCGTATGTGCTGCTGGCCAAAGCGAGGGCTAGCGCGCAGTCGCAGCTTGAGGCGATGAACAGGTACAGAAGGGATTCGCTGTACGCCCTTATCGCGTCGGCTGCACTGCTGTTCGCGTTGCTGTATTATATGATGATTCCTAGACGCAATACACACATGCATGGAAAACGGCGCAAGGATATTAGACAGATGTCTAAGTAACCTAAATTTGTAGAATACGTTTAAAAGGTTATTTGCAATAATTATATCAGGGTTTAATTCAGTTCAATCAGTTTATACTAAGATTGGGTGAATGGTATGGGATTAGTAGAAGAAGACGTAGAAGAGGGTTCAGAGTACAGTATGAAGGTGGACGCGAAGGGCGCCAGGGGCGAAGGCATCGGCAAGATAGGCAGCTTTGTCATCTTTGTTAAGAACGCAAAGACAAGGATAGGGAACGTATACAAGATCAAGGTCACGAAGGTGCACAGGACATTCGCGTATGCGGAATTAAGGGACAACAAGCAGCAATTCATAGGGAACGGCAGCCTGGTGGACCTCAGTTGATGGAGAAACATGAGGGAGGTAAATCAATATATAAGTATATGTTTAAAGTATATTGTGTTCTTTTAAGGTTTAGTTACCTTGATTTCTTCAGCAGCGGCCTTAACGATTAATTGGGTATTTTGGTGCAAGGCACGAATGCACGAAATTTATTCCGACTCAAGCGCGTATTATAAGCGCACATGGCATTTGGTTTATTTATCGGTGTATAAATGAAAAACGAGATAGGCAAGTATGTTAAAGGCACTACCACGATAGGGATAGTGTGTAGCGATGGGATTGTCATAGGCGCGGACACAAGGGCCACGGCCGGTGACTTCATAGCCTCATCCGAAACAAAGAAGGTATGGAAGATAGACAACAACTTCGGCCTTGCGATTGCGGGCCTCGTGGGAGACGCGCAGGAGCTCGTGAGGATAATGAAGGCCCATAACGAGATATACAAGATGAACGAGAACAGGCCGATGTCACCGAGATCTGCAGCCTCACTATTGTCCATAATACTCCAGCAAAGCAAGATGATGCCGTATTACGTGCAATTGATAGTCGCTGGGATAGATGGGGGAGAATCCCAGGTGTACTCATTGGATCCTTTGGGCGGCGTGATGGAGGAATCCAAGTTTACCGTTGCGGGAAGCGGGACCGAGATCGCGATCGGGTACATAGAGGACACATACAAGAAGGCAATGACAACCAAGGACGCGATAAGGATGGTGGTGAGGGCGCTGTCGCTAGCCGCCAAGAGGGTATCCTCTACAGGGGACGGGATGGTAATCGCAACGATAACCAAGTCTGGCTATGTGGAATACAACGGCAAGGATTTGGACAAAGCGCTTGTTGCAAAATAAGCACAACGGCCAATACATGTAATTTATGCTTATAGTGATGTTTTGGAGGAGAGAGCGGTAGAGAACAAAGAGCGTGCGGACAGGGCGCAGGCCGAGGAACTTTTTGACAAGATACGTTCCATGCTGCCCAACGAAGCAGGATTCGTCAAGGCGGAATTCGAGGGTCCTGACATAGTGGTGTACCTGAAGAACGCGAAGCTGCTATATGAGGGTGATAACGTGGTGAGGAGCATAGCCTCTTCGATAAAGAAGAAGCTGGTGATAAGGAGCGATCCAGGCACCCTTATGGACGTGAAGAAGGCAGAGGAGATAATAAAGTCCCTTGTGCCAGCCGACGCGGTTATAAACAACATAAAGTTCATAGGGGAGTTCTCCGAGGTGTACATAGAGGCTTTGAAGCCAGGGCTTGTGATAGGCAAGGGCGGCTCAACGCTAAAGAGCATAGCGATACAGACCAACTGGACCCCGAAGGTGCTTAGGACTCCTACAATGGAGAGCGATACGCTCTCAAGGGTAAGGCAGCTGATGTTCAACGAATCGGAATTCAGGAAGAAGTTTCTCATAGGGGTGGGAAAGCAGATAAACAGGGTAATATCGAAGAGCGAATGGCTGAAGGCCACCGCCCTTGGGGGCTACAGGGAGGTCGGGAGAAGCAGCCTGCTTCTCGAGACGCCTCATTCAAAGATAATACTGGACTGCGGCCTTAGTCCCGAGCCTGCAATACGGGGCATGGAGGCGAACAACGGCTCTGACATCAATAAGGCCTTCCCGTATCTTGACAGCGCCAACCTTTCGATAAACGAGCTCGACGCAGTTGTGCTGACGCACTCGCACATGGACCACATAGGGTTTGTTCCATATCTGTTCAAGTTCGGGTACGAAGGACCTGTATACTGCACGCCTCCGACAAGGGACATGGCTGCGCTTCTTCTCAACGATTACATAAGACTGGTGCAGAGGGCAGGAGGCACCCCAATATACGGAGAGAAGGACATAAGGAAGATGCTTACGCACATGATAACAAGAGATTACGGCGAGGTCACCAACATAACCGACGAGCTGAAGCTGACGTACCACAATGCTGGGCACATACTCGGGAGCGCCACCGTGCACCTCCATGTAGGGGAAGGAATGTACAACATAGTACATACCGGGGACATGAAATACGGCTTCACGCGTCTGTATGACCCTACGAGCACAAGGTATCCTCGAATCGACTCCCTTTTCATAGAGAGCACCTACGGCGGCCAAGGTGACATAACGAAGAACAGGGGCGAGGCGGAGAGGGACCTTATGGAAACGATAAAATCAACTGTGAGGAACGGGGGCAAGGTGATAGTCCCGCTTTTCGCGGTGGGAAGGGCCCAGGAGATCCAGCTGGTGCTGGAAAACTACATGGCTAACAAGCCCGAATACAAACTGGACGTGCCCGTATACCTTGACGGCATGATACTCGAGGCGAGCGCCATGCATACTGCTTATCCGGAATACCTTAAGGAAAGCCTGAGGAACCGCATACTCAACAACAGGTCCCCGTTTGAGAGCGAGATATTCGAGATAATAAAGGGAGAGCGCGAGGAGATATTCGAGAAAGGTCCATCAGTAATACTCGCGAGCGGCGGAATGATGAACGGCGGCGCAAGCGTCGAGTACTTCAAGAGGCTTGCGGACGATCCGAGGAACACTATAATATTCGTAGGCTACAACAGCTCAAATTCATTAGGTAGAAGAATCCAGAACGGGCTCAAGGAGGTCCCGCTTCCCAACGAAAACGGCAAGCTCCTTCCTGTCAAGGTGAACCTGAACGTGAGAACCGTTGAGGGATTCTCTGGGCACAGCGACAGGAGGCAGCTTATACAGTTCGTGGAAAACCTGAGGCCCAAGCCGAAGAACATATATACGATGCACGGGGAGGAGCAGAAGTGCGAGGATCTCGCCAGGGCGCTTGGAAGGGTAATACATGCTGACGCAAGGGCGCCGATGAACCTCGATTCCATAAGGCTGAAGTGAGGACCGCGCATAACCGCAAACGCAACTTCAATGACAGATAAAAATAAATATATGCAATGATGTTTATATCATCTGTGATAAGATGGTCGTACAAACCAAAGAAAGGCAAAGAAACCACGGAGAGCCGCGGCTCTCGAAGGACCGTGCTGCACTTGATGAAATAGACAAGGCAGTTCATGCGGTGCTTTACCAAAATTATAACGGGGGCATAAATCAGATGTCAACAATAGCCAATTCGCTAATAAATGGCGGAACAAAATGTGTAAAGCATGAAGCGGCCATGGCACTTTACTTTATCCTTAACGAGACTAGCAACAGTGCAGCATTGGACAGGGTGGTGAAAGAGTTTACAAAGGCATTTGCGGAAGGGGACGATTACACCAAATCCGCGGCAATAAAATATGTAAAGATGATCCTGATGAAGGCAGAAAATCCGAACGCGCTCAAGGGCCTCAACAGCCATACAATAGATGACATCGAGGGAAAAAGAAGGATGGGCGGGAAAATAATCCAAAATCTATTCGAAATCGATGATTCCATGACGATCCAAATCACGAATTCCGTATTGCTCAGATTGGCAAGGAGCCCAAACCCCAACCTAAGGGACATATTCAATAATATTATAAAGCCGTACGCATTTGGAGCCGGACCGGCAGATGCAAAAAGGAAAACAGCAGACGACGGAAAATTTGCCCGGCTTCAGAAAAGGGCAAAGACGATATACGCTCAATCAATGCAATCAATGATTAGGGATTAATCCAAATCAGACTTAAAATATGCCGAACTTCTTTTTCTTGTCATCGTCCAGATCCGCAAGCTTTTTCACAAGCTCCTTTTGTTCTCTTGTCAGCTTCTTTGGTATGTCAACTATTACCTCCACTATCTCGTCGCCGCTTCCCGAGCCCATGAAGTGCGGCACTCCCATGCCCTTCAGCGTTATGCTGGTGTTGTTCTGCATTCCCTCATCTATTCTCACTGTCTTGCTTCCGTCAAGCGTATGCACGCTTGCCTCTCCTCCTAGAAGTGCAACGTGAAGCGGTATGTGCAATTTCGTGTACAGGTTGTCTCCATCCCTCCTGAAGTTCCTGTCATCCTTAACGCTCACGTCTATGTAAAGGTCGCCATTTCCGCCCTTCCCATGGTCGCCCATGCCTTTAAGCCTGAGTCTTGCGCCGTTCGCTATCCCTTTTGGTATTGCAACCTCTATCCTATCCTCATGCTGCACAGCTCCTGAGCCGCTGCACCTTTTGCACGCCCTCTCCAGCACCCTTCCAGTACCTCTACACCTTCCGCATGTGTTTATCGTCTGTATTACTCCGAAAGGGGTCCTTTGCGTTGCCCTTATCTGTCCTGTGCCGTTGCATGCCGTGCATTTTATTGTTCCGGTGCCAGGCTCTCCCCCGCTCCCCTTGCACCTGTCGCATTCCGCTATCCTCCTGACGCTGACAGTCTCCTTGGTCCCATGCGCCGCATCCTTCAGGCTTATGCCCATCCTCGCAAGTATGTCGTTGCCCCTCGCGCTCCCTGCCCTAGGATTGAATCCGAACACGCTCTCGAAGAAGTCATCGCCGCCGAATCCCCCTATGTCAAAACCCATGCTCCTGAAGACGCTCTCGAAATCGAAGTTCCTGAATATGTCGTCTGTTGTATACTGCCTGTTGAACTGTTCCGGGCCGAACATGTCGTACTGCTTCCTCTTCTCCGGATCGCTCAGTACCGCATACGCCTCGTTTATCTCCTTGAATTTTTCCTCCGCATCCTTGCTGCTGTTGCGGTCGGGATGGAACTTCAGCGCCAGCTCCCTGTAAGCACTCTTGATCTGGTCAAGGTTTGCATTCTTGCTGATGCCCAATATCTCGTAATAGTCTCCTATCATTTTTACCATTTGTCGTTACTTTACCTTGAAGTCAGCGTCAGTTGCCCCCGCAGTCTCATCTGGGCCGCCCTCTCCGGCATCGCTAGGGCCTTCGCCCTGCTGCCCTGTTCCCTTGTACATGCTTGCGCCTATCTCATCAAGTGCCCTCTGCAGTTCCTCGCTCTTTTCCTTTATCTTGATGTAGTCCTCTCCCTTGAGCGCCTCCTCAAGATCCTTCTTTGCGCTCTCTATCTTATCCTTTACCTCGTTAGGCAGCTTGTCCTTGAATTCCTCCACGGATCTCTCCGTTGTGTAAACCATAGACTCTGCGCTGTTGCGTATCTCTATGTTCTCCTTTATTTTTTTGTCCTCCTCTTCATGGGCCTTCGCCTCGTTCGATAACTTGTCTATCTCCTCCTTGCTCATCTTGTTCGGTGCGACTATGTCCATGCTCTGTGCCTTCCCTGTGGCCTTGTCCGTCGCAGTTACGTGCAGTATGCCGTTGGAGTCTATGTCGAACGTCACCTCTATCTGCGGGATTCCCCTCCTTGATGGAGGTATGCCCGTGAGCTGGAACCTTCCCAGGTCCACGTTGTCCCTTGCGAGAGTGCGCTCCCCTTGCACGATGTGTATGTCCACCTGTGTCTGTGAGTCCTCGGCAGTCGTAAATACCTGGCTTTTCTTTACTGGTATCGTTGTATTCCTGTCTATGAGCTTGGTCGCGACCCCTCCAAGGGTCTCTATGCCCAGCGACAATGGGGTAACGTCGAGAAGCACGAGGTCCTTTACCTCGCCGGTTAGCACTCCTCCCTGTACGGCCGCGCCCAGGGCCACAGCCTCCATGGGGTCGACTCCTCTCTCTACTCTCTTGTCCAGCAGCTGCTCAACGAATTTCTGTACTATCGGCATGCGTGTCGGGCCTCCTATGAGTATTATCTTGTCTATGCCGGAGACCTTGAGCTTTGCGTCGTTTATGGCCTGCTTTACTGGCGCCCCTGTCCTTTCGACTATGGGCATCACAAGGCTCTCCAGCTTTGCCCTTGTAAACGCATACGAGAAGTTTATGGGCTTGCCGTTTTTGTCCTCCGCAAGGAACGGGAGGTTTATATCCGTCGTAATCGTCGTGGACAATTCTATCTTCGCCTTCTCCCCAGCTTCCCTAAGCCTTTGCATGCCCTGCGTGTTGCCCTTTATGTCGATTCCGAACTGCCTGTCAACCTCCTTCACCAAGAAATCCACTATCACGTTGTCCATATCGGTTCCTCCTAGCTGCGTATCCCCGCTTGTCGATATGACCTCGAATACGCCCTTACCGAATTCCATTATCGTTACGTCCAGCGTTCCTCCGCCGAAATCGTATACGAGGATTTTCATGTCCCTGTCCGATTTGTTGAGGCCGTATGCAAGCGCAGCAGCTGTCGGCTCGTTCACCAGCCTTATGACCTCGAGGCCCGCTATCTCGCCTGCGTCCTTCGTGGCCTGCCTCTGGTTGTCGTTGAAGTATGCCGGTACTGTTATCACGGCCTTCTTGACCTCCTCTCCGAGATACGCCTCCACGTCGTGCTTTATCTTCTGCAGAAGCATGGCAGACAGTTCTTGAGGAGTATACTCCTTGCCCATTATCTTGTATTTGTAATTCGTACCCATCTTCCTCTTGAATGCGGTTACCGTACCGTCAGGGTTCGCAACCGCCTGCCTTCTCGCGGGTTCGCCCACAAGCCTCTGCCCGTCCTTTGTAAACGCGACGTAGCTCGGGAAGGCCTTCCCGTACAGGGAAATCCCCTCAAGGCTTGGTATTATTGTTGGTTTGCCGCCCTCCAGCACCGCGGCTGCGGAATTGGAGGTTCCCAGATCTATTCCTATTATTTTCATTTTCTCACTTTTTTCAAATATATATCTCTATTTTCCTTTCTGAGCGCTATCTTCTGATCTACTCTTTGACACTATGACAGAAGCAGGCCTCAGCAGTTTGTTGTTGAACATGTAACCCTTTTTCACTACCTCTATTATTGTGCCGTCCTCCTTGTCTGTTTCCCTGACCATCATGATCTCATGCTTGTACGGATCAAATACCTTCCCGACATCCATTGCCCTCAATCCCTCTCTCTCAAGCCTGTCCATGAGGTTGGAGTAAAGCATCTCTACGCCCTTGATTATGACGTTTGAATCCTTTGAGCCGTTTATTGCGAGAATCGCAAGCTCGAACTCGTCTATTACTGGCAGCATATCCCTTATGAGCGCAGCCTTTCCCATGCTTTCCGCCTCGTCTATGTCCCTCTTTACCCGTTTCTTGTAGTTGTCGAATTCCGCAGCTATCCTGAGCATGCGCTCCTTGAGCTCCTCGTATTCCTTCCGCTGTTCCTCCAGCTCCTTGGTAGGATCAGCCTCTGCCTCATCTTTTTCGTTTTCCTTTTTGTCCTTTTTCGATCCTTCGTCCGATGACATCGATCTCACCTTTGCCCCCTAACGGCCTATTCATGTATACTCCCATAAGCCTGTCAAATTCCTTTGCTGTGTCAAGCATTCGCTGCATCTCGCGGTTTATGTCATACTCTATCTCCTCTATCGCCTTGTACATCTCCGAGGCCCTTAAGTAATATTTCCTGCCTCGCTTTATGAGGAGCCCTGCATCTATGAACCTGTTTAAGTGGTATATTACTGTGCTTCTTGCGAGGTCTGTGTTGAGCTTCAGCTCCGAGCTGGATAGCCCTCTATTCTCGTATGCTGCCTTTGTGAAGTTCTCCAGTATCTGCTCCTCTATGGAATCGAACGCATCTTCGCTGCTTGACAGTCCGAACACTGTGCAGAACCATTTAAGTATCTTCTCCGGATCATTGAAGTCCGGCTTCTCCATGAATTTTATGATTATGCGCTCCACGATATATTTATGTTGCGATATGTTTAAATAATCTTCGTTTTTTAATATTATTAATTGAAATATCAAATATTTATTGACAAAAGTGGTTCAATGGCAAAACATGGACGAGAGAACAGGAAAAGAAAAGGCGCGCACGATATGGTGCAATCCGACACGGACAGCGGGCTTTTCCAGTGGGACTAGATATTTTCGCCGTTCAGAGATCCATTCTTTCACGGGTTCGGGAACAGATTGCTCGTAGGGAAAGGATTCAGGACTCCTCATGTTGATTTGGCGGACAACGGCGATTCGTTTACCATAAGGGCGGACATACCAGACGTGGACAAGAAAAACATAGAGCTGAAGATAACTGACAACATAGTGTCGATAAGTGCAAGAAAAGACGAGGACAATGAGACGAAAAGAGATAATTTCTATTCAAGGGTAAGGACCTCAGTTGGCTACTTCAGAAACATAGCAATGCCCGAAGACATGAAGCCTGATACTGCAAAGGCGAAATACGAGAACGGATGCTGAAGATAGTGATAATGAAGGTGAAGCCCCATGAACGTGGGCGGCAAACAAGCGTGGAATGAGTGCCCTCTCATTCCCGTTTAGCTTAGCAGGTCCAATCTTGATAATGCGAGCCTTTCGAGTATCGACTCGTCTACTGTCTTGTTTCTACCTAATTCAACGCCTAGCAGCCTTGCGGTTTTTTTAACGTGATCTATATTTGGCTCAAAACCGCGTACGTTTGAAAGGTATTTTTTTATGGTTCTAAACGAACGCGCTTCATTTGAAAAGATTATAAAGTCATTACTGCTTTTTGCACCGGCCTTTGATACTGCACTCTTTATCTGATCGGTGAGGGCGGCAAACAGCAGCATTTCCATTGCAATGCTGTCAGCCTTGTTTGTGCCGCATTCGAACGCGAGAAGTGCATTCGAATAAGACCCTACGATATGTGTCTTGTTTACTATGTAGTCGGGGTCGAAAAGTTGCATGCAGATCTTACTGCTTTTGATTTTTCCAATCTCGCTTAATAGTTCATCCAGGCCAAGCCTTGACGATGCCCTTTTCATTACAAAAGATTTTGAATTCAACTTTGAGACATCCATCCAAACACTATAGCGTGTATTTCCTTATCTCCTTGTGGGTCATTGCAAAATGTTGGGCATAGGAGCAATCTGCCCTTATCTTAAACCCGTTCTTGATCGCATAGGAGAAAGCAGCTTTTGTAAGAACCTCAGCTATCTCCTTGCCACGTTCATTCTCAGGCACGAACGTATGGTAAATGGACATCACGCCCGCAGATTTCGCATAAAGCAGTTCCGCCTCTCCGTTCTTTGTTTTCATGTAGAACCTTCCCGCGCTTCTGTGCACCCTGCCCATACCTGCATGTTCCATATAATGATTTTGTAATGGCAAGTACTTAATTCACGCCACCATGGTACTTCTTGTAATTCAGGTGCTTTACATTCTTTCCTGGTATAAATCCAGAGCCCTCATACTTTCTTGCCATGTCCCTTATTTTTCTGACTGTCATAAAATCCTCGTTATGCAGCAATTCCCTGAGGTGATCTCTGACTCTGGATACCTCCTCGACCTTGCCGTCTACGATTCTTTTTGCCAGAAATATCATGCTTTCTTCCCTTGTCTCTTTGTCCCCTGAAAGGCCGACGTAGGCTTCGTCTATCTCGAGAAGCCTCCTTTTCAGATCTTCTTCCTCCTTGCCTGCCTTTTTATTGTCTGCATGTGCGGTTGCCGTAGCTGTCGCCATTTTATCAACAAGTTAATTTCTAATAAATATACGTGCTATCAGATATAAATAATATTGCCATCCATCAATTCCCGAAAGTAGGGTGGAATTCAGGTTGACTGGCCCGTAAGGTGATTAGACAACGTTAATAATC
>CAZFUA010000028.1:0-12069 GCA_964521995.1 Microcaldota archaeon
GCTATTTGTTTTCATGGAAGACACCTATTGAAAATAAATTTTTCGCACCCGATTGCTTGTTTTTTGCTAATGTTCTGCTTGGCGGGTTCGATGCTTTCGAACCCTGCTTTGCCGGCGAATTTTGAATTCGCCAGGGTAGGGATTTGAACCCTAAATTCCGTGAGGAAACCGGTTGCCTTGTTTGCATCACCAATCAGCTCTTGATGCTTTGAAGCTCAAGACCGGCGCGTTACCGGATTCCGCCACCCTGGCATAAATGAGTATTTTCCATGCATTAATATATTATTGTTGCCTTTATTCCGCATTGATCCTGGCTTTTAGAATGTAAGTGATATGCGCGCCCCAATTATGTTTTCGTAAGCTAAGGCATCAGCTTTGCTCCCGTCTTCGAATGGATGGGCTGTAGACCAGTTGTGCCTGTACTCGAAATCTAGAAGAAGATGAGGAGTTATCCATTTTCCTATTGTCATTGTTGAATCGAGGAGATGCTGGGAGATTCCTGTGCGTGTGCCGCTTGGATCTGTTATTATCTCGTTTCGAAATGCTATCCTAAATTTTTTTGGCTTAAATACGAGCCATGCTCCGCCACCCTGCGCGTTTATTCCTTGGTTTGTAATGGTTTGCACCCCCGGCACTGGCGCATCCTGATGCTCGTATAAATACTCACCCATGATTTTGAACTGCTTGGACAGGGGCCGCCACGTTAGGACATTGTCTATTACATAAAGTTTTGGCCCCCTCGTATATGGACCACTCGACCCGAACATGCCTTCGGTATCAATTTCCATGCTCTTTGACGGTTTAAAGCTGAGCTGCCATTCGACTGTGCGCAGAAAGTTGGTATCGGATACAGTATCCCAACCGTTGTTTAGTCCGATTGTGATGTTTAATTTTTTGTTGAGCGCGTAACTAGCTCTTATTCCAGTAACTGTTGCGGGTGTCAACGGGATTATCAACCCTATAGATTCGTTGTAATTTATGTGCTGGTATGATGAAGGCCCTTCTATGCCTATAAGGCCTAGGAACTTGCCACCAGATAATGCCAATTTGTTTATCGGTTTATACGTAAAATATATCTGTTCTGGGGCGGGCAACCAACCCAATGAGCCTGTGAAGCCGAAGGTATTATTGTCGTATCTGGTTATCTTGTTTAAAGTCGAGCTGTAATATAGGGAATATATGTCCGCCACAAAATTAAATTTTCCTTGTTTCTCATTTGTTATGTACAACTCTAACATAGTGGGTTCTGGTATGCCCTTTGTTCCTCTGCTTAGATAACTGTAGAGGTTATTGCCGCTTGCGGGCTGCTCTGGATTGTACGAGAGCATGCTTTGGGCCAGGCCATGCACGCTTATGCCGTCGTTCTTACCGGATTTCTTGACCTTTGGGATATCGTTTTCATTTCGGCCATGTCCTTTGTCTGGACTCCTAACACCCCTAAGCAGCTTTGCAACCTTCTTGCTGCGTTTGGGTATTGACCGTTCCACAGCATATGAAATTTCTTCATTATTCTTCTGCTTTCCTGCAGTTTTGGGTTTATTGGCTGCAATAGCAACCTGCATTGTTAATACTGTGCTAAAAGCCACGGCACCAACGTATTTTTTGAGGGCGTTTTTTTTTAGTATTGCCAGTAGTTGTTTCGGTAGTTACTTCCATCTAATCACCGATCTTATCACTTGTAAGTACTCTATTTTGGGTGATATTTATAGATATCTTGTTTATTTGTCATCCTTGTGCTGCCTTACGTTCAGCACTCTTTTGAGTATGGTGCTGATGCTTTCTCCGACATTCCAATACCTCTCCTCCTTCCAGGGATCCCCGTGCATATTGTACCCCCTTGTCTCCCAGAAACCCGGCCTGTCGGTTTCCATCACCTCAAGTCCGTCTATCCATTTGGCGCTTTTCCAGAAATAGAGTTCAGGTATCACGGCCCTCAATGGCCCGCCATGCTTCGGTTCTAAGGGTTTTCCATTGAAACCATAGGCAAGCATGGCGTTTTCGGTCATTGCATTCTCCATGAGTATGTTTGTGGAGTAGCCAACGCTGCTAGACCACTCCATTAAGTACTTGCCTTTCGGTTTTGCCCTCTCAAGCACTGCATTCAATGATATGCCTTCCCATTCATCCCCAAGCCTTGACCAGCGGGTTACGCAGTGCTCGTCCAATGTCCTTTTTATTCTTGGCATTTTCATAAGCTCCTCCCATGTGAATGAATACGGGTTCTCGACAGCCCCGAAAACCCTGAACCTGAATTCGTTCAGATCGATATCAGGGGGGTCTGTCGCGCTGAGCACTGGAAATGTCTTGGTAACAACCTGTCCTGGAGGAACTCTGCTCATGAATGAGATTCCTCATCTCAAGTTTAAATTACTTTTTGGTGTTTTTATGGTAGAATTCGATTACGTTGCAAAACTTTTCAGGAATATCGTTTCGAGGACTTTTGCCAGGTATGGCAATAACCATTTCATGCTGCGATTCGGAAGGCTGGAAGCTGTTGTGTGTGAAGGTAAACCCGTCTTCATCCGTAATGGGAGATTATCCTTTGATAGGGGCTTTTTCATCTGGAGGAGAAGGAAGGGTACCATGTACATATATCCGAAGGACGAGCCGAACCCGCACATAGTAATTTCAGGGATGAGCGGCTTTGGAAAGAGCACGCTCTTCAAGTCGCTTCTTCTGGACATAAGAAAAGCAGGAGTATCCTGCATAGTGTTCGACGCGCACAACGAGCACGAGAATATCGTGAGAAGCCTTGGCGGAAAGGTGCACAACGCGATATACTCGGGTATAAACGTGCTGGAGCTTGACGGTGCAAGCGTATCGGAGAGGATATCCGAGCTCACACGGATATTCAAAAGCGTATATTCCCTTGGATACATACAGACTACGAAGCTTAGCGAATGTTTATGGTATACGTACAGGAAGTCTGGGGCAAGAGGGAGGTACGAAAGGAGTCTTCCTAAAACCCCATCAGTAGGGGACCTTATAGATGAACTCAACATATTCGTTAGAAATTCCAAAAGCGTGGGCGAAAGGAACACCCTTCTGCATTTAAGGGACAGGCTGGCGCTTTTGAACAGTTCTACATTTGCGGGAGGGAAAATAAACATCGGTATGGTGAGGACAGGTCTCCATTCTTTTTCGCTTGCGAACATGAAGAGCAAAGAGGCGCAGGTTATATACATAGGCGAGCTGCTCAACAGGCTGTATGCAAGCATGCATGACGGCAGTAAGAGTAATTCCCCGAACCTCTATATCATGATAGACGAGGCCCAGTTCCTCATAGACAATTCGAACAACGACCCTGTAATAGCAAAGCTCATAGAAGAGGGCAGAAAGTACGGCATAGGGGTGATAATAGTGGCACACGCTGCAAGCACCCTCAACAGGAAGATAATGGCCAACTGTGCAACATTTGCCACTTTCTATGCAAGGGAGCCTTCGGAAGTAAACTATATAGCAAGGGTGCTTTCAGGAAGCAACCCCGACATGGCGAACGCGATAAGGAGAAGGCTCGGTAGTTTAAGTGCTAATCGTGCAATACTGGTAAGCGGCGCATTCAGGAATCCTGTCTTGATCTCTACGCCTGGATTCGATGAGGTAATGGCAAGAGGTGCTGGTAGGCTTTCAGAATCAGAGGTCATGGACCTATTAAGGTCGAGGGCGAGATGCCCGATAAGGTATGAGGAATTGGAATCGATTATGCCGGTAGACAATAGAGGCGTTATTTCGAAATTGGTGGGGCTTGGGTTTGTGGACAGGTTTTCCTTGAACGTGGGCGGCAAACTAGAGGAATGGATCATGCTGCACAGGAACAACATCAGCATAGAGCATGAAGTATTAGTAAGAATGATATCTTCCATTTTAAGCTCAAACGGCATACATAACCAAATAATAGACAATTCGAACGGTCCTGATATACTGGTGATAAGAAACGGCGGAAGATTGGCGATAGAATACGAGACGGGATCCAAAAAACCGGAAAGCACGAGGAAGATGATAGATTCAAGGATAAGCAAATACGGCAAGGTGGTGATTGTCACGAACGATTCCGTTTTATGGCATTACAAAAACATGTTTGCTGGTAGGGATGTCGTAGTTGTGCCTGCAAGCGATACTGATTCTATAATAGGCGCGTGCATGGCTTAATTTAAGCTTTATGCCAAATATAATCAGAATGACTATGGATAGGCTTTCTTCGCTTCTGTCTTTCGCTATAATTTTGTTGGCGTTGTCTTATGTCCTTTTTACCGTCCAGCAATATTTTTCAGCATTTGCATTGGTTGCCATTTTCGCCATCGCGCTTTCGTCTGCCATCGTGCTTGTTTTGTGCTACAGGCATTCTAAGTCGGGATTCCTTGCCCCGAGCGCAAAAACAGACAGGCTTATCCTGGTTTTCATTGCCGCGGCCTCGGTTTTGGTGTTGATGGTTGCCTTGTACGACTCAGCCGGGCCGGCGGTTTACGGCTCTTTGCCGGTGATTCTGCTCCTGGTTTTTGCAGGGATTGCGATTTCAATAGCTGGATTGTATGCTCTTGGAAGGCTGACAAGGGGCATGGATTCGCGCAGGCTTATTATTGTTGCAGTTGTTGCCTCGATTGCGATTGGCGGCGCAACATACGGCGCAATATACGGTTTCAGGAGCGTGAATTGGGGAGGCATTGACGAGCTCTCATACAATTACTATGCATCTTATCTGCTCGTTCACGGAACAAACCCTTATCTTGCGAGCATGGAGCCCATACTGCAGCAGCGCAACATATTCCCCACAGTGCAGCTTAACGGGACCTTCGAATACGCTTACGACTATCCGGCATTGAGCTTCCTTCCTTACGTATTCATGCCATTGTTCGGCATAAAGAGCTTCTTCACGTTCATACTCATAGTCATATCGCTTACCGTGCTCATGGCTTACTTCATCTATTACAAGTCGGGATTCAACAGGCTGGCGCTGATCCCGATAGGGGCGTGGATCCTGGTAACTTACACCCTTGTCGGAACCACAAACCAGTACCTTGCTGTTTCCGTTCTCTTCCTTATGGCATATGTCGAGCGAAGAAGATTCCTGGTTTCCGGCATCTTTGTGGGGCTTGCCGCAAGCATAATACAACTGGCGTGGTTTGCCATACCATTCCTGTACATTCTTGTCTACAGGGAGCATGGAGGCAAAAACCTTTTGAAATGCGTGGGCGCAACGCTCCTTGTCTTTGCGATTGTGAACGGATATTTCCTGCTTGCCTCGCCCAAGCAGTTCATAGGCAATAATCTGGCAATTTTCGGCACTAACAAGCTGGTATTCTTCGGCCCGAACATGATGCAGCTGCTTGTGGCCCATTATCCGGTTTCCATGTGGTATTCGGCATTCATATCAATAACTATGCTGATTGCGCTCCTCATCCTCTTTTACGTCTATACAGATACTCTTAGGCCGCTGATCGCGGTTGCACCGATTATGATATTCTTCCTTGCATGGAGGAACATATCCATTTATGGAATACCATTTATACCGTTGATTATAGCGATATATTACGTAAAGGAAGACCCAAGTGTTCCGGACTTATCGAAAGACAGGATGCCGATAGTTTATTCGCTTGTTGCGCTGGCGTTGGTCTTTTCCGTTGTTGCCTTTTTTGCGCATGGTTCGTATGTTGCTTCTGACAGCCTTCACATAAACAAGGTAATGCCGATATTGTACGGGCAGCCGGGACCTGTGGTAAACGGTGCCCAGACAATTGTAGGGCCCTATAGCCTCGGGGGGCTTAGGATAAGCGTTGAGAACAACGCCAACTATACGCAGCCTGTGTCTTTTTACATAGTCAGCAGGAGCCCGAACGGCTATAATTACATCTTGAGTTCTGAGCTGAATATGACATTGGGTCCCCATTCCTCGAATAACTACACGCTACAATACAGATTACTCCTGGTGAACAACAATACGCGCATTTATGTATTTGCATTCAGCCAGTATTACATAGCGAGCAGCAGCTACAGGATAAACCTGCGCTGAATCGCATCCTGCTGCCACGGTCCCGTATTCCTGGCTAGCAGCAAAGTATTAATATGTTTACAGGCTTATTATTAGACTGTAAAGTGTCTATTTGTTTCTTCAAGTTCTACGTGAGCAAATGGCTAATGTATACGATGTAAAGGCTTCAGACGTTATAAGGCTGGCAGCCGAGAGGCTCAAGGACAAGCTCAATAAACCGGCTTACATAGACTTCGTCAAGTCCGGCGCGAACAAGGAGAGGGTGCCCCAGAACCCTGACTTCTGGTACATTCGTAGCGCCTCAGTACTGAGACAGGTGTACCTTAACGGCCCTATAGGAGTATCAAGGCTCAGGACAAGGTACGGCTCAAGAAAGGAGCACGTAGTGCACAAGAGGCACCATACAAAGTCCGGGGGCAGCATAATAAGGGATTCGCTACAAGGGCTGGAGAAACTGAATTACGTTAAGAACACCAAAAACGGCAGGATAATAACCCCGCAAGGTAAGTCGTTCCTTGACAAGATCGCAAAGGAGCTAAACAACGCATAAGTGCTTGCATGGAGGAGGGCGAAAACGAGCAGTACCAAAAGAAACTCAGGAAGAGGGTCGCGGAGGCGCTGAAGAACGCACAGCTCGAGGAGAGGAAGAAGGAGATACTCAGGCAGTTCCTCGAACCAAAGGCCTATGAACGTGTAATGAATATAAGGATATCAAACCGTGATCTTTACGACCAGCTGGTCAACATGGTAGTGTCGCTTGTGCAGAGCAACAGGGTAACAGGCAAGATAACAGAGGCGCAGCTCAGGTCCATACTGGAAAGGATAACATACAAGCGCGAACCCACAATAGAATTCAAACACAAGTGATTTGAGCATGTCAAAAAAAAGTGCAATAAAGAAGAGAAGGCTCGGGAAGAAGCTGAAGCAGAACAGAAGGATGCCTCTCCTGGCTACACTTAGGACGCACAGGAGACTGCAGAGCAACAGGTTCCAGAGGAACTGGCGCAGCCAGAAGATAAAGCTGGAGGACAAGGACTGATCCCATGGCCAATAGATTGCTTACAATCAACGTAAGGAAGTACCTCTCGAAGCAGCCCAGGAGGAAGAGGCACATGAAGCTGCCTAAATACATAAGGTACAAGGTTGCCCAGGCGACGAACGTCAGGTCATCAAACATAAAAATAAGCAAGGAGCTCAATTCCATCATGCTCAAGAGGTACCTGCACAGCATGGAGCCCATGAAGGTAAACATAAGCATAGACAAGGAGATTGCGACGGTTACCCATTTCGAAAGCAGGGCAAAACCCGAGGCCGCGGCGAAACAAGAGGAAAAGGCGAAAACGGATACCAAGGTCATGGACAGGCCCGAAAGTAAGGAGGATGGAAAGAAATAAGAGTTTGTTATAACAGCTGATTCTATGGAAGCTGCTAAATACAGGATAATGGGCAGCGATTACGTGGGAGTATTCGCTACTGCTACCGATGATTTTGTCTTTGCGGGAGCGGGGCTCACAAAAAACGGCAAGGACATGCTTGCGGCTACGCTTGGCGTAAGATGCGTGGACGTGACAGTGTCCGGATCCGATCTGATTGGCATATTCTCCAGGGCGAATTCGAACGGCATAGTGCTGTCCAATCTGGTCCTGGACGAGGAGGTCGAGGGGCTGAAGGGCATGGATCTCGACGTAAACATATCGGTCATAAAGAGCTCGCTCAATGCCTTGGGAAGCAACATACTTGCAAACGACAGGATAGCGATAATAAACCCGGACTACAGCAAAACGGACGAGGAAGAGATAGCCGACGTTCTGGGGGTGGAAACCATAAGGGCGAAGATGGATGGGTTCAAGACGGTGGGCGCGAACAACATACTCACCAACAAGGGGCTTGTGATAAACAACAGAGGCACGGCTTTGGAAAAGAACGAATGGGACAGGTTCAGTGGGTTCGATTCGGTAAGGACGACGGCAAACACCGGGTCTCTTGCGATCGGGCTTTCCGTGATAGCGAATTCCAATGCGGTTGTCACAGGCGAGGGCACGACAGGATTCGAGCTGGCAAGGATCATGGAGGCGCTCGAATGATAGGGCACAGCAACTAATTTAACTGTGAAAAGAGATAGGTTATGATTTTATGGCCGGGGATGGAAACATGATCGGAAGCGGAAAGGACGAGCTCAGCGAGCTTAGGTATATGCAGCAGGTGTACCAGAACCAGTACTCGGTGGTGAGCAACTCGATAAACGTGGTCCTAAGGGAATTACAGGAGCTCGGTGCGGCGCAGAAGACCCTTGAGAACATGGAACTGGTCAATGGAAGGGAGGTGCTTACCGGGATAGGGGGGGACTTTTACATTTCAGGGAGCATAAGCAGCGCAGACAACGTATTGGTGGGCATAGGCGCGGGCTATGTTATCGAGAAGGACATAGATTCGGCGAAGGCGCACGCCGAGGAGCTCATAAAAAAACATACTGAAGGCCTTAACAGGCTCACTAAAAGCAGGAAGGAGATAGAAAACGCACTAGTGGAGATATCTTACAGGATGGGTTCGCGCTAGTTATAGGTATATGCATGTTTGACGAGCTTAAAAAGAGATTATCCAAAGCGGTCAAGGGCCTGATAAAAAAGGAGGAGAAAGAGGCGGAATCGGCTGAAACGCACATCAAGGAAAGCAAACCAGAGAACATCGCAGAGCGCCCGAGGCCCGAAGGGCATGAGACAAATGCCCAGGAAACCGATTCGAAAGATGCGCGAAAAGATGCTTCTGATGCGGCGAAACAGGAGGTCAAGAAGGATAGGGAGGGAGACAACAGGCTGATAAAGCTGTCGCTAAAGACGAAGGTAAAGGGCGCGTTGCTGGGTACGGTCCGGCTCAACGAGGCAGAAGTAAACGATTTCCTTGAAACGCTGAGGATATCGATGCTGGAATCGGATGTCTCTTACGAGACAGCGGAGCAGTTCATAGAGGACCTCCGCCCAAAGCTTCTCGAGAAGGAGATAGACTCCAAGAGGATAAAGCACGACATAACCGTGCTCGTTAGGAGCTCGCTACTGTCAATTCTGTATCCGGAAAGCGGGGTCGACGTATATGGCTTCGCGGAGAGGAGGAAGGAGGAGAATGCGCTTCCGGTCCGCATACTTTTCCTTGGCCCTAACGGGGCGGGCAAGACAACGACAATAGCGAAGATAGCGCACCATCTCAAGGGCATGGGGATAAGCAACGTGCTTTCAGCAAGCGACACGTTCAGGGCTGCTGCCATAGAGCAGATAGAGCATCACGCGAAAAAGATAGGAGTGCCTGTCATAAAAAGCACTTACGGCGCAGATCCCGCCAGCATAGCATTCGATGCAATAGCCTACGCAAAGGCGCACAGCATGGACATAGTGCTGATAGACAGCGCCGGAAGGCAGGAGACCAACAAGAGTCTCATAAACGAGGTGCAGAAGATGGTGAGGGTGTCGAAGCCGGACCTCACCATATTCGTAGGGGAGAGCACTGCAGGCAACGTGATAGCCAAGCAGATAAAGGAATTCAACAAGTTCGTGAAAATCGACGGAATAATACTCACCAAGCTGGACTGCGACGCTAAGGGGGGTGGGGCGCTGTCCATATCCCACACTACGGGCATACCGATACTGTTTTTCGGGATAGGGGAAGGCTACGACGCGCTCATCAGGTACGACCCCGATTACATAGTCAACGCAATACTGCCGGAAGCGGGCTGATCCGAAAGGGCTTGCGCCTGTTCTTTTATATTTTGTTGTGTTATATTAACTGTGGTTGTGTGGACAAGCGGCTTTCTTCCCTGGAGGACGAGATACTCAGGGAGATGGTGGGGAAATTCTCCGAGATCGTCGATACGGACAAAAGAAACGAGACCATAGCCGCAATAGCGAAGAAGCTTGATCCCGGAATAAAGAGAAGCGACATAACCTCCATCATAGACGACGTAAATAATCTGGATCCGATAACCGATCTGCTTGTGGACGAGGAGATAGAGGACATAATGATAAACAATACCGAGAACATCTTTGCATTCAATTCCAAAAAGGGAGAGGTCAGGATGGACTACAAGTTCGAGAGCAGGGATGTTTTGAGGAGGTTCGTCCATAAGCTCAAGCTTTACATGACCAATTCCGCATACAAGGGAAACATAGTGGACATACACCTGCCCAACGGCAGCCGTGCTAACGTCGTATCTTCCCCAGTAGGGTACGACATAACCATAAGGAATACCAAGAGGAACCCCCTAAGCATGCTGGACCTCGTGAACGGCAATGTGCTCGATTACGACATAGCTGCGAGGCTGTGGCTCTACGTCGACGGTCTGAAGGTAAGGCCGGCGAACCTGCTCATAGGGGGCATTCCCGCGGCCGGGAAGACCACGCTGCTCAATGCGATGTTCTCGTTTTTCAGGCCCGACCAGAGGATAGTCACCATAGAGGAGACTTACGAGCTGAACACGGAAACGCAGCCGAACTGCGTGAACCTTGAGACCAGCGAGGAACTGCCGATGGAGGCATTGGTGAAGAACGCCCTTAGGATGAGGCCCGACCTCATAATCATAGGCGAGGTAAGGGGCATGGAGGCGAATGACATGATCACTGCGATGAACATAGGAAAGATATCAATGGGCACGATACACGGCTCCTCTTCTAGGGACATAATAAACAGGCTGCAGCATACGCCCATGAACGTGCCGGTGGACATAGTGCCGGTCATAGATGCGCTGGTCGTGGTGTCTGCATTCTACAAGGGATACCAGGTGGAAAGAAAGATAACGCAGGTATCGGAGATTGCAGGGATAGAAACCCGGGTCCTGCTTTCCGATCTTTACAAATACGACTACAGGACGCACAAAGGCTCTCCCATACTGCCCAGCATAACATACAGGGACATGCTTGCAAACATCCTGGGGATTCCCCCTACAGCGATACTGGCGGAGGAGAGGATAAGGGCGAGCATGCTCGAAAGGCTGAACAAGTCCGGAAAAAGGGACATAAGGAGCATAAGCGAGGTCGTGAAGGGCTATTATGACAGCCCTGATAGTACATTGAAAAGTCTTGGCATGACCGGCATAGAGCCCGCGGTAAGGGTATGATTCAGATGCACCTATTCCTAAAGACCACGTGCAGATAAATAGCAGCACTAGAAACGTATTTATTGGTTTAATTGTTTCATTTATCCATGATAACGCTGAAGCATATAGATGTTTTGCCCATAGCAAGGATAAACGTGGTCATATACGCAATAATAGGCACAGTGATAGGGGTATTCGTCTTCCTGTTTGCGGGCATATTCTCCAGGGTGATTGGAGTCGCTGGCAGGGGCGTGGTTTTGTATCTCAGAATTACTTCCCTCATAATAATCCCCATAGTTTTTTCCATTGCGGGATTCGTAATAGCGGCCGTAGGGGCGTGGTTTTATAACATGATCGCAGACAGGGTGGGCGGCATACGATTATCATTGACCAAGGACAGGCTTAAGGAGATAGACACAGTTTCCGCGGCCAAGGTATATGCGATAGGCGGTGCGATAGCGGGCTTTGTCTTCGGCGTAATCTTTGCGATAGCTGGGGCGGCAGTCGGCAGGATCGGGGTGCTCAGGATAGCGGGCATAATCATATTCCCGGCAGTGTTCGGGGTCATTTTCTTCGTCATCGCTGCGATCGGCGCGATTATATACAATTTCATAGCATCGAAAATAGGAGGCGTGGTGCTAAAGTTCAGAGGGAGGGAGCTGAGACGGATAGGTGCGATGTCTTACGCCAAGATCGAGGGCATTGCGGGCGCGATAGTGGGATTCGTAGAGGGGGCGATATATTCAGTTTCATCGCTGTCTTCGGTTGCCGCGACCATGATACCAGGCCTGGCGCAGAGACTAGGAGTACTGTCGATAGTGGTGTATCCAATATACTACCTTGTCCTGAGTTTTGTCTTTGCATTGATAGGGGCGTGGCTCTATAATGTGGCGGCACCCAAAGTCGGGGGCATAAAGGTGACTTTGAAAAAATAGGTAAAATTTGACGGGCTCTGACCCAGTTTAAGATTGGTAGAGATAAACAAAAATAATTTGCCGCATTC
>CAZFUA010000029.1:0-11737 GCA_964521995.1 Microcaldota archaeon
TGAAGACCTTGAACCTGCATTTCGATACAAACACAAGGTGCTGAAAATTGTACCGAAACTCAGATACATCTTTATTCTTTGCATACGCTATGCTATCCATGATATCTACTTCGGCGGCAGAAAATCCGATCGCGTCGAAACCGCGGTCACCCTGCCGCCAAGAGAACTTCGACAGAAAAAGAGATACCTCTTTACCTTAACCCCCAACGAGGTTGGGGGAATGTTCGGTATTCAGAAAGGCAGGTACTTAAAGTAGTCGATAAAATGCCAGATCTTAGCCGTAGTGTATAAAAATAGGCTTAATCATAGGTATTTAAGGAGCCCAATGTCGCAGGCATTGCGCCAAACATCTGGAAAAACGTAAAGAAAGTCTCCGACGACCCGCCGCGTATGTTCTACGACGGGTAATAAATAGTGAGGTCTAATGGTACACATTGAAACTGTCATCGAGAATACGCCCAAGGTACAAATATCACCTGAACCTCAAGTGTTCGATGCCGGACATACGCGTGCTGTGGTACCAGGAAAGGCACTTGCAAGGCAATCGAAGGCGTCTCTTCCATTGCCCCACGTAGAGAAGAAGTACACCAGGGTAGGCGCGGGGAGGGGAGGTTTAGGGGAAAGCAAGTAATAAATATTTGAAAGCATCCAGCTAAATTATGCCTAGGACGCTGAAAAAGGATGGGAGAATAACACAGGTGCTTGACTCTGATATTAATGCCATTGCAAGGATATATACCAAGGCATTCTCAAGCGAGCCATTCAATGCAACTATAGGAAACAATGAAGTGGCTGAAAAGCTGGTCAATCTGAGGCTGTTTGAGGGCATATATGTCGAAAATCACAGCAAGGGCTACGTTGCCAAGGTCAAGTTCTTTCCAGGATGCGAACCAAAGAGGCCTGATGAGTACATTTCCAAGAGCATAGGGAAGGAGTTTGGGCTAGCCCTAAAGGATTAGTTTTTGCATGGCTACCGACGAACCGGCAGAAAGATTAATAAATCTAGAACTAACAAATGAATTTCTGATAATCTCAAGGTTATCGTTAACTAATAACAAGTACGGTAAATTTTATGGGATGGGGATATGAGTTATACGATTTTAAAGAATGTTGGTAGCGACGGTCTTTTCCTTAGAAGCATTGCTATAGTGTATAACTGATTAGTGTTTCTATGGCTACAAATAAAGGAGAGGTGTCGGTGTCTGTAAGTACCATGGCTGGATCTGACGAGTTTGGCATAGACTACTCTACGTACTGGCCTGTTTCACACAAGATAAGCGCAAAACTATTCACAACGGAGAGCGACTTCATAGTTCAAGAAATATTTGATGGTAAAATAGTGCGCCTAAAGCCATCTGCAAAGCCGAGTATCATAAAATCAAAGAGATCTGCCCACCTTAGGTTTACAATGCTAAAGAAGGGTATATCTACGTTTGATGCAGCGAAGCAGATATCAACATACTTCAATGTTCCAGAAAGTGATGTATGGTACTGTGGGCTGAAGGATACATATGCAATAACGGCACAAAAGGTATCAGTACCTATAAGGAAGGGCCAGGAGCTCTATACATATTACGGGTTTGAGAACTTCCTGCTTTTTGATGGTTCTATTGTAGACAAGCAACTTACGGCGAATTCGCACTCCGGAAACCATTTCATAATTACCGTGCACCCAGTTAGCACAAGCAGCAGAGACTTTGCCGCGCTACATGACAGACTGCTATTCTTGAAAGCAAATGGAATACCAAATTATTATGGACCACAGCGATTCGGATCTAGGAAAAATGGATATAAAATAGGAAAGAAGCTTCTCCAAAGAGATTTTGAAGGCGCTGCGAAGATGTGGCTGACTGGTAAGCAGGAAACTTGGGCAAAGGGCGCGCTCATAGCTAAGAACTGGGGCAATTGGGATGAAAGCCTGGCCATATTGGAAAGTTCACCAGAAGCTGCTTCAGAGATCAGGTTCATGACAGCGCTGGCAGAAGGGATGGATTTTAAAGACGCATTCGCTTCTATACCTTTGGGACCATTTTTTATAAGAGCTTATAGATCATACCTGTTCAACAGGGTGCTAACTGCATTGTCAAGGCACAGTTATTCGATGAAAGAAGACTCTCGGCTTGAAGTGGTAGGCTGGGACTCAAAACTGACTGGTGAGGTAGGCGAGATATATGGCAGATTACTGAAACAGGAGAAGATAGAGCTTGACGACTTCAAGTTTGATGATATGCCAAAATTCACACAGAATGGATACCAGAGAGACGCGTTTTACGGAATCGGCTACGCAGAGCTTGATAGAGGGAAGGATGGCTCGTTGATACTCTCATTTTCGCTCCATAATGGTTCATACGCCTCTATTTTGTTAGGAATACTTTTTGATTATGAATATCCGGAAGGAATAGCTTCTGAGGATTAAACAGTGTCGACTATGAAAAAAAAGACAAAAGTGAGGAATTTCACGTTTTCAATGAATCAAGCGTATGGCAATCTTTATGGTATCTATGATGATATGCTTGGTAACCTCACGTTTCTTTCAAAAATAGTCAGACGTGCCGCAAAAGATGCAAATCTGAGTATAGTGGATGTGATAAGTAGGAAGTTTCCAGGTTCCAGTACGTCTTTCACTGGAGGAGCGTCGGTCGTAGCCATACTAAAAGAAAGCCACATTGTATTGCATACATGGCCTGAGTTCTGCTACGCTACGCTTGATGTATGTTCCTGTGGGGTCGCATCAAAACCAGATGTCGCGTTTGAATACATCGTACGGAAGCTCAAGCCAAAGAAGTACAGCATGACGCAAAGGAACAGGTGAGAAAACGGACAATATAGATTATACGAGAGTTACTAGGCACGAGGACGAGAGACCGATATATAAGGAGGTGCGTAGTCGCGTATTGTGGTACCTGGGCAACTGTGGCAAAGCAAACTTCCACCAAATACTTTTGAACTGTGGCGGCAGTGACAGGAAGGTGCTGCGGCTGCTGAACCAGATGGAACGCTCTGAAGAAATAAAAATTACAAACGGAAAGGTTTCCATCAAAAATCAGAAGCTTCGACCAACGAACTACATAAAAGAGTGGAAGAGTGCACAGCTCAGATACAAAAAGATCTCTGCAAAACTCGTATTCCAACCTGCATTCCTGTTTGACCAGAGACCCATCTCTTTCGATTCGAGAGTTACTAGGGCTAAAAAACTACTTGATGATTTTGAAGTATGCACAAACAGTAGAACTATTTGCTTTATAGGGGATGACGATTTTGTTTCTATATTGGCCGCTTTGGTGTTTAAAGATAAGAAAATATGTGTTTTTGACATAGATTCTAGAATAATTAAAAGCATAAATGCGATAGCCAAGACAAATAGAATCAGGAACCTTGTAGCAGCGAAACTGGATTTTTCAAAGCATATTCCAGAGAAATATTCAAATGTTTTTGATGTATTTGTTTCAGACCCATCACCACAACCAAAGTTCTTCAAGAGTTTCATGGTCGCTGCAAAGAGGCTTATAAAGAAGGGGGGTATCGGATATATCTGTTTCTATCCATCTCATTCGAACGTGACGATCGATTTCCAGGAAATACTAACGGATTTGGGATTCGTAGTCGTGGAGATGATAGATAAGTATACGGAATATGATTTCAGGAAGGAGAGTTACGAAGCTAGCGATTTTGAGCTTTTAAAGAAATACCGCTTCGACAAGAAGCCCATAATTAACTTCTATGAGAACATAACAAAGCTTAGGTTGGTTCCAAAAACTACTCAGAGAATGGATCCTGCGCAAATACCAAGAGCTACACTCCTCGCCCTGAAGAGCCCAGCTAACGACCCGGCCTTTAACCAGATAGAAAAAGATAAGGAGCTCCGCAGTTTTTACAACAAGATGATGAAAGGTGCAAAGTGATGTGTACTATGGCAATTAAAAAGAATGATAGCAAAATAAAAAAACTTGGCACCGGAATATTTATTGCAAGGTTTGGAAACGGACTTGAGCTTAGATTTAATGAAGCAGAAAAGGGCATGATAGATTCAATAATAAGGGATATCTCACTTTTTGACTTGTACGGTATAGAAATAACTTTCAGCAAAGGCAGCCTACGAACCGGCCCATTTTCAGAAAATGTGTTGAGTATAGTAGAAAAGCCATCTGTGCTCTACATATATAATTTACTTGAGATGCTTAGGCTGAGCGCGGAAACTGGCTTCTACGTTACATCCGGCAAAAAAATATTCCATAAGAGCATAACCCTTAAAAAAGACATATTAGAACTTCCAGATGGGGCTAGGTTTTATCTAGAGTCTATAGACCCATTTACGCTTGTTGAAACATATTTCTTTAGGCTACACGAGGTGGATCTCGGCAAAGGCACCGTGATACTCGATATTGGGTCTGAAGCAGGGGATACACCAATATTTTTTGCGAAAAGAGGCGCAAAGGTGTATGCGGTTGAGCCTGTTCTAAAAAATTATAAAGCGCTATTGAAGAATATTAGCTTGAACAAAGACATAAAAAAGAATATAACGCCAATACGCGTCGCGGTAGGTCAGGCTGGTAGGGTTACAATGCATTTCGACCCAAACTTTATAGATGGTAGGGCCTCTGCGTTTTACGATAAATCCAGAACGTCCAAGGAAATAGTGGATTCGATTCCGATATCCGCCTTAATGAAGAGATTTAAGTTGAAAAAAGTGGACATGATAAAGATGGATTCGAAAGGCGGCGAATTCTTCCTAAAGAAAGATGATCTTGCGCGGGTGAATAGGTACATAAAAATAGAATACACAGCCACGAGCAAAGACCACAGCGTAGTATCTTTGCTGAAGACCTTATCTTCTGAAGGATTTGGATACAACGTCGTTAACCACAACCCTAGAAACAAGTCCTTGAAGAGTCATGGAACAATATACGCAGAGAGAATAGTTGCTGCGAAGAGAAAGTAGATCATATGAACCTATTACACTTTTTTGGGATGAGTATGGAGCCGATTTCTGGTAGTAGGACCTACGTATATAACCTCTGCAAAGCGCAGCAAAACTATGCAAAGGTGAAAATAATATGCAGATATGACAAGGACAACATGAAGATCAGCGGATTAGTTCCAATAAGATTGCATAAATTTTACAGTTGGAAATGGTTCAAAGAAAACCCTGCAGCAGCAGTGAGATCTGTAGAAAAAATTAGCAGATTTACGGAGAAGTACCTGCAAGAAAACAAAACAGATATTTTGAACGTGCAGCATATAACTTATTCTCTTGCTTCTGCAAAGGTAGCTAAAAATGACTTCGGCCTGCCTGTGGTGGTAACGTCTCATGGAACTTGCATCTACCAAAACCATGACGATCCTATAGTAATGGATTGCTTAAATGGATATGTTGACAAGGTCATATCCGTGAGCTACTTTCTAAAGAAATACATAGAGAAAAAATCCAAGATAAAAGCAAAGAATATAGAGGTCATACATTCTGGTGTAGACTGCAAGCAGTTTAAGACATCTAATCATTCTACTTTGCTCCAGAAGAAACACGGAAAATTTGTGCTTTTCTATGGAAGAATAGAGAAGGAAAAAGGCTCGTTGATGCTCATTGATATTGCGAAAAATCTCCCCGATAACATAAAATTGGTAATAATCGGGAAAGGCAAGGACTCCGCAGAGTTGCTAGAGGGAATAAAAACAGCAAAATTATCCAAAAAAATCGAGTACTTAGGATTTGTCATGACTGGTGAGTTTGAGAAATATGTTGCCAGCGCAGAGGTAGTGATAGTTCCATCTGTATTTGAGGACCCATTCCCACTCGCCCCGCTCGAGGCCATAGCTTCCGGCACTCCAGTAGTTGTTTCGAAAAGAGGAGGCATGACAGAATTGGAGAACTTCAAAGGAGTTATAAAGGTTGAGCCTGAGGCACAAAGGTTCTCCGATGGAATAACAAAGCTTCTTGACTTCTCCGCAGTGGAGAGGGAAGAGCTTGCCGAAAGAGCCGCGGTGGCATATTCCTGGTCAAACGTAGCTAATAAATATCTGAATGTTTACGAATCTCTAATGTAAAGTGTGCATATGGAATCAAGAAAAAGTCAAGTCGGCACATCACTTGGGATGGACTCCCTACCTAGCCTTCGGCGCAGCGATTCAGTAACAGTAGAAATATCATTCCTTGATATACGCATAAAGGCGACCATGCCACCCGAACTTCTAAATGACTTTAAGAAGGCATCGGATCTGCTACTACCAAGAAGCATTAGAATGCAAAAGCCAAAGACGCTAATAGAAATAAGCGCGTCTTACGGAGAGTCTAAGCTTGTTGCCAGGGAGGGATATGCAAGTATTGTATCTAATGCAGAGCCCAAGCAATTCGCTATAGATCTTGCGTTTGCCGGGTCAAAGTTGCTAGAGCTTGAGTTAAACAAGAGAGGCATGTATTCTTTGCATGCATCCGCAATCTCATACAAGGGCAAGTCTATAGTGTTTATAGGTCCACCAGGAGCAGGCAAAACCACAACTGCGCTTAGCTGCGCCCTATCAGATAGAGAAGTCGGACTAATAAGCGACGATAGAGTTGTAATAGATGGAAACTCAATAGTCGGAAGCACACGTTCGCTTAATGTAAGGAACGGTTCTATATCCTCAGAATTAGATAGGTTTAGAGTAACGCCAAGCAAGCTTAAGGATGCTGCAGCAAATAAACTCGGAGATTCAAGGGCAGGCATTGAACCACACCAGCTCGGCTTGACCGTTTCGCACACTTTCCCCATGTCGCTTGACACCATAATACACGTCAAAAAGATACCAGTAAAGTTCTCTGCAACAATAGAAGGAGTAGCAAAAACACACCATTTTCTTAGATTGTATGAGGCTCTTTCCTTTTACAATGATGAGGCTCCCGCAATTGTGCTAGCTAATAAGCTGCCTTATCCAGAGCTGTTCGACATGGAACTGAAAAACCGACGTATAGAATTTGCTGGTGAGCTCTTAGAAACCAAGCGAGTTATGTATGCAGAAGGAGAACTTGCCGACATAGTAAAATATATACTTAGCGGTGCATATCTCTCTGTAGCATGAGTGGTGACCTTATGAATACGTTAGCCATTTTCATCAGAGACAAAATAGGTACTATAACAAGTACAAAGCTTGGTTGAAAGGCATAGTGAAGGCGGGTGGAGATTAGTAACATTCAATGATTTTACTCATTTATGATGTGAGAACATGGCTAAACAATATGACGAAGAAATGGGGAATGCTCTCGTTAAAAAGGCATACGAAGAAGGCATAGCTGGATTCGGCGTTGGTGCCGTAATAATGAAAGGCAAAAAGATATTGTTGCTGCGCCGTAAAAAAACTGATACGATGCCTGGGATGTATGAAATACCAAGTGGTGGTGTCGAAAAGGACGAAGCATTGGATGCAGCGATCATAAGGGAAGTTAAAGAAGAAACAAACCTGGCTGGAAAAGTTGAATCTTTTTTTTCGAGCTTTGACTTTACCTCAAGAAGAGGGCAAGCCAGAGAATTCAATTTCATAGTGTCTGTTGAGAATGAGGGCGCTGAGGAGATTATGTTGACAGAACACGACGATTATGTTTGGGTTTCCAAAGAAGAAATTAAGAAATATCCGATGATGAAAGAGATGAATGCTCTTGTAGAATTGGTTTTCAACGCTTCTTTGGAATAAATTTTATTTATATGTGGACCCCGGTTTTGTAGAAATCCTCTAATCGACTAAAAGACAGAGGGCTTTAATCCTCTGCCATCATTCTGATTTTTGGCGATCAAAATGATGAGAGAATCTGTATATCAAAAATTTATAGGTGTATGTCTGAAAGTCGCGAAAAGATACCTCCAACTATATTCGAGTAAATTCTCGAAAAAGACGTATACGCAGCAGCAATTGACTGCTGCTGTTTGTTTGATGAAAAGAGAAAAGCCTCTTGGGAGATAGTTCTCGGATTCTTTCTGTTCGCTTCCAAAAACTTTTGCGGTTTGCTATATATGCATTGAACTCTGCTTCCTCGTAAACATAAAATGCAGGGAGAGAGATTTGAACTCTCGAACCCCTAAGGGAACGGGCCCTAAACCCGCCGCGTTTGGCCGCTCCGCCATCCCTGCATGCAGATAAATAACGACAAAAATAGAAATACCTTGCTAATGCGCCGCTGAAGGGCGAATTGGTGGCATACGCTACACAAATGGTTTTTAACGCTTAACTGCTGATATATTACAAGGTAAGGTAATGATTACAACAAAGTACGTGAGGGACAACATAGACGCGATAAAGGAGTCCCTAGAAAGGAGGAAGAGCGATTACCCCATAGACGAGCTGCTCGAGCTCGATAAGGACTGGAGGGCGATGCAGGTGGAGCTGCAGGACCTTCAGCACAAGAGGAACGTGGCAAGCGAGGGGATAGCCAAGGCCAAGAAGGAGGGAAAGGACACGGCCAAGGCGATATCGGAGGTAGCGGGCATAAAGAGCAGGATAAACGAGCTCGAGGTCAAGATATCCGGCGACGAGAGCAGGATAGAGTTCCTGCTATGGAACATGCCGAACGTCCTCGACAAGTCCGTGCCCTTCGGCAAGGACGACTCCGAGAACGTGGAGATACGCAAGTGGGGCAAGGAGGGCAAGAGGATAAGCACAGGGCACAGCGAGTTCCTCGAGAGCATGGGTATGCTCGATACGGAAAGGGCGGCGAAGATCTCGGGCTCGCGCTTCTACTTCATAAAGGGCGATCTGGTGCTGCTGGAACAGGCATTGGTGAGGTTCGCCACAGACCTACTGTACTCGAAAGGCTACATTCCAGTAATACCGCCGCACATAATGAAGGAGAGGTATTACAGGGGGGTCACCGGACTGGGCGACTTCGAGGACGCGCTTTACGTCGCCACCGATACGAAGGAATCAGAGGGAGTCAAGAGCAATGAACGCGTTGAGGAGCTCATGTTCATGATATCGACTTCGGAGCACCCCATGGCCGCGATGCACGCCGACGAGGTGTTCTCACCGAAGGACCTGCCTCTCAAGTACGTCGGGATAAGCCAGTGCTTCAGGAGGGAGGCCGGCTCGCACGGCAAGGACACTAAGGGCATATTCAGGGTGCACCAGTTCGAGAAGGTGGAGCAGTTCGTATTCTGCAGGCAGGAAGACTCACCGAAGATGTATGCGGAGCTGCTCGCGAACGAGGAGGAGATATTCCAGAAGCTCGACATACCGTACCACGTAGTGGACATCTGCACGGGCGACATGGGCATAGTCGCGGCGAAGAAGAACGACTTAGAGGGATGGTTCCCGAGCCAGGGCAAGTACAGGGAGCTCACCTCGTGCTCAGACTGCACCGACTGGCAGAGCCGCAGGCTGAACATCTCGTATGACGAGGGCGGAGAGAGGAAGTACGTATACACGCTCAATGCCACGGGAGTGGCGGTGCAGAGGGCGCTCGTCGCCATAGCGGAGAACTACCTCAACGACGACGGCACGATAACTGTACCGGCCGTGCTGGTGCCATACGTAGGGAAGGACAGGCTCGGGAAGAAGTGAGGCTGCACGGTAGCCGAGATGGCGGCTAAGGTAGCAGGGTGTAGGGGTAGTGGGGTATAGCGAGAGTTTATTAATTAGAATAGCGAAAGGCATATTGATGCACAGCATAACAGTCAGTAGGCTAATTCTGGATGCAATCGGCGCTGGAGAGGCCAGCGCATAGCTGTAGCGGCAGCCAGCTGGCAGCCGCAGGTATGTATGCACGCATGTGATGCTCATGAAGGAGGAATATCAGGTAAGGAAGGCCCTAAGGAAGCTTAAGGGGATAAGGGGCACGGGCACGGAGCTCATAACCCTGTACATACCGCCCAAGTTCCCGATAAGCGAGGTGGTGGCGAAGCTTCGCGACGAGTACGGGCAGGCCTCCAACATAAAGTCCAAGACGACGAGACTCAACGTGCAGGGCGCGATAGACAAGATAATGCAGTACCTCAAGCTCTACAGGGAGGCGCCGAAGAACGGCCTGGCGATATTCTGCGGCAACACCTCGGACATACAGGCGAAGTCGGACCTCGAGCTGTTCGCCTTCGAACCGCCGCAGCCTGTGAAGTCCAACATATACAGGTGCGATTCCACGTTCCTCATAGAGCCGCTTGAGGCCATGATCGCGGCTACCGACATATACATACTGGTCGTGATGGACGGCCGGGAAGCTACGATAGCGACGCTCAGGGGGACGCACGTGAACATCGAGAAGAGGATGGCCTCGATGGTGCACGCGAAGGTCAGGAAGGGCGGGCAGTCCCAGGCAAGGTACAGCAGGATCATAGAGGGCTCGATAATCGACTACTACAGGAGGGTGGCCGATGCGGTGAACGAGGTTTTCGCGAAGTTCGGCAAGGTAAACGGGCTGATACTGGGAGGGCCGGGGCCCACGAAGGAGAACTTCATGAAGGAGAAGGCCGTAAACTACCAGATAAAGGTGCTTGGACCGTTCGACACGGGCTACACCGACGACACTGTTGGAATACGCGAACTGCTTGAGAAGAGCAAGGAGGTGCTTTCCGAGCAGGCGACCACGAAGGAGAAGGCGCTCATGGACCGCTTCATGAACGAGGTGGCGAGGAAGGGCCTTGCCACGTTCGGCTACAAGCAGGTGAAGAAGGAGCTCGACGCCAACAACGTGAGCATACTGCTGATAAGCGAGGAGATAGACATAAAGGAGGTCCATTACAAGTGCACCGCGTGCAACGCCGAATTCACGGACATAGAGCAGGGCGAGGCCAGGAAGGAGAAGCATGAGTGCGGCGGCAACCTGAGCGTGGTCAGCGAGAAGGATCCGATAGACAACGTCATAAGCGTGGCTGAGAAAAACGGCGTCGAGATGGTGTTCGTGTCCGAGGAGAGCCCGTACGGGAAGGAGCTGTTGGAGGGCTTCGGCGGAATAGCCGCGCTGCTCAGGCATAGGGGCTAGCCGCGGACTTGTTTTCGGTTTTCAGGACGACGATTGCCGTTCCTGCACACAACAAATAAATAGGGTTTAGTGTCAAGTATGCATGTTGACCTATGAGTTTGCGAAAAAGTGCGGTTAACGTCGACGCACTCTCCGGGAGGTTCGCAGGAATGCCGAGCCTTGCCGAGGATTTCAAATCCTATGTGTACATAATGGCGCACTACGCGTACGAGGAGGGCGCGGACGCCGATAGGGCCAGGAGGCACTTCGCCGAGAAGCTCAGCAGTGAGCCGGTCGTCAGGGTGATGTCCAACTACGAGGACGGCAGCACCGAGGCGAGGACGGTGTTCTGGGAGATAGCAGAGCTGTGCTATAGGTACACCAGCGTGCGCGACATAGAGGCAAGGCGCATGGACGACGACGGGTTTGACAGGCTTCTGGGCGCGATAGGCAACATCAGGAACGGGCAGGGCAGCGTGCACAAGCTTCTGCGCTTTGCGGCCAAATCCAAGGGCGACGTGAGGATAGAGAAGACGAGCGGGCCAAACGCGGTACGCATCGACGCTGCCGAAAACGTGCCGGAACCGAAGCTGCGAAGCGCAAGCAGGGGCCCGTAGCCCGCACGCGCATGACACACGCGCAGCGCACGCACGCATCGCGACTTCTTGGCCCTTGATCCGAATCGTCAATTATCTTATCTGGGAGGCCACGCCGCACTCGCTCAGGAACGAGGGAGTGCCGGAAACGTAAAGCGACAGGGGCCTGATCACCGTGCTGTTCGTGGAGCTGTAGTTTATGAATATCCTAGGCATTCCGGTCGAC
>CAZFUA010000030.1:0-11013 GCA_964521995.1 Microcaldota archaeon
TTGAACCGATTGTTGCTGTGCGACATAATTCTTCAACTTATGGAAAGCCCACACCATTTATGGGTGGGTAGTTTACCTTGAAAATTCCCTGATCACTTTGATTATCTCCTCCTCTATCCCGCCTATGCAGTCGTAATCCTTTATCTCGCGCTCGTTGACCCACGCATAGTCGGTAAACGAACTCTTCTCCACCACAACATCTCCTGATTCGTACCTTGCGGCGAACTTTATCAGCACCACTGGAATTCCGTCAGGCCTTATGAACGCCACGCTGTTTACGTACCTCAAATCCCTTCCTATGGTTATTCCAGCCTCCTCCATTACCTCCCTGCTCAGGAGGTCCTCCACCGCGTTCTCGAAATCGAGAACGTTGCCGTTAAGCCTCGCAGGGTTCCCCAGGTCCATATCCCTCCATTCAAGCTTTCCTCCCGGCACGCAGTATTTCTCCGGATGCACCTTCTGGCTTTTGTCCCTCTTTAATATAAGGCATCTTCCGTCGCTTTCCCTGTAAACCACAACGTTCGCGACAAAATAGAACAGCTTGTCCTTTTTGGCATTATCAAGGCTTATCTTGCCGGCAACCATGCGCCTCATCTAGTAATTAGTACAAGAATACTATACCTTCTAATAGGTTTAGGTTTAAATATATATCTGACATAATTAATTAGTCAACGTGCAATTTGTCTCTGAATTTTTCTAAATTCTCAGAGTTCTAGGTGCCCTTATGGTAGAAAATCCGAAACAAGAACATAGAGGAAAGTTTCAGGCCAGCGGAGCCTCATCCATAGTGAGGGTAGCGGGGCGTGACGTCGACGGGTCCCTCAACATAGAGAGGGCGCTTTCACATGTTAAGGGTATAGGAGCGAACCTTGCGCATCATCTTGCAATTACTATAGAATCAAAGCTGGGCATACAGAGGAGCACAGCGGTGGGCTCCCTTAACGAATCGCAGATTTCTGACGTAGAGAATATAATCAAGGACCCCGTGGCAAATGGCATACCATCATACAACATAAACAGGAACAAGGATCCTGAAACCGGGAAGGACGTACACGTCGTAAGCAACGATTTGCTGTTTAACAGGAGGCAGGACATATCAAAGGACATTTCGAACAGGACCTGGCGAGGCTTCAGGCACCAGTACGGCCAAAAGGTCAGGGGTCAGCATACGCGTTCAACAGGAAGGACCGGCATTACCGTAGGGGTAACAAAGAAGTCTGTGATGCCCGCGAAGGCAGGGGCAGGAGCCGGTGGATCGAAGGGTTCTAAACCCTCGAAATAGCAACGATCCAAAATGCAAAACGAGATAGAATCATAGTGATTAATTGGGAGCGCCAAAAAGAAACAGGACGAAGTTCAAGAAGCCCAAGGAAAGATGGAATCTCGAGAGGATAAAAACCGATAGAAACTTGGTAAAGGAATACGGCCTCAAGAACATGAAGGAGCTCTGGAAGGTCCAGTCTGAGGTAAGCAGGATAAGAAGGAACGTGAGGGAGCTTCTGTCCATGGGTACAGGAGCCGAGGAAGTAAAAGGAAGGATCATAGGAAGGCTTGCAAGGCTCGGTGTAGCCAATCGGGAGACGACTCTGGACAACCTTCTCGACCTCAAGGAAAACGACCTGCTCAACAGAAGGCTTCAGACCATAGTCTACAGGAAGGGCATGGCGAGGTCCATAAGGCAAGCAAGGCAGATCACCGTTCACGGGTTCATAGCGATAGACGGAAGGAAGGTGACAAGGCCAGGATATCTCGTCGGCGCAGAGATAGAAAACCGCATAAGCTATTACAGGCCGATAGACATAGAACAGAAGAGGCCGGTTCCTCCGCAGGGCGAACCAGAAATAGAAAATGAAACCGGGACACGTTCAGCTGAGAATTCAGATTCGGATCAAAAAGAGGAAAACAACGCATAGTGGTGTATGGATGCCAAAGAAAGTCAAGGCCACAACAAAAAAACAGGCAACCCCGGAGGGGGCTAAAGGCAGCAAGCCGAAGGACAAGGAAACCGTATCATACGAAACGAAGGCGATGGGCCAGCAGATAGTAAAGCCGAAATCTGAAAGGTGGGCTGTAGCACATGTATACTCATCAAAGAACGACACGATAATAACTCTTACCGACATGAGCGGCGCGGAGACGATAGCTGTAGGAAGCGGCGGCATGATGGTGAATGCCGATTCCCAGGAAGGTTCGCCGTATGCTGCGATGCAGGCTGCGTACAAGGTGGCCGCCACTGCGAAAGAGAAAGGAATAACGAACATCAACATAGAGATAAGGGCGCCGGGAGGTCACGGTGCAAAGACCCCAGGAGCTGGGGCGCAGGCCGTTGTAAGGGTGCTCGCCAGGAGCGGCCTGAGGGTCAACAGGATAGGGGACGTTACTCCGATACCGACGGACAAGACAAGAAGGCCGGGCGGCAGGAGGGGAAGAAGGGTATAAACCCAACCCCGAATTGCAGCAATCCCGATCATATACTGTAAATTTGTTTTGATGATTTTGCATGCTCTCAAACAATGCAATCATTGAAAAAATGATCAGCGCGCCCGAAAAAGTAATGTGCATAACCCATAGAAGGGACTTTGACGGCCTTGCAAGCGCGGCCCTCATAATGCATTATTTCAATGTTCCTCTGAGGAACGTATTTTTCAGCGACCACGAAACGAAAGACATGCTTTCTACTTTGGAAATGGTGGAAAACACTCAGATCAGGAACGGGGTCGCAGTATTCACAGACCTGCCGTTGAATCCCGCCCTTGAAAATATAGTTGGTGGCATAATAGCAACGCTCAAGAGCAACGGCGACATGGTGGTATGGCTGGACCATCACAGGCTAAGCAAAAACGCCGAAAGCATGATCAAAAAATGCGACCTGTTCGAAATGGGGGAAAGCAGGAAACTTTGCGGGGCGGAACTCGTATACAAGCATCTGGTCAGCAGGAAAAAAGACAGGTACGGAATGCAATTGACAAGGATGGCCCACATGTCCGACTTTTACTTGATGAAAGGCAGGAACAAAAAGACCATTATAATGTTCGGCCACGCGATAAGCTACGTGAACTATTACGCAAACCCGGAAAAGGGCCTGAGGGAAATCGTAAGGATCCTCTCGGAGGCCGACTACGGGAACGAATTCGTAAGCGCGAAGGACGCCCTTTACAATGCCGAGGCAAAGGACAACAAGGAAAAACTAAGGAAAACGATAACTACTTACAAGGTCGGCAGGATTACGATAGGGATAGGGAGCGGCAAGCACGTAGACGACAACGAGGCATGCAAGGAGATGATAATGGACGGGTTCGGCTGCGATGTCGGCATTCTTATAAACCTTGACAGCGGCAGGCTCAACATGCGAAGCGCAAAGGGGATAGACTGCCTAAAATTGGCGACAAGCTTTGGCGGAGGCGGGCATCCCCAGGCGGCAGGGGCGACCATAAAAGGCATAAATCCAAATACCGCCCATGGGATCGATAAAATAAGGAAAAAGATACTCGATAAGGCGAAAAGGATCTACTCCTAAACAGCATGCTAAGCCTCTGCAACTAAGGGATGCGGGCATCAAGCAAATGCAATGGTTATTTATAGTTAGGCTCTTTTTTATCTATGTGTTTGGATGGTAAGCGAGCACGATGTTCTTGCCAAGCATAGGGCAAAAAAGGGAAAGATAGAGATAACTGGGAAGGTCGAAGTGGAGACGAAAGGCGAATTGTCAACATATTACACTCCAGGAGTCGCATACGTATCGTTGGCGATAAAGGCAAACAGGGATTCTGTTTACGATTATACCCTAAAGGGAAGGACAGTCGCGATAGTTACTGACGGCACCAGGATACTCGGCTTGGGAAAGATAGGGCCCGAGGCTGGATTGCCGGTCATGGAGGGCAAGGCGCTGCTGCTGAAAAAATTCGGGGGCGTCGATGCATTCCCCATATGCATTAACACCACCGATGAGGATGACATAATAGAGCTCGTGAAAAACATACAGCCATCGTTCGGCGCGATAAACATAGAGGACATAGAAACGCCGAAATGCTTCAGGATCGTGGACAGGCTGAAAAGGGAGCTGGAGATACCCGTTTTCCACGATGATAGGTATGGCGTGGCGGTCGTGACGCTTGCTGCGCTGTTCAACGCGCTGAAATTGGCTAAAAAGAGGCTTGAAAGGGTAAAGATCGTCATAAACGGCTCGGGTTCTGCAGGCACAGGGATAGCTGAGCTTCTGCATTATGCCGGGGCAAAAAGGATATACATGGTCGATACCCACGGGGCCATATACAAGGGCAGAAGGGACGGCATGAATTACATGAAGGAGATGCTTGCCAGCATGACAAACAAGGAGATGCTCAGGGGCGATCTGGCCGATATGGTAAAAGGCGCGGACGTGCTTATAGGCGCATCCGCTAAAGGCGCATTCAAAAGCAGTATGATAAAGTCAATGGCAGAAAAGCCGATAGTTTTTGCGCTAGCAAATCCGTATCCAGAGATAGACTACGACGAGGCGAGAGGGGCTGGGGCGTTTATCGTAGCCACGGGCAGAAGCGACACCCCAAATCAGGTAAACAACCTGTATGCATTTCCCGGGGTTATCCGCGGAATGCTCGAGGCAAGGGCGACGAGGATCGATGAATACGTACTGCTGCGCGCGGCTATTGCAATATCAAAATCCATAGGCAGGAGGCTTTCAGTCGAATCCATAATGCCAGATCTGACCGACAGGGACACCACGATCAAACTTGTGGTGAATGTTGCCGTGGAGGTCGCGAAGGCGGTAGAAAAACAGGGATACGCAAGGGTTGCGTTGAACACGAGAGCTGTGAGAAGGAGCGTCAAGGAATCGATCAAGAGGTACCGGAAAATAGAACGGCTTACTACAAGGCATTGACGCAACGGTCATGGAATCGCCACAGAGGCGACGAACAGTATGAACCCTGCGGCTACGCACACAACGGTGAACCCGGGCCCGGTTTTCGCGTATCTCTGGACGAATCCGGATACGGACATTATCGCTATTCCCAGGAAGAACATCGGGTACCTGTATTTTGTGGGAAGAATATCTGCCATTAGATCACGATGTGTATCAGTATGCGATCAAGCGGTATGCCTATGCTTATAGCCCTTATGAACATGTCGACCGCGACTATGGTTATCAGGCTCAGCCATGCGAACACCTCATGGTGCACGTTAATGCTCGACTGTGCGTCGTAGATTTTTTTCCTTTGCTTCGACATCTTCATGCAGCTGAAGCAGTCGTTTCTTCCTCCTATGAGGCTGCGCACCGAATGGCATGAAAGAACGTACAACGTCAACGCGACAACGTCAACGACCATTAGCAGGCTGCCCAGCCTGAGGATGAAACCACCTGCATACGTCAACGATACGTAGAGGTCGTAGTAAAAGAACGGAAGCACTGCAAGAGAAGCATACATGAAGTACCTGTGCAGGTTCTCTACTTTGAATAGCGTGCTCGTCTCTCCTGTATAAGCTCTCGAACTTGAATCTATCCTCTCATATGCTGGGCAGGCTTCAGGATGCTTGAAGATGTGCCTGTTGTAATATCTCCTGAACGCATAGCACGTCAGCCTGAAAAGCCCTATCAGGGGTATGATGATGACTGTAGGCGAATAGAACGGGTCTATGTAACCGTTGAATTCCTTTACCGGGAACGCAATCAGAGCAAGAGAGGCAAGCGCCATGAGCGCGATGAACGAATACAGCCTGACATTGGGCTCTAGGAATTCACCGGGGAGCCGTCCGGATAGATTGCTTTTAATCTCCATATCATCATTCCTTGCCTTTCTTCTTGAACAGTTTCATAATAGGATCATAGAAGTTGTCCGCGCCCCTTTCCTTCTCGGGTATTATCGCGTTGTCCGTTATCTTTATGTGCTCGGGGCACACCTCCTGGCAGCATTTGGTTACGTTGCAGTAGCCTATCCCTGCCTCCTTGTTGAGCATGCTTGACCTGTCGAGAGTGTCAATCGGGTGCATATCTAGCGATGCAGCCTTTATGACGTGCCTAGGCCCTATGTAGACGCTCTTGTGCTCCCTTATAACATGGCACACATCTTGACATAGAAAGCATTCGATGCATTTCCTGAATTCCTTGGACCTTTCTACGTCCATGCCTGCCATTGTCCACGGCTGCCTTGCACTAGGATCCGGATGGAACTGCGGCATCCTCCTCTCTATTTCATAGTTTTCCGATACGTCGGTTACCAGATCCTTGACCAGCCTGAATGCCCTCATGGGTCCTACTGTTACAGTATCGCCAAGCTCATCGAGCCTTGTCTTGCACATGAGCCTTGGCACTCCGTTTATCTCGGCGCTGCACGAGCCGCACCTTGCGGCCTCGCAGTTCCATCTTGCGGAAAGCGTTGAATCAATAGTTTCTATTATGTGCGTGATGGCTCCGAGAACCACCATACCTTCCTCTATCTGAATTGTATATTCGGAGTAATGCCCTGAGCTTTCCGTGCCGGGATCCTGCCTGTAAACCCTCATCTTTATGTTTCTCATTGGTATCGCTCCGGTTTTATTAAATTGCTGAGCCGTTCCGGCATCTCCGGAACCTTCCTTGCGCTCAATGCGATTTTGCCATCCTTGAGTTTGCAGTATATATTCTTTTTCCATTCAACCTTCTTCTTCGGATAATCGCTTCTTGCGTGAGCTCCCCTGCTTTCCCTTCTTTCTATTGCGGATCTTACTATGCACTCCGCAATTCCCAGCATGAAATTGAGCTCTATGCAGGCTATTAGTCCATTGTTGTATTTCTCATCACCTTCAACGCCAATGCCAACTGATCTCTCTTTCAGGTTTCCTATAATCTTCAATGCATTTGAAAGATCCTCGCCGTTTCTTATGATGCCAACGTGATCGCTCATCGCCTTTCTGAGCTCTTCGATAAGCATGTATGGGCTTTCCTTTCCACGCCCAAGGTACGATTTTATCCTTTTTATCTCGCCTGCAATATCCTTGTCTTCAATGGACTCAGGCTTTGCTTTTTTTGAATACTCAGATGCGGCACTTCCAGCACGCCTTCCGAATACGAGTATGTCAGCAAGGGAATTGCCCCCCAATCTATTTGCACCATGAAGCCCTCCTGAAACCTCTCCTGCGGCAAAGAGCCCCTCAATGCTTGTACTGCATTTTTCCGGGTCGACGCCTATGCCCCCCATGAAGTAATGAACCGTGGGCGCAACCTCCATCTTCTCCTTTGTTATGTCTACGCCTGCAAATTCAAGGAACTGCTCGTACATTGCGGGCAGTTTTTTCTTTATGAAGCCGCTGCTCATATGTGTTACATCCAAATACACGCCGCCATGATCCGTTCCGTTTCCTGATGTTACCTCGTTGTATATCGCCCTCGCAACTATGTCCCTTGCATCTAGCTCCTTTAATTTAGGCGAATACTTGAGCATGAAGCGCTCCCCTTTGGCGTTCAGCAATATTCCCCCCTCACCCCTAGCCCCTTCGGTTACAAGCAGGCCCTTGACCCCCGGAGGGTAAACCATTCCGGTTGGATGGAACTGCACCATCTCCATGTCGCGTAGCTCAGCGCCTGCTTCCAATGCAAGCGCAATCCCGTCGCCAGTGGTTTCCTTTGAATTGGACGTTACCTTGTAGATCTTGCCGCCTCCGCCGGTGGCCAGCACAACAGCCTTTGACTCTATTGCTATGTATTCACCTTCCTTGAGGTTCAAGCCTATCGCGCCTATGACTTTGTTGCCCTTCTTCACAAGCTTCGTTATAATCAGCTCGTCAATGAAAGTTACATTGCTGTGCAGTATCCTGTCCTCTAGCGTTCTTATCAGCTCAAGCCCCGTCTTGTCGCCGACATGGCATAGCCTTCTATACGTGTGCGCACCGAATGCACGCTGCATTATCTTTCCGTCAGGGGTTCTGTCGAACAATGCGCCGTATCTCTCCAGTTCGTAAACGCGGTCCGGGGCCTCCTTGACCAGTATCTCAGCCATGCGCCAGTCGCCTACGTAGTCGCCCTCAACAATCGTATCTGAGAAATGCACCTGCCAGTTGTCCTTTGAATCGACGTTGGCAACCGAAGCGGCTATGCCTCCTTCGGCCATCACAGTATGCGCCTTGCCAAGTAGTGTCTTGGAAACCAGTATGACTTTTGAGCCGTTGCCGTTGGCCTCTATCGCAGTCCTCAATCCTGCTCCGCCTTCCCCTATGATTAGAACGTCACAGCTTACTCTTTTATAATCCGCCATTCACGCAAGGCCCCATTTTGGTTAAGATATGCAATAAGCAAAGCCAATTTATAAGACTTTGTTGCACAGGAATTTCGCCCTATGCGCGGGCAGACCCCTCGCCCTTGATGAATGCCCTCATTGGTATTGATTTTTTGAGCAGTCTCCTCCAAAAATCAGCATACCTTTTTGCAAGTTTCTTGTCTTCTACGAATGCGGTGCCGAGGTATTTTACCGCATTGTGCCTTTTGTCCGTCCTGAAATTGTTAAGCATAACGACATCAGAATCAAAAACAAGGAAGTCGATTATCTTAAGTTTAGACCTCCTTTTTACAGCCTCAAAGTCCTCCCTTTTTGCAAAATATATTTTTTCGCCGTACCTTTCAGACATTTTGTAGCTCTCTATCTCCAATCTTATATAGTCGCTGACCGGCATGCTTACGACATGTATACGGATGAATTTCACGCCCCTCCTTGCGAGCCTTCTGGTGCTCTCATAATCCTTTCCCAAAGAGTCATACAATTCCTTTCTACTGATTCCCCTCTTTAGGAATTTTCTTAACATTTTTGCTTCGCCGTCGAATGCCCCCGCATACGAATCAAGGAGCTCTAATTTTATTATGCGTTTTTTTGACGCGTCCATGAAGCGGCCGAAGCTGTCCACATCAAAGCCCGCATCAGCATAATAATCCGCACTGCCGTCCGATTTGTTCGTTTCCTCTGATTTTGAGGGTTTTCCAACTACCACAAATATCGCCTATTGGTATGGTATGGGCAAAATGGTATAAATAAATTGCTTACAGTATCCTCAAGGTGTCTATCGGCTCCATCTTCGAGGCCCTCCATGCGAGATATATGCCCCGTCCATGCTTTGCTTATTGCCTCACCTTTTTCCGCTTCCCGAAGGGCAGGTCCGGCCTTGTCAGCCTCAACGGATTGAGAATACGGTCAAGCTCCCTCTTGTCCATGAGCCCTTTCTCAAGGACTATGTCCCTTATGCCTACGCCCCTTTTCTCGGCCTCCTTTACCAGCTTCGCGACTTTGGAGTAGCCCAGTGCTGGTGAAAGTGCCGTAGCGATTTCCGCGCTCCTCTCGAAATTGTCCCTCAGTACATTCCTGTTGGGTTTTATTCCGGCAACGCACCTTTCCGTGAACACCTCGACGCCGTTGGACAATATCTCAATAGATTCGAGAAGCGTATAAGCGGCAAGCGGCACGAATATATTGAGCTCGAACTGCCCTCCCTGCCCCGCCATGGTAATCGTGAGGTCGTTCCCTATGACCCTGAAGCAGACCATGGTGAGCATCTCGGCCATAGAGGGGTTCACCTTGCCAGGCATTATCGATGAGCCCGGCTGCACAGCTGGTATCGTTATCTCATTTAGCCCGGTATACGGTCCAGAGCCCATGAGCCTTATGTCATTGGCCATCTTGATGAGCTTGAGGGACAGGTCCTTGAGCCTTGAGCTTGTCTCAGCAAGAGTCTCAACGTTCTGCGTCATCTCGAAGGCGTTCTTCACGGGCGCGAACCTGTAACCTGTATATTTGTTAAGCTCCCTGAAGAACATGCCCCTGTATCCCGGATAGGTGTTCAGGCCGGTGCCGACAGCCGTTCCCCCAACGCTTAAGCGGAGGAGGTCCTCCGATGATTCCTTTAGCTCCTTGATCTCCTGCTCTATCGAATAGCCGCTGAACTCCTGGCCCAGGGTTATGGGCACCGCATCCATGAGATGGGTCCTCCCCTCCTTGACTATCCTGGAGAATTCCCTTGATTTCTTGGCAATCGCGCTCTGGTACTTTTCAAGCGCCGGTATGAGCTTTTTGGCAAGCATAGAGTGCGCCGCTATGTGAGCGGCAGACTGGAAAGTGTCATTTGTAGATTGAGACATGTTCACGTGGTCATTCGGGTTTACTATCTTGTAGCTGCCTTTCTTGTGCCCGAGCCTTTCGAGCGCGACATTTGCTATTACCTCGTTGAGGTTCATGTTTGTGGACGTTCCCGTGCCTGCCTGGAATACGTCTACCGGGAATTGGTCATGGTATTTGCCCCTTATTATCTCGTCGCACGCGAAGATTATCGCCTTTGATATCTTGAGGTCAAGAGCACCTAGCCTTGTATTGGCAATTGCCGCCGAACGCTTCAGTATTGCGTATGATTTTATGAATTCCCACTGAAAAGGAACACCAGAAATCAGGAAATTTTCTATCGACCTTTGTGTGATTGGGCCATAATAGGCGCCGGTTTGCACCTTTACAGTCCCAAGAGAATCCTTCTCTTTCCTCATGCAAATCCCCAAAGAATATAAACAAATACCTTATATCATTACATATCTTAATAATCTTTGCGTGTGGGTATGAGCGGCAGAGAGGGCAAGCGGTTCTCGAAAAGAAAGGAGAACTTTACATGTGGTGTGTGCGGTGCAAAAGTAGCAGGTACGGGTTACACAGACCATTGCCCAAATTGCCTGTGGAGTAAGCATGTTGACATAAATCCTGGAGACAGGGCATCGGACTGTAAAGGCCTCATGAAGCCCGTAAAGGCAACGCACGACAGGAATTGGTTCCTGATAGAATACAGATGTGAAACATGCAAGGCTAAAAAAATCGTGACCGCGGCAGAATCAGACAACATGGATGCGATATTTAGAATACTAAAATGAATGCGTGCACCGTGCTTTATTGCATATTAAACGCAAAACAATCCATTTATAGTAGATTAGGCAAATATCCGAACATTTCGTAGAGGCGTTATGACTAGGAACTTGACATTCTAATAATGTTTTGGAATTATATAACCTTAGACGCAGGT
>CAZFUA010000031.1:0-10769 GCA_964521995.1 Microcaldota archaeon
GTATTCGAGGAAAAGTGTTAAATTACTGTCGTGCTAAAGTTTGAAATAGTCCCAATGCGAATAGTACGATAGGTGTAATCTGTTTTTTGGTGCGCTCGAAAGGCAGTACATCTGTTATTTGCGTATATGCCTTGGTTCTAGTATCGTCAAGGCAAAAGAAAGGTTTAAATTAATGCACGAATATAATAATAAGAACATTGTGCTTCATGAGCTCATAGGTCTCGAAGCTGAAGTAATAGATTCGAGGGACAGCTCGCAGATAGGAACAAAAGGAAGAGTAATAAACGAGACAAAAAATCTTCTATATCTGAGGCATGATTCCAAAGTAAACATGGTAGTCAAGAAAATCTCTGTGTTTAGATTTACGTATGGAAATGATTCATTTATAGTGAAGGGCGAGGAAATAAATTTTAGGCCGCATGAGCGAACCGAGAAGGCACTTAAGTTTTACAAAAGAAGAGCGTTGAAGTGAAGTGATTGCTGTGGAATGTAATGATCCGAAATGTCCAGTGCATGGAATGCTGAAGACAAGAGGAAACGACATAGAGGGAATAGTCGTCAGCGACAGGGCCAGGAAGACAGTAATAATAGAACATGCATACACGACGCTGCTTCACAAATACGAGAGGTCACTCAGGAAGAGGTCGAGGGTCGCGGCATACAATCCGGACTGCATGGGGGCGAAGGACGGCGACAAGGTCATAATATCGGAGACAAGGAGGCTCAGCAAGACGAAGTCCTTTGTTGTCACGAAAATACTAAGCAGGGTTGAGGAGGAATGAAGGGGCTTGCAACAAAGATATCAAGGGTTCTCGTGCCTGGAAGCAGGCTCACATGCGCGGACAACAGCGGTGCAAGAATCCTCATGATAATAAACAGGATAGGAAAGGGCGGAGGAAGAAAGGGCAGGTACTCCAGGGCCGGCCTGGGCGATGTCGTAATCGCAAGCGTGAAGTCGGGAACGCCCCAATACGTCAAGAAGAAGGTGCGCGTCATGATAATAAGGCAGAAGGCCCCGATAAGAAGGTCAAACGGGATGCGGGTGAAATTCGAGGACAATGCGGGAATAATAGTAACAGATTCGAACCTTGCAGTAGGCACCGAGGTAAAGGGCGCGATGGCAAGGGAGGTAATAGAGCGCTACGTCAAACTTGCAGGCATAGCATCGAGGGTTGTTTGAATGATAGCAAGCGGAAAGCCGAGAAAGCAGAGGTTCTTCAGGTTCAATGCGCCATTGCACGTGAGGCAGCATTTCCTGCATGCGCACGTTGACAAGGCGCTGAGGAAAAAGCTGAACATCAATAAGAGGTCGGTGCAGATATCAAGGGGAGATACCGTCAAGGTCGTCTCCGGGGGCAAGAAGGGCGCAACGGGAAAGGTGATAAGGGTGAACCTGAGGACGGGGCGCATAAGCATAGACTCGCTTACAAAGAAGAACGCACGCGGAAAGGAGCATAACATACAGATAAACGCCAGCAATGTTTACATAACAGACCTCAACCTGAACGACAAATTCAGGGCCGCAAGGCTCAAGGTCGCGAGGGTCGAGACAAAGAAGGAGGAAAAGCCGGCGGCAAAGCAGCGGAAGGAAACGGAGGAAAACGCGCTGCAGCAACAGGAGGAAAAGACAGAGGCAAAGGCGGCAACTGCCACAGTTGCGGCCCAAAATAGGTAATATCATGGCAAACAAGGGAAGCAGCGGGCACATAAAAAGGCTATACGCGCCTAGATACTTCGCCATACACAGGAAAGAGCACAAGTACGTCATAAAGCAGAACCCAGGGAGGCACAGCCTGGAGAGGTCCGTGGCGCTCATGCTGCTGGTGAACGGGCTTAATCCGGAACTGACGAGGGCAGAGGTAGGCAGGATAATAAGGAATGGATTAGTAAGCGTAAACGGCAACCCCGTAAAGGAGCCCAAGTTCCCCGTGGGGCTGAACGACGCGATAGCGGTAGGGTCTGACAGCTACTTAATAGGCATAAACAGCAAGGGGCAGATACAACTAAACAGGACGGATGGGAACGATGCCCAATTATACAAGATAATCGGCAAGTACAAGAACAAGGGCAATACGATAATGCTGAGGCTGCACGACGGAAGGACGATAAAGGGCAAGAACGATGCCAAGGTGAACGATTCGGTTGCGGTTTCCGGCAAGGGCATATCAAAAGTCATAAGGTTCGACGCGGGGGCCAAATGCGAGGTAATAGACGGGGTCCACGTGGGTGCGCTCGGGAGCATAAAGGAGATAATAAAGGGCAACGTGCACAGGGGGCAGTCGGTAAAGATAGAAAGCGGCGGCGCCTCTTTCGAGACGCTCGTAAGCAACATCATAGTAGTGGAATGATTCTCATGGACAAGGACAACGGCAATGTGATGCGCGGCATAAGGATAAGCAAGGTAGTCATAAACATAGGCACGGGAAGCGACGAGAACGTGCAGGGGAACGCAAGAAGGCTCATAGAGATAATAACGGGAAGGAAGGTGGCAAACGCCATATCCCGTACAAGGAATCCCTCATTCAAGATATCCAAGGGGCAGAAGATCGGCGCATTCGTGACCGTGCGCGGACAGGATGCGAAGATGCTTGCAGCAAGGCTCTTCGAGGCCATAGACAGGAAGATCAAACAGGGGTCCATAACAGACAACAGCATCAGCTTCGGGATAGCTGAGTACATAGACATAAGCGGGGTAAAGTACGACCCGAAGGTCGGAATGCTGGGCATGAACGTGAACATATCCTTCGCAAGGAAGGGCTTGAGGGTCGCAAGCAGGAAAATAAAAAGATCAAGAGTGTCGAAATCGCACAGGGCCATAACGAAAAGCGAGATAATGGATCACGTTAAAAAGGAATTCAATTTGAGTATGGCGGAGGCCGCGGTGAGCAGGTGAAGGTAAGAATTGAGGAAAAATTCAAAGGCAAGGGAATCAGGAAATGCAGGATATGCGGCACAGCCAGGGGGCTCATAAGATCGCACAGGCTTTACATATGCAGAAGGTGCTTCAGGGAGGTGGCAAGGGACATAGGATTCAAGAAATACGGTTGATCGCATGGACAGGTTCGCTGACGCAATAAACAAGATAAAGACCAACGAGCGCATAGGAAGAAGAGAGTGCGTGCTCTATTCTACCAAGCTGCTGAAGGCTGTTCTTGATGTCATGAAAAAGGAATCGTACATAGAGGATTACGAGGAATACAAGGATAAGAGGATAAGCATGCTCAAAGTAACGCTGTCCAACAGGATAAACAGCATAGGGGTAATAAAGCCGAGGTATCCGGTCCAGAAGGACATCATACAGAAGTATGAGGCGAGGTACATACCGAGCAAGGACTTCGGCATACTGATACTCACAACACCTGACGGGATAATGACAAACAGGGAGGCAAAAGAAAAGAATATAGGAGGGAGGCTGCTTGCATATGTCTACTAAAAAGGAGGCCGCGAAGAAGGATGATGGAACGAAGGAGGTACAGGTACCCGAAGGTGTGAATGTGGAGATAAGGGGCAACGTGATAGAGACAAGGGGCAGCCTTGGCACGAACAGCAGGGCATTCAACGATGCGCTGCTCGATGTGCAGAAAAAAGAGGGCAGTATAATCATAAGCACGGTAAAGGACAAGACGCTGGCAAGGAAGGCCGCGAAGGCGGCGCAATCATTCAAGGCAGAGCTAAGCAACGACATTGCAGGGGTCAACAGGTATTTCGAGAAGAATATGAGGATCGTGTTTGCGCACTTCCCGATAAACGTGGAGATAAAGGAAGACAGGATTTACATAAACAACATAATAGGGGAGAGGGTTCCAAGGATATCGAAGATCGTGGGGAGCACGAAAATCGAGGCCAAGGGGCAGAACGTAAGGGTGTACGGGACAAGCCTTGACGACGTGTCGCAGACAAGCGCGAACATAAGGCAGATATGCAAGATAAGGAACAAGGACAGCAGGGTATTCCAGGACGGATTGTATTACGAGATAGAGTGATGTTTATGCAAAAGAAAAAGGGCCATCCGACATTCAGCATACCGAACTACGGCGCAAAGAAGAGGAAGAGGGTGCTCCCAAGATGGAGGAAGCAGCGCGGAATAGACAACAAGAAGCGCATCAAGAAGAGCTTCATGGGGGCTGAGCCGACGATAGGCTACAAGAATCCTGACTCACTGCAAGGGATAAGGGCGAACGGCAAAAGGATAATGCTCGTACACAACGCCAATGAGCTCAACGGCCTGATAGAGAAAAGGATGCTTGAGGGCTATGACGTGACAATAGCAAAGGGCGTCTCCGCAAGGAAAAGGGTGGGGATAACGGAAATAGCCAGCAAGGCAAAAATAAAGGTAACAAACGGTGCTTACAGATGAGCATAAAGCTTACGAAGAGGATAGCAGGGGAGCTTCTAGGCAGAGGCATAAGCAGCGTAAGGATAAAGAACGATTCCATTCAGGATGCAAGGAAGGCGATAACAAGAGAGGATGTGAGGACGCTCATCAAGAGCGGAGGCATATACGCCCTGAAGGCCAAGCACAACATAAGCGCCTATTCCAAGGTGCTAAAGGAGAAGAGGAACAAGGGCAGGAGGCGGGGCCCAGGACGAAGGAAGGGAACAAGCAAGGCAAGGGGCGCCTTCGATTACAAGAAGAAGGTAAGAGGGCAGAGAAGGCTCTTGAAGTCCCTCAAGGAGCAGGCGCTCATAGACAGCCTCAAATTCAGGAAGTATTACGCGCTGGTCAAGGGAGGCAGCTTCCCTACAAAGATATCGCTGCTCAACCACATACGCAGCGACGGATTGAACATAGACGAGGAAACCGCGAACAAACTCAGACACATATGATTTTTATGTACAGGATGATAAGGCGAAGAAGAAGGTCTTCGGTGACCAACTACAAGAAAAGGATAGCGCTGCTCAAGAGCCGCACCTTGAGGGTAGTCGTAAGGAGGAGCAACAGGGCCATAACGATGCAGGTAATAGAATACAGCGGCAAGGGCGACAGGATAATCGCAAGCGCGAACTCGAGAGAATTGAAAGGAATGGGCTGGGAGCCGAGGTGCAACATACCAACCGCTTACCTTACAGGCATGCTGCTCGCAAAGAAGACCATAGACAGGAAAAAGGAGTTCGTGCTGGACATAGGGCTATACAGGCCTGTGAAGGGCTCGGTCATATTCGCTGCGGCAAAAGGCTTCAAGGACAGCGGGGCAAACCTGCTTGGAGAGATAGAATTCGACAATGCAAGGCTTTCTGGCGCGCACATCGCGGGATATGCAGACAAACTGGACGAGAACGGCTACAAAACCAGATTCTCAGATTACGCTAAATCTGGTTTCGATGCAAAGGATATAATTAAGAAATTCGAATCTATAAGAAACGAGCTGAATGGCAAGTGATGTTTTGAGAAGAAGAATGGAAGGAAACAGGGAGCGTGAAAGAGAACAGATAAGGCTAAATGTGGAGGCGTGGGAGCCCAGGACGGATCTCGGGAAGGACGTAAAGTCGAAGCGCGTGACTTCGATAGAGCAGATATTCCACGACGGGAGAAGAATAGAGGAACCGGAGATAATAGATTCCCTCTTCCCGGACTTGAGCAACGAGGTCATAGAGATAGCCAGCGTGCAGCGAATGACGAAGAACAACAGGAAGCAGAAGTTCAGGGCGATAACGATTGTAGGAGATGGAAAGGGCCATGTGGGAGTGGGCGCGGGCAAGGATCCAGAGGTGAAAAGCGCCATAGAGAGCGGCATAATAGACGCGAAAAGCAGGTTGATGCCTGTCATAATGGGATGCGGGTCCTGGCAGTGCCTGTGCGGCACCAAGCACAGCCTCCCGTTCAAGGTATCGGGAAGGTGCGGCAGCGTCGAGGTTATATTGAAGCCGGCGCCGAGAGGCCTCGGCATAGTGGCAAGCGCCCCGGTAAAGCGCATGCTGGAACTTGCGGGGGTAAAGGACGCATGGACCTTCTCAAGGGGAAGGACTAGGGCAAGATACAACACGCTTGTGGCTGTGTACAGGGCGCTCAGGAGCATAAACCGCATGAAGAATCTGCAGGAAAACATAAAGGAATGATTATATGGAGGATAAGCTGTTCGTTACACCCGGGGAAAAGATAGCGACGGAGGAGGAATTCGCCTCAGGAAGCAACACGTACGTCGAGAACGGCGTCATATACTCGGCAGTAGTGGGCAAGGTGGCCAAGAGCGCGGGGTCTGTGGGAATCACGCCCCTGGGAAGGGAAATAAAGATAATAGGAAAGGACATGCTCGTAATAGGGGTAGTGACGGATGACATGAAGAACGTGATGTTCGTAAAGCTCGACGACATAAACATAGAGCGAAAGGACTATCTTGCGCTCAAGGATGGCAAGATACTCGCCCCAAGGCCAAGGACGCCGAGATTCGGAACAAGGATGGGCCATGAGAACAGGTTCAGCGCAAACAAGGAGAGAGAGGAAAAGCCGTGCGGGGTGGGCGACACCATACTCGCAAGGGTGCTGTACAACGACAAGGATTCGTATACGCTATCGTTGAGCGGAAGGGAAACCGGGGTAATTTACTCGAATTGCACGCAATGCGGCGGCCCCATGGAGCATAAGGGCAGCGGCATTCTTGCCTGCAAGGAATGCGGCCACAGGGAGCACAAGAAGATAAGCGAGCTTTACAACAAACCGGAAGAGATAAGGAAATTATTCGCATGATTGGTGGTTCATTGAACATGAAAGTCCTGAAGGATGAGAGCAAGGAGCTTGTGATAGAATTCGACACAAGGGACCTTACGATACCTGACTTAATAGCGCACGAGCTGCTTGCGGACGAGAGCACGGAATTTGCAGGTGTCTCAAAAGACCATCCCGAGACAGGGAACGCGGTGCTGGCGCTCAAGAGCAAGAAGAACGCCAAGGCAGAGCTGCTCAAGGCGATAGAGCGCATAGACGAGCAGGTGGCAGAGCTGAAGAAGCAGCTCTCACAGAGGAAAAAGTAGATTGGTTGAAGAAGGGCGCAAGGTTCATAGCAATAGCAAGCGGGCCGATAGAAAGAAAAAAGAGGACGCTACTTGTTGGAGTGATATTCAGAAACGATTACATAGAGGGCTTATTGTCTACAAGCATAGAAGTAGAGGGAGCTGATTCCACAAGCCAGATAATAAGGATGCTCAGGAAATCAAGGTTCAGGGAACAGGTAAGAATGCTTCTTTTCAATGGCATTGCCTTGGCTGGGCTCAACATAATAGATCCCAAGATGCTTGAGGAGAAACTCGATGTGAATGTGGTGCTGCTCAACAGGCGCAAGCAGAACGCCAAGGAACTCATAAAGGCGCTCAAGGAGTTCTCGAGGATCAAGAAGGCCGATGTGGACAGCAGGATAAAAATAGTAAATGAGAGCACTTCGATGAATTACCTTAAAGTGAATGGCTTATTCCTGCAGAGCACCCTTGAGAAGGCTTATCTAAAGTCATTTGCGCCTAATGCGTTCGAGGCGCTGAGGATTGCCCACATCATAGCAAGGGGAGTCTCGGAAGGGGAATCAAAAGGAAGGCTCTAGCCGTAAGTAAACAATCCGCCCTTGTCTATTTTCTCCCGGATACGAGAAGATAAGCGGCATACGCCGCCAATCCTGCAATGACAACAATCAGCGTAGCGAGAGTCGCGTATTCCAGCGGTGTGGGCTTTGAGGCGGATTTCTTCCCGTTTGAGGAGTATTCAAACAGCCCTATAACATGGTTGTTCTGCGCGCTGAACGTTATTGTACAGGTACTCTGCAGCGCGAAGCTGTTGTATATTGGAACCCATGTGTTGTTGGAAATGTAGAACGGTGCAAGCAACTGGGATTTGATTCCGCAGTTGTATCTCTCCGTCACGTTTATCGTTACGTTTGTTCCTGGAGTTGCACCCAGATAGAACTCAAAAAGCTTGATATAGTTTGCCGGTGAGGGTATCGCGCTGTTCACATTCATTACGGATAATTTCACCATATGCGGAGCCTCGAAGTCGCTGCTTATGTTGAGTATAAGTGTGCCATTTAGCACCTCAATGTTTGCAGTGTTGTTTGTTGATACAACCACAGACACGTTTTCTTCCAGAGGAATAGTGGTTGTGATTATAGTGGTGGAAGTTGTCGATGTTGAACTGGTTGATGTTGTATTTACGGTTGTGGGTATTGTGGTATTAACCGTTGAGGGACTTGTGGAAGGAACTGAAGAGACGGAGGAAGTAGAGGATGAAGTGGATGTGGATGAAGTGGATGTAGTAGTCGCAGAGGTTGATACGATTGTCATGGTTGTTGATGAGGCTGTCGTAGTCGTAGATTTCGTGGTTGTGGACTGTGTAGTAGATGTAGTAGAACCCACGGTTGTTGATGAGGAACTTTGCGTTGTGCGGCTGTACAGGACCTCATATGTTCCGCCATATACGGTGTAGTTCGCATTGCATGGATTGTTGAATCCAAGGCCGTATACAATATTGTCATACTGGTAGGTTGAGGAGCCTATGGCGAACGAGCATATAAACATGAAGTTGAGGCGATCTGCACTTGGATACGTGATTCGCGCTGGCAGTTGGTTCTGGTTGTATGTGTATTTGTTCAACGTGCTGCCTGTGCCACTTATTATGTAGACATTGAATATGGGCGCACTTGATGATGATACATTTGTCAGGTTGTCATCAAGTGTAACTGTTGTCATCTGCGGTTTGCCTCCGCCGCCAGATCCGCCAGAGGACGACTGGGAGACCGTTATGGTGCTTGATACTGAATTGAATACGAATGGCGCATTTGTTCCAAGATCCGTTGCGATCGCATTGTACGTGAATGTGCCAGTACTTGAGGTTACAAATGAGATGGAATTCGTCCCTCCAGGTGAATTTATTATGACATTTGACCCGAATTGGCTGTTCGACGTTTCATTGAAAAGTTCTATTGTGAATGGACCAATCCCGTTGGATTCAAGTATTGTAAACGTCTCCATGTCGCCCTGCGTTATGGAACTGGAACTTGGGGATATTGAAATTTGCGGTGCAGAGTAGACATTGTATGTGAGGGAGTTCGTCACTTGCGACGATGCAGAATCAGTGACAATGATGTTTGCAGTCCATTGCCCTGTCGGAGTTGTTTGCTGGAATGTGAACGTATTGGAAATCTGAGATATTCCGATATATAATACATTGAATGCAAGTGCATTGGCAGAATCGTAGACAAGGAAGTTGTAGGTGTATGGACTTGTGCCTCCAGTCACTGATGCAGTAAGAGACTCGTACTGGTTTGCGTCCACAGTCGAATTGGACGTAGTCCATCCTGTAGATTCGAGGGGTCCGTTGACTATTACTTCTGTTGTTGCAGAGTAAACAATGCTGTTGGAGGTGGCGCTGTCTGTTACCTGCAGACAGTAATATGTAGTAGAGGAAGGCGATGCAGTATATGTATTGGATGTTGCACCGGATATTGCCGAATCTGAAGTGCATGTTGACGCTGTGCCGCTGTACCATTGGTGCAAGTATGGTGATGTACCACCGAATATCGTTGACGTAAATATTACGTTCTGGCCGCTGTTTATTGTTTGGGTAGTTGATGGAGTGATAGACACTGTCATCGCTGCATTGTAGCCTATCGGCGAATATACTGTGTTTACGGTGTTTGCGAGGTTGTCGGTTATTATGACGTTTGCCTTGAACGTATTGGATGTGTAGAGGGCGTTCGGGGGAGTCCAGAGGAATGTGTTAGATGTGTATGTATTTCCAGTATAGAGCTGGTTCGCGATTGTGGTTCCTGTTATGGAATTGACTATCTGGTAGTTGTAGGTGTAAGGACTCTGGCCGTTCTGGACTGTTGCTGTGAATAGAATGCTCTGGCCCTGGTCGATTAAGGTGTTTGACAACGCAAGCGTAGGGTTTGATGGAGGAGTGTATACCACAGGTGCAACTATCGTTATCGTTCCTGAATATACGCTGTCAGTTATGACGTTTGTCGTTGCGGAATCCGTTATTATTATGTTTGCTTTTACGGTATTGCCAACCATACTGCTTGGTATGGTCCACGAGAATGTATTTCCTGTGAATGAGTTTGATTCCAGCATGTTTGCAAGTGTTGTTCCGTCGATTGTGTTGTAGACGTTCCAGTTGTATGTGTATGGCGTTGTGCCTCCGGTGAATGATGTTGTCCATGTGAGTGTGTTGCCTGTTGCCTGTGTTGAAGGGGTTGGGGTCGTGATTGATGGCGTTGCCATCGCCGCATTGTAACCTATCGAAGTGTAGATCGTGTTTACGGAGTTTGCGAGATTATCTGTGATTATCACATTTGCCTTGAAGGTGTTCGCAGTGTAGAGGGCGTTCGGGGGAGTCCAGAGGAATGTGTTGGATGTGTATGTATTTCCGGTATAGAGCTGGTTTGCTATTGTGGTTCCGGTTATTGAATTGACTATCTGGTAGTTGAATGCGTATGGGGACTGGCCGTTCTGGACTGTCGCGGTGAAGAGTATGGATTGCCCCTGGTCTATGAGTGTATTAGACAGTGTTAATGTCGGGTTTGATGGCGGCGTGTACACTGTTGGTGCAACTATTGTTATTGTCCCTGAAGATACGCTGTTTGTTATGGCGTTTGCCGTTGCGGAATCAGTAATTATCACATTTGCGTTTACCGTGTTGCCGACCATGTTGGATGGTATTGTCCATGAAAATGTGTTGCCAGTGAATGAGTTTGATTCAAGCATGTTTGCGAGTATTGTTCCTGTTATCGTGTTGTAGACGTTCCAGTTGTACGTGTATGAAGATGTGCCGCCGGTGAATGAAGTTG
>CAZFUA010000032.1:0-10510 GCA_964521995.1 Microcaldota archaeon
ATAGGTATTACAACCGAAAAAGATATACAACTTCTCTGCTCATAAATTATTATATCTGCTCAAGAATTATGATTTATGAGCAGATTTATGAGCAAAGCTGATGGCTATTTAAAAAGTTAACGTTTTACCTGCATCGATGGATAACTTAGGAGTTATGGCCCGTTGACTTCTGCAAATATCCTGTGCCTTGGCCTACCTTCTATTATCCCTTTCCCCTTATTTGTGGTTTCCCCAAATGCCTTGCTCTGTATGAACGCTTTGAATGCATCCAGACTCTCCCATTCGGTATATATGAGATACTCATTTTTCCCTATTGCTCTGTATAGCTGGGCATTTTTTATGGCCGAACCGGAATTCTTCAGTTTCTCCGCGACATTTGAAAAAATATTTTCGAACTCCGCTTCATGGCCCTCTTTTACATTGTAGTACATCCCCACGTTTATCATACGATCACCATAAACTATTTGAATTTGGGATATAATTCTGTACCCGTTGCGATTAAGCGTGCAGTTATAAGTGTCATTTGCGCCGTTTCTCCGGAATTGTCGCCCAGTTGTAAACCAAAGCTATTACAGCACCGGCTACAGCGCCGTCGAAGAAGCCCCAAACAGCACCTATTATCCCGCCTACGAAAGTCGGGCCATATCCTATGTATAGATTAGAGAAGGCACTAACGAAAGTCGTACCCCCATCCAAATATGGATCCCCAGCCTGCAAGCAGTATGTAAAATGCCCATAGAACTCCCCCACCTAACGCCGATCCCTTTACGCTAAGTTTGTCCATTCTGACCACGATTAGTATCACGCACAATGTTTATACATGTTCTGCTCTTGTGCCAAGATCCTGCAATGTTTGTATCTTATGCGTTACGACAACCAAACGCCTTGGGGTTGCTGGGATTTGAACCCAGATTTGCAGGTTACTTCATATTTTTCTGTATTCCAGATCCTAATCATCGCGTTTGCTCAATTCTACATATAAACATCTGGAGCCTGCCGCGCTGCCAAGTTACGCTACAACCCCTCCTATAAATTTATTAAGGTATAAATATATTCCTATCTAATCATTATTTTAATGGGTGCTTGTATAGCCATGAAAAAAGAATACATGATTTATATCGCTGTTGCGGTTATAGTAATCATAGGAGTTGCTGTTTATCTGCTATCCACCAATCATTCCAATGGTTGCAGTGAGTGTGGGAAGCAGGTAAGCTCTATGTATATCAAAAAGCTATCCGGAATTGCCAATAATTACACGCTGGCAGACCAGATAGGTGCCGGAGTGGTGGTTCTCTCGGGAAAATACGCGAATCCGCCGAAATTCATAAACGCAAAACCATTAAGCGTGGACGGGAAGCCCGAAGTTCTATATGTTGGCGGGGAATTCTGCCCATATTGTGCAACATCAAGGTGGGGGCTTATAATTGCATTGATGAGATTCGGGAACTTTACCGGTTTGACGTATATGGAATCCAGCCCCACAGATTATGCGGCAGACACTGCGACGTTCTCGTTCGTAAATTCCAGTTATAGAAGCAATATCTTATACTTTAACGGGGTCGAATTATTTGACAGGTACGAGAAAAACTTAACAACAACCAACTTTTCCCCGTCAGAACAATTAGTATATAGTAAATATTCCATCAATGGCATACCATTTATGGATTTTGAAAACGGAAGCGTTTTGAGTGGTGCTAGCATTAGCCCATTGATACTTCAGGGTTATGACTGGAACAGGATACTTGAAAACCTGACGAATCAGAACTCTGTGATAGCACAATCGATAATAGGCAATGCAAACGTGTATACGGCTTACATATGCGAAAGCAACCAGACGTTGAACGCCACTGCCGCAGCATGCAAGCAGAGTTATGTGAAGGCAATAATAGGTTGAGGGCTAATTGGATTGTATGGCCCTTGCCATATCCAGTGCAAGGGACCTGTTTTTTCCTATTATGTTTGTAGACTCTTCAGGATCCTTCACTATGTCGTATAGTTCGTCCCTCTTTTTACCGAAATAGTGCATGAGCTTCATGTTTTTTCTGTATACCGCAGTCACTTTTTTATTGTAACGCCTCTTTGCGCCCAGCAGTTTGGCCGCGCTCTTTGACCTTGGCGCGAGCATCCTCAACAGCTTTTCGTCCCAACCCTCGATTATTCCCGTATGCTCGCATAATACGTATCTGTCTCTCCTAAGATTCCCGTTCAGATAATTGAATTTTCCAGATGCAAGGTTCAGTATAGATTCGTGCAGCGCCGATATTGATACTGGAGTATTTATGGTGTCCTTGTCCTTTATCAGCCTTCCATTCTCATAGTTTGCCACGATAAGGGGCACCCTTGATACGTCATCGTATGGGGGAAGGGAATGATATAAAAGATTGTGCTCTCCGAAGAATTGTCCGTGGTCGGATGTTACTATAACAGTGGCATTGTCAAGGATGTTGTTCCCCTTTAGTATCCCCATTGTCCTGCTTATCTGACCGTCAAGGTACCTGAGCCTCTTGAGATAGGCGGCATGCAGGTGTTTCATGTTATAATCATTGATCTCATCTATTCCGGCGAGGTACATCCACTTGTCTTGCGGCACTTTTATGTCTTTAACTGGATAACGCTCGTGGGCTTCCACATAGTTAATGAACATGAATTGCGGCTTGTATGTATAATCGTATGTAAGATGATTTTTCAACAGAGTGTTCGTATCGTATGCGCCCCTATCAAGCATGTACGTGCCGTCCACTTTTGCAGTCGTTTCGGTCATGATCTTTCTCAGTTTTACATACATCCCATCCAATACTGCCTTTGGTAAGGGCTTGGTCACCTCATACCCTATTTTTATCATCTTTTCCCTGGCCCCTGCACCTCCATTTAGTATGAAATTGAACCTTTTTGCAAATGATTTGTTGTATTTTACGTTAGATTCAAGCCATATGTCTTCTATCTTGTCGAACCCTATAGCAAGATTTGTGAAGCTCGTAAGGAACGGGTTGTTCGAGAGCAGTACGGACTGGTACCCAATGCTTGAAAGCTTCTTTGAGATCGTAACCTCGTTTTCGCTAAGGAATTTGGTCTTTACCATCCATGGGTCTATTTTATAGGTACCGTTATGCAGGAAATTCTTTGAAACGGGCTTTATCTCGGAGACCCTCCTTCCGGTAAACAGGGCCGCATGAGTGGATGCGGTCCATGTTCCTGGAGAAACGGCGTATTCGTATCTGGTCGTATTCCTGGACAAGCGGCTTATTGTATTTAATGAACTGTTGCCATAAACATCCTTAGCCCTTACAGTATCCAGAAGCAATACGATGATGTTTTTCTTCATCTTTGCACACCCTGTACTCTACCTGAAACTATATATATAGTTTATTGTGAAACGGTTTCAGCGTAATTGATATGCTTGTGCGTAGATTTTTTGCGCCTGGTGAGATTGAATAGACCAACGTATTTAAATTTTGAAGTAGTATAGTCCATGGTATCATTGTTGGTGTTATATTGGATATTTGCGTGCTCAATCCCTTTTTTTACCCGTATAAGGGAGGTACAGAAAAGGTGCTTCTTGAGGTTTATCGGAGGCTTGCAAAAAAACACAATGTCACAGTAGTGACATCTGCGCTAAAGGAGAGGAACAGGCCATCGGTTGAGGAGATACTAGGAATCAAGGTAATAAGGCTACGAACATTTCAGGAACGCATACCCATTTTCCCCATGCCCTTTCTGCTTTTTGACGGGCTAGTAAAAACATTGAGAAAGGAGAATTGCGATGTGTACCACATAAATAACCGTTATCAATTCTTTGATGACACGGTATTTACAGTAAAAAGCATGAATAAAAAACTCGCAGTTACGTTGCATAACGCGCTTCCAAAAAATATAGACCCGTTGACAGATGACCTGGGCAAGTTCTACGACCTGTTTTGGGGAAGGAAGCTTATGAAAGCCGCAGATCTGATAACGGGAGTATCCACATACACGATAAATACGACGGTCCCCAAATCAGAAATATATAAAACCCATCTTGTTTTGAACGGAGTGGATCATAAAAGATTCAGGCATATGGACAGTAGTAATGGAAAAACAAGGCAAGTATTGAATTCGTTGAATTTCGATGGAGGGACAAATATATTGACAAATGGGAGACTGATAGCCCAAAAAGGGCAAATTTACCTATTGAAGGCATTTGCCGAGCTAGTGAACAAAGAGAACGAGGACATCAATCTCCTACTTATCGGCAAAGGCCCCTTGGAAAATTCATTCCGAAGGTTTGCCAAAAAGAACAGGCTTGAGAGAAGGGTTGCAATAATCTACGGCATAGACGATGACAGGTTGCCGTACTATTACAATGCATGCAAGATATTCGCTTTGCCATCGCTATACGAACCTGCTGGGCTTTCGTTGCTTGAGGCCCTTTCCTGCGAGATCCCTTCGGTGATAACGAAAGTAGGGGGCATGCCAGAGATAGCAAGGGACAGTGCATTTTATACGAAGCCAAAAGATTATTATAGCATTAAAAAAAGAATCAGATACGTGCTGGAAAACGAGAGGTCAGCATCAAGTGTTGCCAAGAAAGGCAGACGCAGAATGATAAAGTATCACGATTGGGACAAAATAGCAAAGCAGTATGAGCGCCTGCTCCTTGGCATTATAAGGTACTGATAGTGATGCCGAAGAAAAAGTTTGATTGGGGTTTATCAGTACCTACCAAAATGGTGGGCAGGGAGGAGTATCTCAAAATAATAAACAAGCTAAGGCTGTTCGTGATAATAGGATTGGGCGCCAGCATGCTGGTCTTCATCCTTGTCGCAGTTTTCGGCGGATTTTCCAACGTGCTGGAAACGATAAAAAGCGCGAATATGCTGATGTATTCCCTTGCTTTTGCATGCGTGTTTTTGGGCTACGTAGTAAGGTACGGCAAATGGAACTACTACATGAAAATGCTGAAGATAAAAGTGCACCAGACCAAAAACTTCCTTATTTATCTGTCGGCATACTGCATGGATATCACCCCCGGTAGGGTCGGTAGGATAATAGCCGCGTACACCCTCAAAAAGGTTACAAAAATAAAGTTCATGAGCATTGTGCCCATAGTGACGATGGACCTGTTCACGGATTTCTTCGGTTTTGCGATACTTGCGCTAGTTGCCGCGATTTATGTCGGAAAATATCTTATATACATTGCGGTGTTCGACCTTATATTGACGATACCCTTTGTTGTGATAATAAACCCATGGATATTCAATTACATCAAAACCAGGAGGACAAAGAGCTTTTTGTTCAAAAAGATAGCGAAACACGGGGAACACTATTATATGTCACAAAACAAGCTCAACAAGCCGAGCATTTATCTCGGGTCTCTTGTCTTTACAGTGCCTGCGGACATACTGAATTCCCTTGGCCTGTATTTCGCGCTTCTTGCCGTTGGGGTAAAGCCGCGCGCGATAGTATCGCTGTTCATATTCTCCACGTCGCAGATATTCGGCATGGTGTCGACGCTACCGGGAAGCATAGGCGTCGCAGACGCGACCCTCGTTGCACTGCTTAAAACCATGCTGGGGTTAAGTTCAGCGCTAAGTTCTGCGGTTACTATAATGGCAAGAATAGCGACACTGTGGTTTGGCGTCATATTGGGCATGATTGTACTGTTATACACCACAAGGTACTGGAAGGGTGCAAAACGGAATAAAAAAAGAGGATGAATGTATAGTTAGTCCTCCGATTCTGAATCGGACATGTCCTCCTCGGGTTCGGATTCATATGCCTCTTCCCCGGAGCCGGATCCGCTGCCCTTTTCCACAACGGCTATCTTTCCAAACTTGCCTGTAGCGAGTTGCGGCGTGCCCCTGAATTCATTAACATATCCATTGGTGACTTCTACAGTATCGCCAACATCAACAGTATTGATATCGTTGCCCCACAGCGACATTGCTATGGATCCCGTATCGTCTTGAAGGGTTATGTTTGCCACGCTTAACCTCTTGCCGTATTTGGTTACAACCTCTCTTGGTGCGTCCTTTTGTGTCACTTTCGCCTGAATCGTAACATTGCTGGAACCGACCTTTAAATCGCTTATCTTCATTTTCTCGCCTTATAAATAGATTTTTCTATTCAGGATACTTTATGATTAGAAAGTTATTTAACACTATTAGATTATGGACAGCGCCCGGTAGTTATTTGTATGTTTATGCAGAATATTGGTAATGCGTCGAATTAAACAGCTAAGTTGATAAAATGGCAATAGGCAGGGCATCGGGGCAGTTGCTTATCGCAGACGCTGAGCCCGTATGTAATTTCTGCAAAATAGCCAAAAACGAGTCTCCTGGCGCCGTGGTTTTTGAGGACGCATTGTCTATGGCATTTTTGGACATAAGGCCGCTGTTCCCTGGGCATGTGCTGCTGATACCCAAAGCCCATTACAGGCTACTGGAAGAGATTCCGCACGAAACCGCCGGGGTTTTGTTCTCCAATGTAAGGATGCTGAGCAAGGCGGTGAGGATTGCAATGGATTCGGATGGTACGTTCATAGCCATAAACGAGAACGTGAGCCAAAGCGTGCCGCATTTGCATGTCCACATAGTGCCCAGAAAGTTCAAGGACGGCTTAAAGGGGTTCTTCTGGCCAAGACATAAATACGGCAGCGAGGAGGAATTGAAAAAGGTGAAGGAGGCGATAAAGAGGACCATAGAGCAAACTGGCGATGGCAATGGCAGGTGAGGAAAGCTTACGTGGAAACATGCATCCGTCGTTTATGGGTGTCATAAGGCAGAAGGAGAGGTTGAAGGAGAAACTATCAAACATAAAACACAAAATAGGGATTTACAGCGCCAAGGGGGGCGTAGGCAAGACCACCGTTGCGGTGAATGTGGCTTACAGTCTTGCGGGTGCGGGTTTCAAGGTGGGATTGCTGGATGCTGACATAGATACCCCTAATATAGCCATGTTCTTAGGGATGGAAGATAAATTTAACACCACATCTATGCCGCTCAAGCCGGCGGACAGGAGGGGGGTGAAGGTCGCTTCGACAGCCATGCTCATGGCAGAATCGCAACGGCCAATAATATGGAGGGGTCCGATGATTGTGAAGATGTTGGGCGAGTTCTTTGAGAATACCGATTGGGGCGAACTGGATTACCTGATTTTGGATTTGCCTCCCGGATCCAGCGATGCTCCCCTCACGATAATGCAGGTGCTTGACTTGGACGGGTTCGTGATAGTGACTACACCGCAAAGAATCGCTGCGATAAACTCCATAAGATCCGGAATAATGGCAAGGCGCCTCAATGTGGCAGTTCTGGGAGTCATTGAGAACATGTCTAGAGGTGAGATAAGCAAAAATACTGCTGAGGTCGTAAAGGCGCTGGATACGAAACTGCTAGGCTCTATAATGGCGGACAGCAGGTTCGACGGTTTTAGCGATTCAGGGGAGGTACCGGTCCTCATGGATAGCGAAATAAAGAGCATGTTTGACAGGATTGTAGAGGGCATTATAAAGGGATAGGCCGCAAAGGGGTCCTTGCACCCAAATTCAATCATGGACCAGAAGTCCTTCAAACACATAAAGACACCGGATAAGCCTTTCAAAGGGTTTCGGCTTGAACCTGAAGCCGGCAAGATTTGAGGGTTTAAGCGCAGTTCCGCAAAGGCAAAAACTATAAATAGTCAAAAGCTCAACTTATAGTGATAGTATGCCCATATCCGCTCAGAAGGACGCTACAGCCGGCTTTTACACGAGTTGGTCCAGGGAGTGTACTATCGCCCGTGCGTTTGACGGTGCGAAAATCGCCATAAGGGAGGGAAATACTAAGGAACTGGATTTCAACGTGGAGATCCTTAAGCAGCTTAAGTTTGAGATGATAGGCGAATTGAGAGCTGGGGGAAGTGAAACAGACAGCATGCAGAGATCCCAGTACGCTTACGGCATAAAAGAGCTCGCCAAGGAGCTCAAGCCCGTGGTGGAAAAGCTAAAGGACGATGTAAGGAACAGCGAAAACACCGACAGCGTCAAGAGCGTGATGCTTCAAAGACTTGACTCGCTAAGGCTTGATGTGCTCAAGGAAAGCGTGCATGCAATCAGGGACATTTCCCGCAAGACGTTGTGAGACAGGCAGTACGGCTTGTGCACGGCATCCTTAGTAAATTATTTATAGTTTCTTACTCATTATATTATGGCAATACAGACATTACAGGCGATGCAAATGCTGGCTTGCTGATTCAATTTTTTAAAACAGAGACAATCTGAGCTTAAACTGACGCTTATAGATAACACTTATTTGGTGATTCGTATGGCAGAAAATAATCTAGGAGGACAACAGGTTCTATTGCTTCCGGAGGGCGCTACAAGGCTACTCGGAAGGGACGCGCAACGTACTAATATCGCTGTGGCGGTGGCGGTGGCTGGCGCGGTAAAGACAACGCTTGGACCCAAGGGGATGGACAAGATGATGGTGAGCGATCTCGGCGACGTGACGATAACGAACGACGGTGCAACGATACTGGAGGAAATGAACGTCGAGCACCCGGTCGCAAAGATAATGGTCAACATCGCAAAAACGCAGGACAAGGAGGTCGGCGACGGCACTACGAGCGTGGTGATACTTGCCGGAGAGCTTCTCAAGGGCGCCGGGGACCTTCTTGAACAGGGCATTCACCCGACCACTATAATAAGGGGCTACAAGATGGCCGCCGACAGGGCGCACGATATACTCGAGGGCCATTCCAGGCATGTGGATATAAAGGACGATGCCACGCTGCAGAAGATAGCGATGGTATCTATGGGTTCCAAGAACGTCGGCGATGACGCGACAAAGAAGATGCTTGGGAAGATGGTGATAAACGCGGTGGAGCAGGTGATGGAGGAGGATGCAAGCGGCAAGACGATAGTCGATCATGATTTCATAAAGGTCGAGAAGAAGACAGGGGGAAGCGTCGCTGACACGCAGTTCATAAACGGGGTGCTCATAGACAAGGAGATAACGCATCCGGGGATGCCGAAATCCATCGCGAATGCGAAGATAGCACTGCTTGACGTTGCGCTTGAGATAGAGAAGACCGAAACCGACGCGAGGATAGAGATAACTTCGCCTGAACAGATGCAGGCGTTCCTGCAGCAGGAGGAGAGGATACTCAAGGAGATGGTGGAGAAGATAAATGCCAGCGGCGCGAAGGTCATATTCACGCAGAAGGGGATAGACGACGTTGCCCAGCATTTCCTGGCGAAATCCGGAATAATGGCAGTAAGGAGGGTAAAGAAGAGCGACATTGAGAAACTTTCGAGGGCCACGAACTCGAAGATAGTCACGAGCCTCGACGACCTTGAGAATAAAGACCTCGGCTTTGCGGGGCTTGTAGAGGAAAGGAAGATAAGCGGAGAGCAGATGGTGTTCGTCGAAAAGTGCAAGAACCCCAAGAGCGTGACCATATTCGTAAGAGGAGGGACAGAGCACGTGGTCGATGAGACGGAGCGCTCCATAACGGATGTAATAGGCGCCATATCCAGTGTTATAACAGATGGAAAATATGTCATAGGAGGCGGCAGCATAGAGATCGACGTGGCAAACGGCCTCAGGGCGTATTCCGGAGACGTTGGCGGCAGGGAGCAGCTTGCGATACAGAAATTCGCCGACGCGCTCGAGGCCATACCCAAAACGCTAGCAGAGAGCGCGGGAATGGACGCGATAGACACGCTCGTGCAGCTCAGGAACAAGCACAAGTCCAAGGAGGGCGCGATCTACGGAGTAGATATATTCAAGAACACTGTAGGCGACGTAAGCAGGCAGGGGGTGTTCGAGCCCCTCAAGGTCAAGAGCCAGGCAATAGACAGCTCCAGCGAGGCTGCGGAGATAATCCTGAGGATAGACGACATGATAAGCTCGAGGGGCAAGTCAAGGGGCGCACCTGGAGGAGGAATGCCGGGCGGAATGGGAGGTGAAATGGACTAATCGCCTTAAACCCTTTTAGGTTTTGTTGATTAATCTTTTGTATGCCAACCAAGATTGTGTTCGTGTGCGGTTCGCCCGGTGCAGGAAAGAGCACCATAGTGAACAGCATGGCGAAAAACAAGAAGTACAGGATATTGAACGTGGGAACTTTGATGATGGAGAGCGCGGTAAAGGGCGGCTACGTGAAGGACCGTGACGAATTGCGGTTTCTCGGCAACAAGAAGCTCAACGAACTGCAGATAAAGACATTCAAGAGGATATCGAAAATGGGCGGCAACATAATACTCGACACACATGCAACCGTAGAGCAGAATGGCAGGTACCAGCCGGGCATAACCGTAGAGAACGTTAGGTACCTGGACAGGCTCGTAGGATTCATATATATAGATTCGCTTACCGGAGACATAGCCAAGAGGAGGAGATCTGACAGGACAAGAAGAAGGGAACACGAGCGTCCCGAGCTCATAGACGTGCAAAGGCTGATAAACATATCGATATTGTCGGCATGCTCTACATATCTGGACCTGCCGCTGTACGTCGTTTTCAACGAGCAGGGCAAGCTCAAGGACAGCATAAAG
>CAZFUA010000033.1:0-10448 GCA_964521995.1 Microcaldota archaeon
TACGGAGGAATCTTTTAATGCCTGATATATCCGAATATTAATTTCCTATACTATATCATCAAAAGTATATAAGAACTTCTGCCAAAATTACACCAAGGACATTGGCCAAACTACGACTGTAAGCCCCAAATAAAATATTAGCCAGAACATGACTTTACTGCCATGTCCTAAGTGTAAAGTAGCTCCAGCCCGATTCCGAATCCAAAACCTTATAAATGTTGGTTTTTTAATATAACAGATTACGATGCCGGCACAATCACAACCTTTACAGCCAGTACAGGGTTTCCAGCAGAATACCGCAGTGGGCAAGGCCCATAGCATACTCATACTTGTAGTGATGATCGTAGTTATAGTAATAGCGGTGGTGGTGTTGCTGATAATCTTCAAGTACCTGAAGCCGTTTGGGACAGTGGGAGCTGGTACGGTTACGGTAAACGGGGAGAACATTTACGTGTCGGTGAACAGTGGTGGAACGCTGTACAATTCAAGCAGCGTGGGCTATGTCTATTATACGCCAAACAAGGGGTCACTTTTCAATCCCAGCCTAACGCTTGATAATTATTACTACAACAATGTAACTGTGGAGAACATCAGCATAATAACCCCGGGATTCAAATTGCAGTCGGTAAGTCCGGCGCTGCCCATAATGATATCGTATGGATCAAGCGTCACCTTCGGCCTTCAGGCGATAGCCCCGTCAAAACCGTACAACGGCACGATTGACATACTCGTAAAGGAGAAATCAATGGGCTACAGCTACTACACCACCACCACAATATACAGTTACAATTACAGCTATATTACAGGATTAAACCTCCAGATAAACTATTCCAGTCCAAATTCCGACTATTTCGGCTCTACGACCCAGTTCATCAACGAGAGCTATTATACATACAGCGATTACAACAACGGGACGTTTACGTTGCCGATACTGGTCAGGAACAGGGGCAACGCGACGCACGAGATAACCGGGCTTGAGATACACAGCCCGGGATTCAAATTGCTAAACACGAACCCGACCCTGCCTTACGGTGTCGGCGGATCCAATGGGACTGTGCAGCTGCTTGCAACAATACAGGCGCCTAGGAACCAGAATTTCACAGGACCGGTTTACATCGTATTGGATACAAAGTAGCATTGCAAAAGTTAAGTTGCACCAATCCAACCGTTCCTTTCCGAGAACCAGCATGCGCGGATTACAGTTCGACTACAGAGGTGTACTCGTTCCTGTCCTTGTTCCTTTCAAGTGAATATACCCTTGCAGAGCTTATGTTCTTGAGCGCGCTGTCGTGGGTTATTATGAATATCTGCTCGACGACATTAGGCAACGTGGTTCCCAGGACGTCTATGAACTTCGATATTCCGTTCTCGTCTATGTTGTGCGTGGGCTCGTCGAGTATCAGCCATCTCAGATTCGGCACTATCACCATAGCGAGAGCTATCCTCATGGTAAGGCACGCGATGCTCCTCTCGCCCCCGCTCGCCATCCCGTCTATGTCCATCCATTCGCGTTTCCCGTCGCGGCCGAGGCCCGTGCTGGCCTCGAGCACGTAATCGTCTTTTTTGGCGTTGAGCCTTATCCCTGAATAATCCGCATAAGGATAAAGCTCGACCCACACGTTCTGCATGAGCGAGTTTATGGAGGTGACAAGGCTGTTCCTGAGCTGTGCCTCGGTCTCCACAAGCGCGTTCTTGAACTTGCCCATGTTGGCCATATGCCTCCTCCTGCTCTCTATCCTTTCCCGTATGCTGTTGATGTTGGCTATACCCCTCATCTTGTCATCTATCTGCGCGTCTATGCCCTTGATGTACCGCTCGTTCCCGATTATCCTCCCCTTTGCGTCGTTGAGCCTTGAGTTCTCCGCGGTTATGAGCTCCTGAAGCTTGTACAGTTCCTTCTCGTCGAACCTGATTTCTGAATTCTCTTTTTTCTTTTTTTCGAGGGTTTCCGATGTTGTCCTTATCTCGGACACGTACTTCTCCTTCCTCTTGGCGGCATCCATCTTCACGCGTATGTCGCCCAATTCTTTGTTTATCGTTTCCCTTTCTTTTGTGCTTTTTTCCATGTCTCCTGTAATTCTTGAATGAGTCTCCCTTAATTCCTTCGCCTTTCCGGAGCTTTCATCAAGAAGCTTTTCCACGTCTTTGTACTCCTTGACCTTTGCAGTTGCAAGCTTTACTTTCTCTACGTCCTTTTTCAGAACAGAAAGTCCTTTCTCGTCTTTGCTTATCGCGCTTTCGAGCTTCTTGATCGATTCTTTTGCCTCCTCGAGTCTTTTGTCCTTCTGGTCGAGAAGCACTTTTCTTGTCTGCTCGTCCAGCACCCTTTCGCATACCGGGCACTTGCTTATGTGCTTGCGCAGGCTTTCCGCCGTTTTCTCGAGTTCGTCCTTCCTTCCTTTCAGTGATGCCAGTTCCCTCACCGATTCTTTTATGGTTGACTCTTTTTCCTCTGTCGCACTGGCAAGCTCGTTCGGATCCTTGCCATTTATCGATTCTAGAAGCACGTCCCTCTTTTCGATATCGGACTTGCACGTCTTTACGGCATACTCGGCATTGGCAATCTCTTTTAGTATGTCGGATTCCTCCTTTCTTAACTTCCTTATCCTTTCGTCGCAAACTTCCATTGCGGATGTCATCTTCCCGAATTCAGATTCGATTGCTTTCTGGTCTATCCCCATCTTCTTTATCTTGTCCAGCTCCCTGTTCAGCGTCTCTATCTTACTGGACATCTCCGCTATTTCTCTTTCGAGCTTTTTGCTTTTTTCGTTCTTCAGTTTCATCTCTGAAAGCTCGCTGTTCAGTTTTTTCGTTGTTTTCTCGCCCTCGCTTGCCCGCTCGATGAGCGCCTTCTGCTCCAGTTCCATCTTCTGCTTCTCCCTTGAGAGCTCCTCCAGGCGGGACTTTTCCTCGTTGAGGTCCGTCTGCAAGAGTATTCGCTCCTCCTCGTTAACTATGGATTTTATGCTGTTTATGAGCGACGTGGAATTCTCCTCCGCCTTTGCGAAATTGTCAAGGCCCAGCATCTGGTCTATCTGCCTCTTCCGCTCCGCTTTGGTGAGCCCCAGAAAATAGTCTATCCTGTTCTGTTCCGCATATACGGCCCTTGAGAAGGTGTCATAATCAACCTTTATGACGCTGCCTATCTCCTCGTTCACCCTTCCCGGCTGCGATTGCAGGTAGTTGCCGTTTTTCTCGAGCTTCGCGGATGTTGCCTCGCCCCTGCTTATTTTCCTTGTAACGGTGTATTCGTCGCTGCCTATGGAAAATGACAGCTTTACCTCCGCATTGTCCAGCAGTTCTGGCCTGTTGGATATCAGGTTCTCCGTTGTTGTCCTCTTGTGGCTGAGAGATGGGAACGTACCGAAGAGCCCGAAGGACATCGCGTCTATCACGGAGCTCTTTCCGGCACCCATCACGCCTATGAGCACGTTCACCCCTTTCTGGAAGCTCATGAGCGTGCGCTTGTGCGTCTTCCAGTTGGAGAGTTCTATGGACTTTATCATCAGAACACAGGATCCTTTTAAACATGAGATTACAGCAGGCCCTCCTCCATCACTTCTATCTCGCCTACGCCTTCCACGCGCCTGAGCTCGTCCTCTATCTTCGAGGAGCTGGTCTCGGAATCGTCGAACTTGAACATTACCTTTATGACCTTTATCCCGAAGGCCACGTCCTCTGTCTGCATGCCTGCAGGGTTCATCTTCTCCTTTATGTTTGCCGCTGCCTTGTCAAGCATATTGTCCTTCGGATACACCTTGAACAGGATTGCAACCTTCGACATCACGGTCCCTCGAATCCGCAAACCCCGCATCTGTAAGTATTTGATATCTCCCTGCAGTGTTTCCCCCTTACTATTTTGCCCTTTCCACATGAGGGGCACTCGAATTCCGTGTACTCGCTCGTCAGATGGCCGCAAGAGCCGCATTTCTTCCCTGGCAATATTCCTATCATCGTATCACCTTCTTTTTCTTTTTGTGCCGTTGTTGGCGTTCCTTACCTCGTGTTTTATTGACTTGACTATCGTGTTTATGAACACTATGTTTATTATGAGGAGCACTATCACTAATGCCAGGAGCGCTATGATCACCTCCTGGCTGAAGTTTATGTAGTCTATCAGTTTCTGTACGTCAGAATTCTGTATCGCGGGCGCTGCAACAACAACGAAACTGTCGTTTATTATTTTAGTGTCGTTGCTTATCTGCTGCGCCAGAAGAGCTACGGAGTACGCGGACTGCGAGTACGTCTTTGCCAAAGTGTTGTTTGCGGTCATCTTCGACTCGCTGACATAGAACTGCGCCTCGTTGCTGAATTCGGTGGCCCATACCCCGAATGTCGCATTGCCTGCAACTGTCATTGACATGTTGTTGAGTTCCGAAATGGATGAAGAGGAGGATTGCAGGGCAGCGCTTGAGAGTGCATAAGCATAATCCGCATCGAGTATGGCTACAGGATAATTGCCCTCCTTGTAGGCCTGCTGCGCGGTTTCCAGGTAAAGGCTATCGCCGTACGGCAGTGCCCTTTGTATCCTGTCATATGCAACGGTCCTCAACGAATCTGACGGCGCGACGTACGTGCCGTTCTGTGCCGACTCCTTATATACCAAATTCGCCGCGGTGCACCAGCCGTTGGACTGCGCGCCTGCATAGAGCTCGTCAAGTATCTGGTCGGATTCTATCTGGGAGGTGTTGTACGAGCTTATGACCTGGTTTATCGTATAGTTGCCCCACAATTGCCTAAGCTCTGCGCTTATCACGTAGTTGTAGTTCTTGGTCGTCAGGGGCGGCGGGCTCAGGTTGGTGCAGTAGTCCTGTATCCTGTACAGTAGGGAAAGGGCGCTCGTCCTGTTTGATGGATATCCGTTGAAATAGAATGCATTGACGTAGTCCAGGAACGCAAAGTCTGCCGCAGTGTATACGTAGTTATGCTTGGATATCTCAATGCTCTGGTTGAGCACCATGCTGAGATTTGCCGCGACTCCGGAAAACTTCGGACTTGAGCTTAGATTGCTTATCTCATTCCTTGTGAGGTTGAACGTGGCATTGAGCAGAAGCCCGAATATGCTGTAGTTGCATGATGAGGAGCACTTGAAGGTGGCATCCGGAAGCGAATTAACGTTGTAATCGCTGTAGAATTTGTACGTTGTCATGTTTTGCAGTACGTCTATGTTTTTATTGAACGCGAAATAGGAGGCTTGCGATATGTTTGCAACCTGCACAAGCGGTATGTCGAAATACGTCTGAACGAGGAGATACAGTTCACCCTCCTGGCTTCCCTGTGGCACCCTCGGCACAAGCAGGAATTTCATCCCGTCGTGCTTCGCGGCAGAGGCCTTGTCATAGACCCCGCCTATCTCGCCTATGCTGCCGTTCGGAAGTATTGTTCCCGTCATGGTGAAGTTATTGCTTAGCTGCCTGTTATCGAATGCGGCAACCGCAAGCATGGACATCGCGGCGCCGGCGCTGGGGCCGGAGACGTTATCCCCAGCATTTGCTATATAGTACGTAAAATTGTAATCGTTGAATTTGTGATTTGTATAATTGGATGCATAATACGCCGCGGTGCGGGCAGAGTAGACCGTTGACGAAGCAACATACTGCGGGCCCTTTATGCTTACGTTCCCGTTACCGTTCGTGATGGTGAGGTTGATGATCGTGAGGCTTCCGGTGTTGTTCGTGATTATTACTGCGGGCGCCTTTATCGATGCGCTCCCTACTGCAGCTGCCATTGAGTAGGATGCCAGGATAAGGCCAAAGACTAACATTGATAATATATACTTGCCACTCATCAAATCAGTATAAAACAGCATAATAAATAACAATTATAAGTATATAAACTTATCCCGCCGATTCGCTTATTTCATATTTTCATACTTAGTCGCCTTGGACCACAGGTTGTCGAACAGGTTTCTTGCCTCCCTTTGGTTTATTCCGACTATGTGCTCGTTCTTCTTGTTTATTATGTTTATCGGAGGTATCTTGTAGGCTGTGGCGTCGTCCATAAGGATCCTCTCGTGCTGCTTCGCGGCATTCTCCGGCGCAAGGACGCGGAGCTCGAATTCCACGTTCCTGTTTGCAAGTTCCCTCTTGAAATCGCTGTACGGCTTGTCGAATCCGCTGCCAAGCCTCATAGTGCTCGTGAGCACGGATATCTTTGAATACTGCTGCGTGTGCCTGTCCACGAGCTGCATAAGATTGTCCAGGGAATTCACGTCGAAATGCATGTCGAGTATCTTTATCTCGCCCTTTAGCCTGCCCATTATCCTCCTGGACAACAGCCTCATGTTGGTGTATGGTGTATCGGAGTATATCGATACGGGATGTGCCCTCTTTGCGATTGGGGGCCTGTAATACGCCCTCAACAGGGGATATGCACCGCCAACAAGGGCCAGGGCGCCCCCCAGATACGCCACCGGGAAGGTGGAAAGCGCGCCGTTGAAACTGAAATCGAGCTCGAGTATCGCTACGAGTATTATGTATATTGTAGACGATACGATCAGGATCGATGCCGTAAGCCTTGAATAGGATTTGGAGAAAAACCAGAGTATGCCAACAGCGAATATTATTATCACGAACGGGAGAAGCGCATAGGTAAGGTGCAGCGCAAGCTGTAGGGTAGCTGACTGGGAAAGCGAGCCCACCAGTGCGGACCTTGCGGTGCTGTTCGTAATGTTGTAAGCGGTTATCGTCTTTGATATCCCTGAGTATATCCCTATGGAATATGAGAGTTGCTGCATGTAGTAGAACGTGTAAAGCAGGGCTATGAATCCCCCGGCAAGCACCAATGCTTGGCCTGCGTTCAGATCTCCGCCCTTCCCCATATCCACCTTATAGTATATCACTTCAAAATCTTATTAACCATATGCTCGTGGATCAGAGATGCACTATGGCGAAATACGTGAGCAACGCTAGGGATATGCCGAAAAGCAGGGGAGGTATCGCAGGCAACGCGCGCTTGTATTTGCGGAGAATCAGCATGGTGATTATGAGGCCAAGGATGGACCCTAGTATTATGACGAAGCTTAGTACAAAATTGAGGTTCACCTTGTAAGCCGCGATTGCCAGCATCAGCGGCATGGCCAGGTCCCCAGTTCCCAGTGCGGTCCTTGCAACAAGCGGGATCATGTCGTTGCCCGCAAGCTTTCTCATTATGCCCTTATGCTGCTTTGCGACCTCCGCTTTTGATTTCCTGTATTCTTTCCTCTGCGATGCGCTCAAGGAGGATACGGGCACCGCCTCTATCTCATTAACCATCACAAGAAACGAGAGGTTCTTGTTTATGGCCATGTTGCCAAGGGCTATCATGTGCTTCGTGACGAACACCGCTATGAAATCGTATACGGCGAGTATTACCATGAATATCATGGCCGCTATGAAGCTAAAGCTGATCCCGAGGACAACACCCACGCCTATGCTTGCAACTGCTGCGGTAAGGTTCCTAAGTCGTGGCTGCTTATATTTCGCAATCACGAGCCCCATCGCAAGCAGCGCAGACACGACGAAGACCCATATTGTCCCGCTTCCGTAGAGCGTGGAAAACGCGTTGCCTCCTAGTGCGGATATGGCTATGGCGAAAACTATGAATGACGCCACAAACACCACCGCACCCTCAAGAAGCAGGAACAGCTTGTCCCCCTTGTATATTTTTAGTATGAGTATTATGATTACGGAGAATACCACTATGTAGGCGAGGTAGAACAGCGCGTTTATAGAGGTTGAAATCGTCTGGACCCCCCTGATCTGCTCGTACGTAGTGCCCGTAAAGACCTGGGTTGCAAGAAGCAGGCCGGTAAACTGGACTAGCATGAATATTGTGAGTATCTGCAGCAGCTGCCTGTATTCTATAACTCGGATAGCCAAAGATTCACCTTCATCTTTATACAATGGCAATAATTATAAACTGGTATAGGTATATTTGGGTCGTTGGGGTTCAAAAAACAGGCGTCAACAATAAAAAGCGTTTGAAAGGAGCTTACTGCTCCTTTTGAAGCTCCTTTATCCTTTCCGAAACCCCTTTCGCTTCCTTCTCCAATGAATCCCTGTATTCCTTAAGAAGCTCTATGCGTTCCTCCTTCGTGAGGAAGTTTCTTAATCCATGCATGTATTCGTATCCTTCGCACATCTAATTCGCCAATATATCGGATGTCCGATATACCATATTATATAGAAAAGCAATAAATATTTAAATATATATGATATCCTATAGTTACGCAAGTGTTGCATATGCACGATTACGGATGTGACATGAGGGGCATGCTCTCGTTCCAGATACTTTTCTTGCTTTCGAAGAAGCCAATGCACGGGGAGGAGATAGCCCAGGAGATAAAGAGAAGGCGAGGAGAAAAGCCCAAGGCGGGGACTATATACCCAGCGCTCAAGGAGCTGCATTTGAAGAGGCTTATAAAGGGAGACAGGAAGGGAAGATTAGTGGTATACTCCATAACTGCCGATGGAAGAAAATCGTTAAGAAATGCTATGAGATACTTTGTGAGATCCTTTGGCGATATGCTTTCGTAAGCTGGCTGGAGCAGTTGATTGGTTCGAAATGCTCCTTGCGCCCATGTCTTCCCTTGATGAATTCAAGTTCTCCTTCGTGCGGAATGCCGCGAAGCAATTGCTTCATATGCGTCCTGTTGCCTCCATTTTTTGTTTTGCTTGGTTTGTACGCCATTTCAAGACCTCTTGAATAACAATTATATATGGAATGGAATATAAATCTGCCCGTCCTGGTTCACGAATATTGTATACGTTGAACCTACAAAGCTGTTATTGGTCCTGGTGCCGTTTAACCAGACCTCCACAGTGTATTCGCCGGCCGCGTTGCTGCTTATAAGCTTCGTCATATTGAATGACACGAAGAAGTCATTGCCCTTCTGGTAGTATCTGTCCGCGACTATAGTTGTAAGCGTCGGGTAGTAGTATGATGGGTTGTTTACGACTCCGGCGATTGCTGTGCCGTAACTATACTCCGATGTCTGGTCCAGCTGATAGGTCGACATGTTTAAAACAGGCGGATCGTAGCCTATTTCTATAGATGAAAGAACATATCCCTGCGAAAGGCTTCCCTCGAGAACAATCTGCTTGTTGCTTATTGATGGGGTGTTGTTCAGCCATTTTATGTAGTTGTTTATGAAGTCCTCCACGAGGTATACAGACGTCTTGTTGTATGCTATGCCTATCGAGACCTCGTTATGGTTGGGGTCCAATATATTATCCCTGTGGCCGTTGTTGCAGCATGCAGAATCGTTGTACATCATGTTGTATTCCATCTGCTTCACCGATGAAGTTACATTTATACTGCCCACATTCGTGCATAGACTCCCCAGGCACGCCTTTACCCCAGAGCTCGTATACGCCACGTTTTCCTGTACGGACTCCAGTCCGCCCAGCAGCGTATACCTCATGTAAGGCTTCATGCCGTATATGTCCCAGTGGCTGAAATAATTGTTCTGCAGCATGCTTTCCGAATGCTGTTGCCCTGATCCTATAGGAGAGAGCGCCACGTTGCTTAAACCGTAATTAGACCGGTCCTTGTTTATCAGATAGAGTGTATAATTTACTATAGCGGTCGAGTTTACCGCTTGGCCCGAATGGACGTTGCTCGAATTGGGGAAATTAAAGTTAGAGCCCGAACCGAGGTTGGATACCAGCGAGCCGATGTTGCGAACCAATGCGATTATCTCGGGATAAAATATTACGACAAACAGCACTATCAACATCAACAATAGTATATTGGAGACAAATCCCATAATCCACACCAATTAATTTCCCAGATAGTATATGAAGTAGTCAACCATTATCTATATATTCTTTTTATTAGGTTTGACCTATTGGAAGCGGGATTTTCTTGTACTTGTACCTGCATAGCTATCGGACAGAATCTGGGTGCGGTGGTGTTATTGTTTTGGGTGTATTTCGATTCTTATGTCTTTATGCCTCTCGTCCTTTACGCTAAGGTCATTTACCCAGAAGGATAACGGCACAGCTTTGTACACCTTTCGCGGCGTATTGCCTAAAAATTCGTTTATTGGTGGTAGGGTGCCCCTTTCCTATCGTACAGTAATTTGCATGCCTTCTTTATTTCCGGCTTGGCATCAACGACTTCGACCTTTGCCTCCATATAGACACCGAATCCTTTGCCTTCAGGCACTGTTGAATCGTATATGACTATGCCGATGTCCTCATTTTCCTTTATGTTGACGGAATGTATGGAATCCTGTGAAGAGATCCAGTAGAAATTATAGTCTTTGTCGTAGGCGCAATATACAGGGGTGTTCCATGGTTTTCCCTGCCTGTTTGCCGTTGCTATGGTGATGTAAATTATTTTTTCATCGATTTCTTTGCGTTTTCCGTTTCCTTAGCTGTAGAGTGACACAACATTTGTCCTAAAAGGGGACAGAACATATGTCCGCTTTCACAAATCACCATAAAGGTGATTTCTGTGGTGAA
>CAZFUA010000034.1:0-10179 GCA_964521995.1 Microcaldota archaeon
GGGCGTATGTAATTATTGTAAAGGATTAGAGCAGACTTATGTCCCAATTCCCTCTAAATAATCAATGTATTTATATCTGGAAACACGTAATATGTTTAAGTGATAAAATACATTTCATACGACCGAGGCCGTAAAATGGCAACGAAAAATAGGAAGCATAAGATAGAGGAGGTTCTTGACATGGACCAACTTAAGCTGTTAAGCAACAGGTCCGTGCTTGTTGGAGGCACAGCGATAGCCATAATGCTCGGACCGGAAAGGGTTTCGCATCCACTTTATCTGCGCTCATCCGACATCGACGTTGTAGTATCAGATTCGGAAGCGCTTCGGCTAAGCAAGTCCCTCAAATGCGACCTGATAGAGGAGAACATGATAGATCGGCACACTGTGAAGTTGGGTGGGGGCATGGAGTTAAAAAGCGGGGAAACAGAATACAAGTCGCCATTCACACTGATGCGCGTTAAGGGCTATAAGATGGACATATTTACGCCGTCTACAGGATTGGGCCCGATAAGCATAGACGATAGAGTATTTGATAGTGCGGTAGGGTGCAAAGTAGGCAACATGGAGCTGAAACTTGCACATTCGCCTTATATAATTGCAACAACGCTAAATCCGCTTGTGGCAACAGACGAGAGGATAAAACGATCCTTTCTGGTAATAGCGGAGTATGTGCTGGAGCATGGTAGCGAGGCGTTTTTCAGCAAGGTTTTTAAACCGGCAATTACGTACATGAGGGAGGGCTCGAACAATGTAAAAAGGAGGCTGAAGGAGATAGAGTCAGGGACATACAAAATGGAGAATGTCGGAAGGGCTAAGTTCAACCATATATTCAAACAAAGGAAAAAGATTTATTTGGAGTATGGTGCCTACCTTGCAAAAACAATCCCGTGCAGGCTTGACACTGAAAAGGGGAAGATCGCGGGGTTTGTAACAAACATAGGTATAGGGACAAGAAGGGACAACATTAGAATAGTTGCGGATGTGGCTGGCTTCCTTAGGAAGGCATAAATTCAAATATTTCGGCACATTATTTGGTTAAGAATTTAATGTCTGTGCCTGTTTTCACCATGTTCTGCTCGATAAATCCTGATTTTGTTTCTATTACGTAGTTGGCATATCCCGTAGGTGTATATACAGTGCAGTTGTCCTGGTTCTTGCTGTAATCGATGCACGGGGTTGCGTTAACGGCATAGACAACCTTCGCGGTGCCCGTTGAAGGGCTGTAGTTCAGCCATATTATGTCAAGCTGTGAGTACGTGTCCTTCATCCAGAAAGAGTATATTCCAGGTTTGCCGAAATAGAAAAGCATGAAAGTCGCGTTTGTAACTGTGGAGTTCATAAGGCCGCGCTCCTGTTGCTTCATGGTATATGCGTATGCTGTTATATTGTATGTTTTATTATTAACCTCGAACGCAACGGGTTTGTAGGAATTGCCCATAGATGCAAAATACGCGAATGCGGCGATTGCTACAGCAACAAATACGATTGCAACAACCAATGAGCGCAGCCTGGTTTTCATTTACCTCCTTAGTTTGTTATACAATGCCTTAAGTTCGGGTATTCTCGCCCTTACGTAGGTTATCCCATCCTTGACCATCATGCTTGCGTCTGATGCCATGCCTCCTCCGATAATCGTGGCCATTGCCGTGGCGGGCAGCCACAGCTCAACAACCGTCTTGCCGGAAGCCGCGTCGCAACCCCTAAGCATGTACGCAAAAGCGGCAGTGGATAGCGCCGCCGCTGCGGTCTGACCCACGCGTTTCGCCGTGTCAAAACTAGGGTATTCATTAGAATTCAGCCCAATATCCATATTTACGTTTCGCTCTACCATTCTATTCACCTGCCTGATCGCCTTATCTATTCTCTACTACGGCATTTAAATTGGTTTTCTCTCACTTCCGCTAAAACTGGCATATTGGTGGCTTTTCCAACACTTTCACTTTTTGGGCCTCCAGAAAGGTTTGTACAACCCAAGTTTGTCCGGCAAATCCTTGATGAAGGGTCCGACCGGAATTGCTATGACAAACAACGATATTATGCCCAAAATCAGTCCGTTGTCACGATCCTGGTGGGCGTCGTTTGCAAGCACTGTGTTGTCTATGAAGTTTACAGGGGCGAGCAGCCATGATGTAGGCATTCCATTGTCGTCCTTCACCATGCCGTACTGGCTTAAGGACATGCCAAGCTGCGATGCTTGCGCATTCATGTAGCCGGTATCCGAAAGGAACCTAAGCACGTATGTCTGGTCGCCGTATTGGGAGGTTCCATTCAGCAATGCGCCTTGGTACAGCCCGCTCTGCGCCATGATCACCAATGAGCTCACGACAGGTATTACCGGATTTGTCGAACTGCTGTTTGTATTTGGAGTGCCGTTGTCCGCGAAGTAAATTTGCGCAGTACGTATGTTCCTTTCCTGCATCGATGAATTTTCACTGTTAAAGGCATCTAGCATATTGGCCCCGTGGCTTATTTCCAGATATTGAACGTAAGGCTTGGCAACATATATGGCCCTTGTGTCGAATTTATACGGATCTATGCTGTCGAAATATGTTGCGGTACCCGATGAATGGTTGAATTCGCTTACAAGGGTTGTCGCAACCATTGTGGCGTTTGTCCGCGCCAGTTTTTGTATTGTTATCGGGGCCACGAACGGGGATGGAAACAACAGGGCAAGGATTATTATTAACGCTGTAACCGCGATGCCGCGTACAAATAGCATTTTATGGTCAGCCTTTACCATTTCGTATTTTACCTCTTTTCTATACGGCGTTGACAGGCCCTTCATCTTCACCAATGAGAAATGCACGATAATCAATGCTATGAGCACTATCGGTATTAATGCAATATGTATACCATAAAGCTGTGAGTAGTTCAACGGGTTAAACAGACCGCCCAGCCCTATGCCGTTCCAGAAATCAGCGGCTGACAGGCTTCGCCACTGCGATCCGAAATCGCCGCGCAGCCCGAACCCGAATTCCATCTGGATCGCAACGATGAACAGCATAATAGAGCCTACCAGCCAGATGAACCTTCTCGGTTTTTTGTACCCTGAAGTTGAGAATACAACAAACGCATGAAGAATAATAAACAGCAAAAATGCGTCTGCGGCCCATAGGTGGATGCTGCGGAAGAATACCCCGAGTACGTTGGCTTCCCACCATAGCGGGCCGAATGCGACCATCACCAAGCCGGTTAGCATCAAAATGGAGAAGCATACAATGTTAAGGAAACCCAATGAATACCAGAAACTGTTCGCATATGATGGCACCTCGCGTATGAAGAACTGCCCGGATATGAATTCCTTTATGTACGATAAAAAGGAGGCGGCTTTGCCCTCATTGTTACTTTCTCCTGCTGACATACCCTAACTTCTTATCATATTCTTTTAAACCCATCGTTTCAGCATAAGCAAAACGGAATGATAATCCTTCATGCATTGTCTTTTATCTGGTTCTTTATTCCGCTAAGCTCCATTGATACCATATGTTTGCGCGATGCCTTTCTGCCGCCTTTCCTTATGATTGCAAATACGGCAACCAGGGCTATTGCAGCAATAGCAATCAGGATCTGCAGCACATGATCCCTTAACCATAGCAATGCCCCGGCAAGCGTGACGCTATTGCGCTGTGACACCACTACAGGTATGGTGTACTCTGTCGCTGCACCGCCAGCCGCTACTGATAAGGTAAGCAGCATCGTGCCTGAATTGCTGGGATTTACCACGGGAAACTCCTCGTCTATGCGTTGGTCGGGCGTAACCTTAACCAGCCTCGTGGAGTTGATTATCTTAACGCCATTGGATGCCCTCACGGTGAGATTTACAGTGCCGTTTCCTATGCCGACATACAGCGCATGAACCGATAGATAGTTTGTATATCCTGTATAGAATATGGGCACGCTTATGTTGTATATGTCGACTATGTCGCTGAGCCTTGGCGTGCCCTCTCGCGGTACTGCAAGTATGTCCTGTATCCTTGGCAGCGAGGTACTTGAGGGGTTGCTTATTTTATAGTATGCATAAGTGGTTGTATTCGCGGGAAGATATGGCACATGCCATATTATGGAGTATGGTCCGCCCCGGGAGGTGATGTTTGATGGTATGCCGTATGTTGTTACTTGTGACGCACCCTGCACGAGCGATACCGGCAATATGGTCTCAAGGCTTGCATTGGACAGGCTTGCGTTGATCGGGCTTCTTATCGCTATCGTGCCCATTGCGATTACGCCGTTGCTTCCGGTGTAATTGACTGTGCTTATCCTGTTGAGAATGAGCGGTTCGCCGGGGGTGGAATTCAGTACCGCGAGCGTTATAAAGGCGTTCTGCCTTGCTATTGCTCCGTTTTCGCTTATTCTCATCTGTATAGGTATTACATAACTTGTTGAGTTGAGGTAGGGCTGTGCCGTAAGCGCAAGCTCTATGCCCACGCCGCTGCCTGGCGTCAGGTATGCGCTTTTTGTAGAAAGCGACAGGACGTTTGAGAAGCCGCTGCCTATCGTTATGTTTATGGTTTCAGGGCTGGACGACGTGCCCTTGAGCCCCATCTGCAAAGTTGAGGAGGATCCGCGTGCAAGCTCTGTATATACGGGAAACGAGGTGAACGAGACCTTTGGTATTGCGGAGGTTGCATAGGCGATTGTAGCGGGGAATGAGCACGCCTCAAAGCTCGCGCTGTGCACTATGCCGGAATATGAAACGTTCAGCAGCTCTATGTATATCGACGTACTGTTTATCTTCGTCTGGGTCCCCAGATACAACACGTATGTTCTTCCGTTCGCTATTATGCTCGTGAAGTTCGAAGATATGTAGCTCTCGGTAATGCTTGCGACTGAGCCGTTGAGCAGCACGTCGAATCCATTTGGAACTGCAACGTTCGTTACTAGCATGCAGCCATTTGCCAGCGTTCTCGTCATCGGGCCGCTCGGGCCGCCGCCTCCGCCGCCACTTACAGTGCTTGGGCTGCCGTTACCCCCGCTTGGCGTCGTGTTTTGTATGTATATTGACACGGATGCGCTGTTGAACACATATGGCGTTGTCGTGCCCTCGTCGGTTGCAATAGCATTGTACATGTACGTTGCGGTGATGGGCGCGGACACCGCAAACGATACTGTATTGCCGTTGCCTTGCGATTCTATAAGCGCGTTGGACCCCATTTTTGCGTTTCCGGTTATGTCGAAGATCTCGACAGTGAAAGGCGCCGTGCCGCCCATTTCGTTCACCGTGAATACTATTGAATTGCCAGATTCTATCGAATTCGTAGATGCGGACAACGTTAGCGATGGCGCAGCGTTGATTGTGGAGTCGCCGCTGTATACGGAATTAACGGATACCGGCCTGGAATCTATAACAATCACGTTGGCTTTTATCGTATTTCCCGCGTATGCAGGAGACGGCGTCCATGAGAATGTGTTTGTCGTGTATGAATTGGACACAAGCGCGGTAGTTATGATCGTTCCGGTTACCGAATTGACTATCTGGTAATCGTAGGTGTATGGAGAGTCCCCTCCGATTACATTTGCTGTGAGAAGTATCGACTGCCCCTGGTCGATGGTCGTGTTGGATATGTATATCGTTGGAACCGTCATGTTCCGCAGCACCGTTACGGTTCCGCTTATGCTTCCAGCAAGGGCATAGCTCATCAGGAGGAAAAAAATCGACATCATGATGCCAGCACACACCCTGCTCGGCATCGTCTACCGCCTTTTCTTGTCTCTTTTTACTTTATAGCTCACCAAGGCCAGGATGACTATTATAATCAGGATTATCAGCAGTATGCTGCTTGTGCCAAAAGCCGAACCCGACTGAGCCGCGGCCTTTGCGGTGGAGTTCGATGAGATCTTTGCTATCGTGGTTGGGATTATTGTAGAGGTGGTAACGCCCTTAAGGTAGATGTTCTTTGCTGTTCCTACGTCTATGACCGCTCCGCCGTTGGTGTTGTTCTGCTGAGCCGGCAACGCCGTGGCCAAATACTCAGAGTACCAGACATGGTATAGTGTGAAGTTGTCCGGCAATGTTGCAATGATCTTTATTGTGTAATTCGAGTTCGCAGCTATTGTTCCCTTTTCAGGTATGTACTGTATTACTGGAGCTATAGGATCGATGGAAACGACAATGCTGGCGTTTATCACATTACTAACTATCAATGAGTTGTAAAGTGGGTTGTTTGACCTTGGAAAAGTGGCCTCGGTAAGTATGGACGTGTTCTCCCCGGGCTTAAGATCGCCTGATGTCTTGTTGAACGCTATTGTGGGATAGTTCTCGCTGCCGTTGAAGTTTGCAGACGATGCCTGCACTGTAGAGTTAAGCGTCTTGTTGAAGTATGTGAAGTAGTAGCTAGCCTGGTAATGCACCGAAACGGACTGCTGGTCCGATAATTTTATGACCCTGCTTATCGTGCTGGAATTCGCGGTGTAGTTGTATTTTTCGTTGAAGATAGTGGTATTATTCGCGGCGCCTTCAGTCTTCAGGACTGCTGGCTGTATGTAGAAGTTCGTGCTTATATTATCGGATGAGAAGATCACCCAGTTTGCCGTACTGCTCCTGCTGGTTGAGTTTACTATTACTGTAAGGTTAAGACAGCCGCGTATGGTGCCGCAGTAGGAGCCGTACTCCCCTATCGCATGGACAAGGAGAACTCCCGAAGATGATACCAACATGCTCAATGTCAGGAAAACGGCTAATTTGTTCATTTGTGCACCTTACCTTCTTCTATAGCGTTAATGATAGATTAGCAACTGCTTGCTATTGTTATAGTCTGCGTGTATGTGGCTCCGTATTGTGCCGCAGGTATAGACAGCCCAAGCCATATTGTATTTGTTTCTACTCCGTTAAATGTGTAAAGTAAAGTATCGAAGCTTGGATTGGTCGTAAGCTGCACCTCAACATTCGCGGTTGAGGATGCCACAATTCCGGGATTCCATACGTCGTTTGCAGCTATGCCGCTGTAAACAGTATTGGATACGCCGAATGTATGTCCGGCGCCGTCGCTCCAGGTACTCCCGCTCAACAGTATGTTTGACGGGTTGGCGCCTGTATTCGTTATCGTTATTGCGTTTACAGTTCCTATGGTGTTCGTCCCAGGCGTATTCACGCTAAAGGCCACAGCAGTATTGCTGGGTGAAAGGTTGCATGTGTTTTTCACCACGACCGTTGCGGTCACCGTTGTCGAACCAACAGCTACCAGTGATGATAGCATAGTAGCCAATCCATAAATCATAATCAATAATACCATAAATCTGCTTGTTTTCCGATTCCAATTCAAATCCATTTTCCCACCTTAACATGAACTGATGAAACTTATTGTCTGTTGATAAGTGCTTGCGCCAGAACCGGGCTGTAAAGATGGAACGCTTGCCCCGAGGTATATAGTATTTGTTTGGGAAATGCTGTTCTGTGTCTCTAATAGGGTATCCACGACAGAACCTGTTGATCTAACTTCTACGTTTGCCGTAGCTGACGGAGCGGTTCCTGGACTAAATAGATCGTTTGCACCGTAGCCGTTCCATATGGTGTTAGACACGCCAAAAGAGTAAGAGGCGTATGCCCAGGATGTTCCCTCTATCTCCACATTCGACGGATTGGCACCTATGTTAGTCACGGTCACGGAGTTCACGCCGCTTGCTCCTGTCCCCACCGTGTTCGCCCCTGGGTTTATTGTCCCAAAGTTAACTATAGTATTGCTGATTGCGAAATTGCAGCTATTGGGAACAGAGATGTATCCAGTTGCGGTATTGGCCGCAAAAGCTAAACCAACTTGTGGCGCTCCCGGAAGGTTGTTGCCGATGCCCGCAACGCCTGCCAAAATTGTTGCTATCAGCGTAATTAAGATTAGAATTAGCCAGATTTTGCCTTTTTGCTTGTTCCAAGACTTAACTTTTTCTCCCATACTTGCACGCCCTGATTCTTGGTTATAGAATAGCAGTATATAGTTAAATACTTTTCTCTTGAGTTTAACAGCTGCTTATAAAGTTTATAGTTTGGGTATATTTCCCGTTTCCGGAACCTATTTGACCAGATGGAACGGCAGCCCCAAAATAAATATTCTTGTTAGCGCTCCCAGTTAATTGGACAAGGGAATCCGTCTGCGTGGCCTTTAGGCCGTTGGCGGATGCCCAGGATATCCCGGAAGCCCATGACCAAACGGTATTGCTCACATAAAAGCTGTTCGAGCCGAAAGACCAGGCCGTACCTGAAAGATAAATGTTTGATGTTAATGAGCCAGTATTTGTTATTTCTATGCTGTTCCAGCTAGTTCCGCTTGTGGCCAGCTGCGTCCCTGAGCTTATGGATCCGAAATTTATTATTGAGTTGCTTATCGAAAAGGCACACGATACTGAGCTTATCGATATGATGCCTGAAAGGACGCTGTTCTCGGTTACCTTCGTGGTTGCGCTGTCTGTGACTATCACGTTTGCATATACGGTGTTGCCCGCATCGATATTTGGAATCGTCCATGAGAAGGTGTTGCCCGTGAATGAATTCGATTCGAGCATGTTTGCAAGTATTGTTCCTGTTATCGTGTTGTAGACATTCCAGTTGTATGTGTACGGGCTAGAACCGCCGGTGAAGGATGTCATCCATGTTAGCGTGTTTCCTGTCGGCTGCGTTGCGGGAGTAGGAGTTGTTATGGATGGTGTATTCATCGTAGGATTCACCGTTATCGTATTCGTTATCGAGCTGAAGACCAGGCCGTACGAGTCGGTCACTATGACGTTGTACTGGAAATTGTTGTTTGTGGTGGGGGAGCTTGCAATGAATGTCCACGTTGGGGAATTCGAGACCCCAAGACTCGTTAAGGGCGCGTAATACACGTCAGATCTGGATGCCGTGTTATTGAACCCTCCTATGCAGTAGAGGTTGTGCGCGTTCAATGTGCAACTTTGGTAGTTCACAGATACAGGATAGGGGACGGTGTGCTGCCATGAGCCTAATCCCCCAGATGAGAGTATCGGTGCGTAATAAACGTTGATGCTCGTGCCTATATTGTCTTTCGATCCCGCGACGCAGTATATTGTATTGGAATCTATCTCGCACCTCTGGCCCATTATATTGGTTGGGTATGCATTGGTAGTCTGCCATGCGCCCAGTTCCCCTGATGTAAATATCGGGGCGTAATAGGCAGCGGTTATCACATTGGCAAAACCGCCGCTTGGGTTCCGCTGATTTCCTCCAATGCAGTAGATTGTATTGGATGTGTCTGCGCAACTAAGGCTGTCGACATTTGCAGGATAGCTGTTGGTTGTCTGCCATGAGCCCAAGCCGCCTGACGAGAGTATGGGAGCGTAATAGTCAAGATCAGTGTCATAGGGAGTTGCTGCGGAATCCTGGCCAGCCATGCAGTATATGTTGTTTGAGTTTATTTGGCAGCTCTGAAGATTTATTCCCGGCATGGGGGAGTATATGCCATAGTTTCCGGTAAACGTCCATGAACCCACCACGCCGGTTGATAGAATTGGCGCGTAATACTCGTACGGCAGTATGCTTATGCTTTCCCCTCCGATGCAGTATATGTTGCTCGAGTATAAATTGCAGGTATGATAAACCAGGCCGAACGGATAGCTGTTCGTTGATTGCCATGAGCCCAACCCGCCCGATGACAGGATTGGGGCAAAATATACCAGCGGCTCAAATGTGGAATCGTGTGCATAGCCCCCTACGCAGTATATGTTGTTCGTGCCTGTAATGCTATTGGAGTAGGTTATGCATCGCTGTCCGTATACGCTATACGGGTAGCTTGTGGTTGCCACCCATCCCTGATAGCCTATGACGTATGCCGACTTGCCCGCGGTTACATTGAAGAAATTAAGCGTGTAGGGGCTTATCCCGTTTGTCGGGTATGCCGTGTATGTTACGTACTGGCCGCTGTCGAGTATTGTGTTGCTTGGCGACAGTGTGACTGATGCCTGCCCCTCTATCCCTATCGTCCCGCTCTTTATGGAATTGTATTGCTGTTTCGGGCTTGCACTGTCGCTTATAATGACATTTGCCTGCACCGTATTCCCCACAAGCGATGCGGCTGGGCTCCACACGAAGCTGTTGCTCGTGCTTGTGACGCCGGTATAAAGCTGGTTTGCCACCTGCGTACCGGTGATTGTGTTCACTATTATGTAGTTTATCGTGTAAGGGCTCACACCCCCGCTGAATGTTGTGCTTATCGTGACGCTCCCGGTTCCTGCAAC
>CAZFUA010000035.1:0-10141 GCA_964521995.1 Microcaldota archaeon
ATCAGCGAGTAGTTGCCGATTATCCCCGTCGCTATCACTATGTAATCGTATTTGTAGGATTTGCCGCTTGATGTGGTGGCGGTGTTTGCCGACAGGTCGATTGCGGATATCTCATCCTTTATGAAGGACACCCTCTTGTCCAGGAGAAGGCGCTCCTTCTTTGCGATGTTCTTCGCCCCGCTGAACGCCATGTAGAGGTACTGGGGCTGGAAGACGTGAGTATCAGACCTGTCTATCATGGTGACGCTGTATTTGGACTTGTCAACGCTGTTCGCAAGTATGGTGCCCGCGGCGCCTGCGCCTATTACCAGAAGCTTCAGCTTGCCCATTCACAAACACCATTTTGCTACCTTCTTGTTATCTCTATCACTACTACTATCTTTTCCTTGTCCTCGGTAATTGATACGATTTTATTGCCGGTTTTTTCCGCCCATGCCTTCACGTCGGCCCTTACCCCCTGGTCCGTGGCCCACAGCTCTATCACGTCCCCGATCTTTGATTCCCTGTATGCCAGCGAGAGGTCCGTTATGGGACCCGGACATGAGGATCCCCTTGAGTCTACCAGTTTATGGTTGTTTTCTGCCATGGGATCCCATCATATGAACAGAACCTGTCCGCCCTCTGATTTCTGCAGGAACGCGGCAGCCCCTACAATATCGTCCACAAGATTGTTCATCGATTTTCTGTCAAGGCCCATGACCGCGGTCATCATCGAGCATGCGTACACGTGCGCGCCAAGACTCTTCGCCTCGCTTAACATCTCGTTCCACGGAGGCACGTTGTTCTTTTTCATCCCCTCCATGAGCGCGGGGGCCATGCCCTTGAACTCCACGGGAAACGGCAATTCGTTCTTCTTTTTCGTGAATCCCAGCAGCGCGAATCCGGTCACGAATATGTTTACTTCCATCTCCATGGCCGCAGCCGCCTGGGAGAGCACCCCAAGCGGTATGAATTTGTCCGCAGTGCCGCTGAACATTACTATAGAAAGTTTTCCAGACATTTTTCCCACCTTTTACCTGTTGCTACTTCTCGAACAACAATTAAATAATCATATGGTATACAAAAAGGTATCGCGCATCGCATTCCTGCCTGTCCGTGCCGCAAATAATAAATATATGACTTGCCAAATAAGTTTTTTAACGAAGGCGCAAGTGATAACATGTCAAGACCGAAGAAACTTAGCATGCCGGCGGAGGCCCAGCTCTATCCTCCGGAATTCAGGTATTTTTCCGGAAGGTGGCAGAGGGTGCAGGAACTGAGGAGGGCTCACAGGAACGGGCAGGGTTACCTTCCGAACCTTTTGCGCATGCTTTCCAGCGAACGCGACGATTACCTTAGGGCGCTCGCAGCAAGCCATCCGAAAACGGATGTAAGTACAAAGATGAGGATGACATACGACCATATCTACACGGTAAGGATGGCGGCGCAGGAATCGCTCTCGGCGAACAGCAGGAAGGCAAAGCGGATTTTCAATGACAGGTACGGCATGCTCCTGCGCCTGTAGGGCGCATGCATGGCGGAATTTCCGCCAAACAGGATCGCAACGCATGAAAGTAACGCAAATCATACCAACATATATATACTTTGATTTCCAAAATCCTTTCAATCAAATGCACACATTTAGTAGTGATACCATGGCAAACGAAACAGAGCAGAGGATGAATATGGACGGAGAGGGAGCGAACGAGAACATAGTGTACATAGGCAGGAAGCCTACAATGAATTATGTGCTTGCGGTAGTCACTCAGTTCAACAACGGGATGAGGGAGGTGACCATAAAGGCAAGGGGCAATTCCATTTCGAGGGCTGTGGACGTGAAGGAGATAGTCGTGAACAGGTTCCTTACAGAACTTAGGGAGAAGAGCATAAAGACATCTTCCGAGGAGCTCATGAACGAGGACGGCACCAAGTCGAAGGTAAGCGCGATACAGATAGTGCTTATGAAGTAGCGGGATTCTCTAATTTTTGAACAGTCATTGCATCGGATTTTTTTTCGCTTTGAGAAGCGCCGATGCGGTAACAATGCCAGTGCACCTCATGCCTATGCTTGATTCCACAACGGGTACCCTGCTTATGCCGTGCTCCATTATGTATTTTATAGCGTAGTCTATCCCGCTGGTCTCCTCGACGAACAGCGGCCTCTGCATCAGCTTCCTTACGCTTTCAGACCCTTTTCCCTTTTCCTTCAGGGAATCGGCGTCTATTATGCCCACAAGCCTCTCGCCCTCCATGACAGGAACGATTTGTAAGTTAGAGTTCTCGAGAAGCTTCATCGCGGTGGAGGCCTTGGCATACGGTGCGACCGACACGAGGTTGGTGTCCATCAATCCCTTGACAGTAGCCTTCGGTGCCATCTAATCATTGATTCATGAGGCCGTACCCGGTGAGGCGCCACCTGTGCGCCATGTTCCTCATAATGGCTATCTTTACGCCCTTTTCCGCGCTGATGGGGTGCTTCAGGATTATCTCCACGTTGTCCTTCCTCACTTTCTTCACGTACCCGAGAACCGTGGTGGTCCCCATGCCCAGTATAAGCGGCTCGTTCTCCGATATGTGCTGCTCTGGCACGTCGTCGCGCTTGAGCTTGTGGTACTTCATTGTAAAGCCGGTTATCACGGGCGGCAGCTTGCCCACTATCCCCGCTATGTTGCCCACGAGTCCGTCGGCCTTGGTGAACGTCGGGTCGATTTCCGTTGATATCCCGACAAGCCCGCCGGGCAGCGCCTCGTCCAATGTGTCCGTGCCGTTGCTCATCCCCTTTGCAACCGTGATTATGGGCTCGTACGTCTCCTTCCTGGATTTTCCACCAAGTCTGATCCCGGGTCTTATTTCTATCTGCGAACCGACCTTCAGCTTTCCCTTGGTTATCGCGCACCCTATCACCCCTCCGGTAATCCTATCCGCGTCTATTCCGGGCTTGTTCACGTCGAATGACCTCACGACATACATTACAGGATCGGACTCCAGGTCCCTCTCAGGAGGTTTCATCTTCGCTATGTGCTCCAGTATCACGTTCACGTTTATCCCAAGATTCGGCATAACCGGTATTATGGGCGCGTCCTCTATTATGCTGCCCTTCACGAACGCCCTTATCTGCCTCTCGTGCTTCTCGGCCTTCTCCTTTCCGACTATGTCTATCTTCGTCTGCGCTATTATGACATTCTTTATCCCGAGTATGTTTATTATCATCAGGTGCTCCTTTGTCTGCGGCATGGGGCACGGCTCGTTTGCCGCGATCACGAACAGTATCGCATCTATCACGCTTGAGCCTGCTATCGCGGTGGCCATGAGCGTCTCGTGCCCGGGAGCGTCAAGAAGGGATATGCGAATAAGAGGCTTGGGCTCGCCACCGCATCCCTCGCACCTGTCCCCGGTCGTGTAGGCCTTTGCGCCCTCGCACCCTTCGCATTTCTTTATCACCGCGTCCGCATAACCGAGCTTTATGGTCATGTTCCTTTTTACGCTCTCGCTGTGCCTGTCAGTCCACACGTTGGTTATGGCCCTTGTCAGTGAGGTTTTCCCATGGTCTATATGGCCCAGCGTGCCTATGTTCAACACACTATGACTTGTCTTGTCCAGAACAAAACACCCTTAAGTCAGTTCCCCTCCTTTGCCTTCTTTCCCGCATCGGGAAAGAGCTCGCTTACCGGCTTCTCGCCGTATTCCACTATAACAGTATTGACAAGAGCGGTGTCGCTTGAAACAGTGTTCCCGCGCACCGTGCTCCTTCTGTACTGGCCCTTTAGCTTTCCGTGGCCGCCGGACCTCTTGAGCACCCTGGTCTTTATGCCGCCGCTTATGCTGCCGTCCATCGGGAAGCCGCTGCTGTCGCTTCCCCCGGTTATCCTGAACTTGTATCCAGAAAGCCCAAGCACCGCGCCATCGACCACGTCGTTTATCTTGTGGTTCATGAACGCGACCTCGCGCTCCTTGTCCAGTTCCATCTGCATGCTCTTTCCGCTCTTTTTGTCGGAACAAACGATTTTCATAAATTCACCTGTACATGTTTTCCGGTTCCTCCTTGAAACGCTTTATGCGTTCAGAAAGTTCCCTCGGTATTGTTGGTTTTACCTCCATAAGCGCATTCCTGAAATCCTGCCTTGTGACTATGTCCCTGTTGGCCCTTATGGCGCCCATCCCTGCCTCTCTTACTATGTTCTCTATCTCAGCGCCGGTATAGTTCTCTGTGTCCTTTGCAAGCTCATCAAGCGATACCTCCTTTGCAAGGGGCATCCGCTTCGTGTGCACTACGAATATCTCTCGCCTTGTCAGCTCGTCGGGCATGGGAATCTCTATTATCTTGTCGAACCTGCCGGGCCTCAGCAGTGCCGGGTCTATCGTGTCGGGCCTGTTCGTAGCCGCAAGCACGAAGACGTTCTTGATCTCGGATAGACCGTCCAATTCGGTAAGCAGCGTATCCACAACGCGCTCCGTAACAAGGGAATCCGTAGAGTCCCCGCTCCTCGCGTATGCTATGGAGTCGATCTCGTCTATGAATATTATGCATGGGGAGGCCATCTTCGCTTTCCTGAATACCTCCCTTACAGCCTTTTCGCTCTCGCCGACGTACTTGCTGAGAAGCTCCGGCCCTTTTATGGATATGAAGTTGGATTCGCGCTCGGTCGCGACCGTCTTTGCAAGCAGCGTTTTTCCGGTTCCCGGTGCGCCAACAAGCAGTATGCCCTTGACCGGCCTTATGCCTATCCTCTCGAACGCCTCGGGATTCTTCACTGGAAGCTCGATAGCCTCCTTCAATTGCGACTTTACGCCCTCGAGCCCGCCGACGTCGCTCCAGTGCACATTGGGCCTCTCTACGAAAACCTCCCTCAGTGCGCTTGGCTGTATGGAAGACAATGCCTCCTTGAAATCCGCCATGGTGACATTCAGGCTCATGAGTATCTCATTAGATATGGATTTCTTGTTTATTATGTTGGGAAGCAGGTGCCTGAGTTCGGCCATTGCCGATTCCCTTGCGAGTGCGGCAAGGTCAGCTCCGGTATAGCCGTGGGTTATGTCGGCAAGCTCCTCCAGCTTTACGTCCTTGGAGAGAGGCATGTTCCTTGTGTGTATCTGGAGTATCTCCTTCCTTGCATTCCTGTCAGGTACGCCTATTTCTACCTCCCTGTCGAACCTGCCGGGCCTTCTCAATGCGGGGTCGATCGCATTGGGCCTGTTCGTCGCCCCGACGACTATCACATGGCCCCTTGTGCCCATGCCGTCCATGAGCGTGAGCAGCTGCGAGACCATCCTTCTTTCCACCTCGTTAGTAGCCTCCTCCCTTTTGGGAGCAATCGCGTCGATCTCGTCCATGAATATTATTGTCGGTGCCTTCTCCTTTGCCTCATTGAATATCTCCCTCAAACGCTCCTCGCTCTCTCCCACGAACTTGCTTACCAGCTCCGGCCCGGATATGTATATGAAGTGCGCATCGCTCTCGTTCGCTACCGCTTTTGCAAGCAGTGTCTTTCCGGTTCCCGGCGACCCGAAAAGAAGCACACCCCTCGGCGGCTCTATCCCAAGCCTTTCGAAAAGCTCAGGGTATCTTATCGGGAGCTCCACCATTTCCCTTATCTTCTCTATCTCGTTCTTGAGGCCGCCTATGTCCTCGTAATGTACCTCCCCTATCTTCACCATCGATTCGGAAACGGGCTCGCTCTTTATTATTATGTCAGTATCTTTAGTCACCCTGACAACCCCGTGAGGGGTCACCTGCGTAACTATGAAATTGAACTGGTAGCCGAACATTGCAATAGGAACAACGTCGCCCTTTACAAGCGGCTTGTCCTCAAGCCTGTTCTTCGCATAATCGGAGAAATCTGGAGATATCGGGGTCCTCTGGTTCGGCGGCGGGGCCAGCACTATCTTCTCCGCGTTCCGCGCCTCTGCCTTGGCGACGAATACCCTGTCGCCTATTCCTACCCCTATGTTCTGCCTTATCCAGCCGTCTATCCTTATGAAGTCCAGCCCCTCGTCCTGCTGGTGGGCCTGCCATACTATGGCCGCGGTCGATTTCCTCCTTCCCTTTATCTCTATGACATCCCCGGATATGAGGTTCAGCATCTTCCTTGCCTTCGAGTCTATCCTTGCTATACCCCTTCCGTCGTCTGTTACCAAGGCGCCCGCAACAGTAAGTTCTATGCCATCAGCCAATCATCGCACCGGTATACGCTAAAAGCCCCTCGTCCTGCTGGTGGGCCTGCCATACTATGGCCGCGGTCGATTTCCTCCTTCCCTTTATCTCTATGACATCCCCGGATATGAGGTTCAGCATCTTCCTTGCCTTCGAGTCTATCCTTGCTATACCCCTTCCGTCGTCTGTTACCAAGGCGCCCGCAACAGTAAGTTCTATGCCATCAGCCAATCATCGCACCGGTATACGCTAAAAATATGAGTAGAGTGAACCAAACAAATACAATAGTATTTGAACAAAAAAATCCTTTATACCTTTCTATTGGACGCTTTGCCAAAGGACACGCAAGGCAAAATGATTTGATTGAAAATAATAAAATAATTTGTTAAAAATTAAAAGATAAACCAAAGGGCAAAACCAGAGAGACTACCAGTCCTCGTCGTCATCGTCGTCGCCATCCTCTTCCTCGTCGTCATCGTCGTCGTCCTCGTCGTCGTCATCGTCCCCCTGCTTGGCTAATAGATAGTATGGCGTCTTCATGTAGATCACTATACCTATATTCAAGAGATTATACACAATCGCATTTAAATACCTTTGTATTTATTGGGCATTGGCTTTTGCTTCGAAAGTTATAGATTGTAAATCTTTCCCCTATTAAGTTTATTAGGTCTCATTTTCGTTGTTCCGTGCATGCATGCGGATGAATAATAACGACGTAATTTAGATACCGCTGACAAGGCATAGATTTTTATATCTTCTACTATAGAATTATATTGCTCATATTCGTTATTTTGAGCACTTTGCTGGGGCTAATTTTCTTAGTCTCGTACAAATAGATATTTTAATGCTAAAACGGTGAAATCGATGGCAGATAAACCACACATGAATCTAATCTTTATAGGACACGTTGACCATGGAAAGTCAACCACAGTCGGCAGGTTGCTTTACGAAACCGGGGCCATAACGGACAGGGACATAGCAAGATACAAGGAGCTCACGCAGCAGTTCAACAGGCCCACATTTGAATTCGCGTTCGTAATGGACAACCTGAAGGAGGAGAGGGAGCGAGGGATAACAATAGACATAGCACACAAGGATTTCCAGACGCCAAAGTATTTCTTCACGATAATAGACGCTCCGGGGCACAGGGACTTCGTAAAGAACATGATAACAGGAGCAAGCCAGGCGGATGCCGCGGTGCTTGTAATCAGTGCTGAGGAGGGAATAAAGCCGCAGACAAGGGAGCACGCGATACTCATAAACGTACTCGGGGTCCCGCAGCTCATAGTCGGGGTCAACAAGATGGACGTATCCAACTTCAACCAGCAGAAGTACGAATCAATAAAGAATGACGCGACAACGTTGCTGAAGCAGCTTGGATTCAAGGTCGACAAGATACAATTCATACCTTACTCCGCACAGGCCGGAGACAACATCGCCAAGAAATCGGACAAGATGCCATGGTACAGCGGCCAGACTCTTCTCGAGGCGCTAGACACGCTCGTGGTCCCTGAAAAGCCGACATCCAAGCCATTAAGGCTGCCGATACAGGACGTATTCAGCATATCCGGGTTCGGAACGGTGCCTGTGGGAAGGGTGGAGACAGGCATACTCAAGGTAGGCGATCCCGTAATAATAATGCCAAGCGGCGTGAAGACAGAGATAAAGAGCATAGAGATGCACCACAAGCAGCTGCAGCAGGCTGAACCTGGGGACAACATAGGGTTCAACATAAAGAACATCGACAGGAAGGACATAAAGCGTGGGGACGTGATAGGGCCGGCAAGCAATCCGCCCACAGTGGTAACGGAGTTCACTGCGCAGATAATCGTGCTGCACCACCAGAACGTCATAGCAAGAGGATATACTCCGGTATTCCACATACACACCGCGCAGCTTGCCTGCACGATAACCGACATACTCGAGAAGAAGGATCCAAAGACAGGGCAGACAGCGGAAAAGAATCCCGAAACCCTTAAGACGGGGGACATAGCCATAGTGAAGATAAAGCCGACAAAGCCGCTTTGCGTGGAGAAGTACAGCGAATTCCCGCAGCTCGGCAGGTTCGCGATAAGGGACATGGGAGAGACCGTGGGCGCAGGGGTAATACTCGAGGTCGTCCCGAGGAGCTAACCGTAAAACGTTTGAAGTGAATAGATGACTACCGCTGTAATAAAGCTCGTGAGCACCATATCCAAGGACATAGACCAGATAGCCGGGCAGATAAAGACCATAGCGAATACGATACAGGTCAAGTCAAAGGGTCCGGTGCCGCTGCCCACCCGCAGGCTTTCGCACACCACGAGGAAAACGCCGTGCGGGGACGGGAGCCACACCTACGAGAAGTGGGAAATGCGCGTCCACAAGCGCCTCATAATAATAGACGGGAGCGAGCAGGCGCTCAGGCAGATAATGAGGATAAGGGTGCCCGATACCGTACAGATAGAGATGAGCCTGGTAGGCTGAAATCCCAAAGCTATTTTTTATGTGAATGGGCCGTAATGCAAGGAGCTTCAGCCTCGGCTTTCAGCTTTTTAAGCTATTTCTTCCCGTATACGAACACCACGGTCACGCTCTCCGTTACCCTGTTCGTGCCGCCGTAGAATTGCGGAGGTATGGAAACGTTGCCACCGGTTGCGCCGCCGGCCGACAGTGGGTACTTTATGCTGTACATGTACGGATAGACGTAATAGTTGTTAACGGATATGTTCTTGCTCAGTATTGTGCTGTTGGTGCCTATCAGCGCCTCGGCCTGCTGCGTCGCGTTGGAAAGCGCGAGGGACAGTGCGGCTATCCTCATGGAGCTTACCTGCGCATCGGACAGCTCAGGCGTAGCATCAGAAACGTACACGTTTGGTATTGCGGAGAGAGACTCTATCGATGGGCTTACGTTTTTTATGTTGGGCAATACAACCGTAAGCGATTCCTGCGCCTGGTATCCTGTCTCGTTGTATATCTTGTAAACGTTGAAGTATATCGTAGTTATCCTGCTGAAGTTGCCGTTTATGTATTTCGAAATTGTAGAGTTAAATGCATCGAGCGATGCGGACAGGTTTTGTACCGCCTGCTTGTTTGTCGCTCCCGTGCCGTTTATATTGACATCGACGTAGGCCTCGGCCGAACTGTTGTAGACAGTGCCAGACGCGGTTATCGTCAAAACACTTTTGCTGGCTGATACCGTGGTCGTGGCTGTCGAACCCCAGGCCTTGTAATTAGATCCCGCGTAGAATGCAAATGCCACAAGCACTATTACCAAGATTACCAGTATGGCATACAATACAGGTTCGTTTCCCATCAGAATCATTGATAGATAAGTTGATTGATAATATTTAATAACTTTGGGATGTTTCGGTTTTGCGCGGTCTGCCTATTCTGCAGATTGATTCAGTTTTGCGCCGCATTTGCTGCAGAACTTGGCTGACGAAACATTCTTCGTGCCGCATTTGTTGCAGTATACGTAAGAGCCGACGGTGTTGTCTATGTGCCCCTCCTGGTTCTGTATCTCCTTGTCCACGCTTGCCTGCGCGTCGAACCTCTTCTCGAGCTTCTGGTTCAGGTAGTCCGTAAGTTCGGTGGCATCCTTGTTCTTGAGCCCGTCTATCTCCCCTTCCTGCTTCCCGGAGCCGCCGAGAAGGCCCCGGTCGGTGTCATAACCAAGGACCCTTATGAATACTGTAGATGTTATTATGCCGTGCTCCAGCCTTACGCTCATTATGGCATTGTAGGGAACCACCTCGTAGTCCTGGCGGAAGCCGAGTGATGCCCTGTTTATTATTATGAGGCGCTTGTCCGTCACTATTACGGTTGTCGGGGTTATCAGGGAGCCTCCGGGCATGAAACGCCTCTGCTTTATGGTGCCCTCCACCTCCTCCTCGGGCCAGAGGATTTTTTTTGCAAGTACCAGTTCTGTTGCATCTATCCGCATTAAACCATTAAGTATTTGGCAGGCAAAAGTATATTATAGCCCTCCGCTAATGTCTTTTGGATAAAAAGTATCATAACTCTTTCTTT
>CAZFUA010000036.1:0-10102 GCA_964521995.1 Microcaldota archaeon
TTTTTAAACAGAATTAAGACTTTCTAAACAGATTTGGACTTTTTAAACAAAGCCAGCCCCCGCGCAAGATTTAAATAGCATGATTACGTAGTCCTACGGGTTATAGAAATGGCCGCAGACCAAGACGATAACGCATGGTACATAATTGCATATGTGATCCCGATAGTTACCGGAATAGTAGTCCTGTTTCTGAAAGGCGGGAAGAACAACAGGTTGAAGCTGCATTCGATGCAGTCCATACTGCTCGGCATCCTGTGGATTGTTGTTGCGATCATTTTCAACATAATAAGCATAATAATATTCTTCTTCTGGATAATCTCCACCTTATTGCTGCTGTTTATATGGCTGTACGGGCTATATGTCGGGTTCAAGGCGTATGAGGGCATTGACATAGTGATTCCCACTATAACCGAATATGCGAAGCGCTATTCGAACTACAAGGAAGGCAAAAGGTCAAAATCCAAGAAATGAATGTCGCAACAGCGGAGTTTCAGCGGCCAAAAGTGCCATATATCTAAATACCACCAGACATGCAGAAACGCTTATATTATCCTATTGCCATTAGTATAGTGGGTGAAGTGTGTGGGTGGTATGGATGGCTGTAAGTGCAATAGGCCAGTCTGTTATAGACGAGGCCGTTTTGGTACTTCCTAAAAACTTCGTGCCGCGGCACGAACACAGCAAGAGATGCTACAGCGTGCTAAAGCACATACTGCACCCTAAGGAATACACGATAATTGAGGCGAAGCAGAGCCTTTGGAAATCCCTTGCTCCTGGGCGCCTCGTGGCCACCAACCAAAGAATAATAGTTGTAAAGCCCTCCTTCTGGGCTCTATGGACGGGGCACAACATCTTCTCCCCCACCGAATACGAGTCCATCCCCTATGCAAACGTAATAAACATAACGCTCTATACTGGAATGCTTTTCTCATCGCTTTATATACATCTCAATATCGGCTCGAACAACGGCGAGGGCGACATCGACGGCCTTAAGACAGAGGATGCCCATGCAATGTTTCCATTTCTGGAGAAGATGACGGAATTGCTGATAAAGCAGCAGCACGTGCCTGCCAATGAGAACATCGAAGTCAACAGCACTGACGCTAATATGCCGCACAACAAAAGGGATTCCAATTATATAGATCTTGAAACCTCTAGGAAGCTGGTCAGGTACAGGGGCTCGAGATTCATGTGGCTCGGCGCCGAGCCGCTTGAATTTGTAGCTGACAAACTGGATGTGGACAAGAGCGCAATCGTAAAAATAAGCTCGGATGAACTGATACGCATGAACGCGCAGGAATCTGTCAGGCTCAACGAGTACATACTCGTATGCTATAACGATACATTCTCTACCCACATGTCCAAATTCCTCAAGCAGAGCTATGGTGTTGAAACGTATGTGCTGTCTGGCGGAATAGATTACCATGCCCAAAAGATCATGGAGCTGAAGAATCCTGATCTTAAGAGCAATGTGGAGATGATATAAAGTAGCTTGGAATTAATGGCGGCAGTTGCCACTAACATTGTTGTTATTCAGTAGGGAGGCCTGCATCCTCACAGTCGATCTCATAACCGCAGTTTAGGCATTTGATCCTGCACGATTTTATGAACTTCATTTCTGAACCGCACAGCATGCATATCATGAAATTACCGTTACTTATTTTATGACAAAATTATAAATAAATATTTTCAGTATCATCAATCGGTTCTTATGAAAGTGGTTAGGGAGATAACTTAAAGAGCTTAACCTTTTTCTTTGCGTAAGCCATTCAATTACCTCAAATGGTGTGCGCTGGCATTATACGCAAGATCCATCATCAGCATTTATTGGATACGCTGTTGTCTGTTGCCATGCGCCTATGCCTGCACCCGACACTGATGCATAATATACGTTTTTAAATGGTAAGTAGTTTCCATAACCTGCAGCACAATAAATATATCCGCTTGTACTTACGCATTGGCTCTGCTCTGTTGCATTAACAGGATAAGAACTTGTCTGTTGCCATGCGCCTATGCCTGAGTTTGAAAGGGCCGCATAATAGGTACTACTTACATAAGAATTGCCACCTCCACCACCAACACAATAAATATAATTGCCATAAGCCATGCATGTGGGATAATAATTCCAACCTATTGGATATGCGGTTGTCTTGTTCCATGCGCCTATCCCTGAACTTGAAACATGTGCGTAAAAACTATTTATGTAGTTACCGGGGCTAGATCCACCAGTGCAATAAATGTACCCGTTAGATATAACGCACGATTCTCCCTCTATTATGTTTGGATATGCGGTTGTCTTGTTCCATGCGCCTATCCCTGAACTTGAAACATGTGCATAATAAGAGGAATCATACACGTTAGTTAGATTTCCACCACCGACACAGTATATATAATCATTATAGATATTGCATGACATATAACCATTTGTAGGATAAAGGCTTGTTGCTTGCCAAGAGCCGACACCGGAAGTTGACATTGGTGCGTAGTAGGCGGCCTTGGTATAAGTATACCCTTTGTTGCCATTTTGCTTGAAATTCGTGTTTCCCCCAACACAATAGACATATCCATTAGAAATGGCACATGCTGGAAGAGCAATGACAAATGGGTAAGATGTTGTCTCCGCCCAAGACCCCACCCCCGTGTCTGATTTAGATGCGTAGTAAGTCGAATTTGTGGCACCTCCATTTGTAACGCCACCTATGCAGTATATGTATGAAAGATTCATCTGCGCAATTGTTGTATTGTTGGTGCCAGACCTTGTTGCATTATTTTGCAATGAACTGGTTCGCGCAGTTGTTGTATTATTACTTATGCCCGGTCCTGTTGCATTATTTTTCAACGGACCAGGTTTCGGATATAGATAGTATACAACCAGTATGAGTATGGCAACAATTATTATAAGTGCAAGATACCCAAGCGGCTTCATTCTTATAGGGGGAGTGCTTTGATTCATTGCGGGTTTTGATGCGGTTCCTAATGTGTCCAATGCAGGTACTTGGTTATCTATGGCGTCTACCATACAAAATATTAATACGAAACATTTATAACCCCATAAGACATGCCCATACTGAAAGCCAGGAGGGGAAGTTTCGCCTTTTAGGTGTCGAATCCCCCTACGCCGCTCTGCAGGCGGCTGCATAGCCGATCTGCCATCCTGGCCCGAAGTCATTTGCCTATGGAATTGTCAACTAACTATTATATATTTTCTTATTTATAGAATAGGGTGATCGCATGGAAAGGATGCTTAACATTCCTAAAGAGCTTATATCCGGCACAATGGATTTCGATTATAAGACCCCAATTTCGAAAGTCGGCCAGTATTTGAAAAGATATCCCGCATTGATAATAACCAAGAACAGGGAGTATCACGGGGTTGTGGACACAAGGACCATATACCGCGCCAAGCAGGGACTAAAGCTCTCGAGCAGCGAAAAGGTGGACAGGTTCAGCGTAAAGGCGCCCAGGATAACGAACAGCACGTCCATATACGACCTGGTCAACTACTTCTACAAGTCCGGGGTGAAGGCCCTCCCGTATTCGAGCGGCGCGAAGATAGTCGGGGTGCTTGAGAGGAAGACGTTTCTAAAGGTGCTGCTGTCCTTGAATGTCCTGGAGGACATGAAGGTCAATCAGGCCATGTCCACGCCGGTGCTCGCCATAGACGATGACGCGAGCATAGCCCAGGCGAAGGCGACGATGCGCGACAGGCACGTGAACAGGCTCGTAGTGCTTCGGGGCAGCAGGTTCGCCGGCATCATAACGAACTATGACATAGTGAGGAACTACACTAAAGGGTCTGAGAGGCCTCCGGAGATGCTTACGGACATATACAAGCCATCCAACATACCCGTCAGCAGCGTGATGGAGCGGAACGTCAGGTCTATCGAGTACAACAGGCTGGTGTCCGACGTCGTAAGGGACATGGTAGAAAACCACATATCATCGCTTGTGGTCATGAAGAACAGCAATCCCATAGGCATTGTCACGATCACCGATGTTCTTGAAAGCGTACTGGCGAGGCAGAAGGTAGAAGCTAGCAAGGTGTTCATGTCCGGCTTCGACAAGGACACATACCAGTACGAGGACGAGGCAAGGGAGGAGCTTAAGCTCCTCGTGGATAGGGTGGAAAAGCTCAGCGGGATCGACGTCGATTACATAACGTTCAAGGTGAAGAGCACCAGGTCCAAGCTTTACGAGATGCAGGCCAGGCTTTCCCTCGGCAGGCACGGGATAATAACCATGCACGTCAACGAATACCTGTTCGAGGACGCGCTCAATGAGCTTGTGGAAAAGCTCAAGCACATGGTGCTGAAGGAAAAGGAGAGCATATTGACGCACAGGAAGATCAATACGCTAAGGGATTCGGTTGAATGAATATGTTCAAGCGCGACTCAAGCAAAAAGGGCCAGTCCAGCCTTGAACTTCTTGTAACGCTGTCGTTCGGGCTGATAATACTGCTTCCGATAGTTGTGCTTGCATTCATACAGGTGTCGACCAGCACCTCGACGCTCGCCGCAACAGAGGCACAGGGAACGGCCACGAAGCTTGCGGACGTCTCCGCCGCGATAGGCTCGCAGGGCTTTCCCGCGAAGCAGCTTGTCCTAGTGCAGATCCCCCCGAACGTCAAGACAATATACATAGGCAACCAGTCAAACGGCGTCGGCCATGAGATAATATTCGTGGTCAGCACCAACGCGGGTCCAAGCTATGTCTCGGCATACACGCCCGTGAACGTCAGCGGCACGCTGAGCCAGTCCGTGCAGACCGGCACGTACCTGATAAACGTCAGCGCGCAGAACTACTGCCCCTCGAATCCCACAGTGCCGTGCGTGTACATAAAGCTGGCGTAGTCATATATGCAACGAATACGTGTTCCTGTAGAGCTTCTTGCCCTTTCTCAATCCGTAGAGCCTGAATGACCTTTTCGGCTTGAGGTCGTAGTCGTTGAAGAATTCGTTCATCATCATCTTGTCGCTCGCATAGATGTCCAAACCGTTGTCGATGCTCTCGACCTTCGTTATGAAGCCCCCCCTCCTCTCAACGTATCTTTTTATTTTTTCCGAGAGACTGTCCATCTTCTTGACGTTCCCCCTCAATTGCACTATCGCTTCGTAATACCCGGCGCTTATCCTGTAGCAGCGCTGGCAGGTCTCGTGCTTTATCTTCAGCTCGATGCTTTTCGGGAAGCCCACCCTCTCATCGTCCACAACATAGGTGAAGACCGCGTCGGCCCTGTCCGCCTCGTAGCCTTTCACCTTCACTTCGCACTGCAGCCTCATTCCTATCCTTATCGCCCTTGCGAGCGAGTCTTTTCCCATTCTCGAGAAGATATGGCCCTCCTTTATGCGCCTGCAGAACCTGCACTTGTTTATCGTGACCGCGTTAGGTATGTTCTTGACCAGCCTTTCGACTATGCATGCCTCGCAGAAGTTGCCGATGAACCTTATCTCGTCGCTTGACCTGTTGCACGTAGGGCAGTATATCGTAATGAAATCGCCTCAGGAATAATGCCTCTCAAGTATCGCGCTGTATGCCGGCCTTGTTATGAGGACTCCGAGTATGGCCCCTATTATGGTGGACTCGGAGAATCCGACTACGGTAACCAGCGATGTCGAGAAGAACAGCGGGAGCATCGCTATCACGAGCAGCGCGGCGTCGGCCCATATTATGTAGAACGCATGGCCGAGCACGGTTTTCGCGGAGGCGTTCTCCCCGCTCCTTCCAAGCATCTCGTCCGTTATTATTATCTGCGCGTCCACTCCCGTTCCCACAACCGCTATCATACCGGCCACGGCCGACAGGTCGAGGGTTCCTACGAGCCCTATGACCGACACTATTATGAAAAGCTCGAGCATCGTGGTGATGAGGATCGGCGTGATGAGGAAAAGTTTCCTGTACCTGAATACTATGAAAAGCGACACGAAAGCTATTGCTACAATCCCCACTATCCCGCTTATGTAGAGGAAGCGCTGCCCGAGCGTCGGAGGTATCGTTGTCGGGGTACCAGCTATTATCGCGACAGGAAGGGCGCCCCCATTGAGTATGCTCGCTATCGTCTTGGTCTGCGTGTCTGCGTAATCGAGCTCGCCCTTTACGGTCGATGTGGGCGACACTCCTGATATCTGGTAGCTCTGGCTCGTCGTTCCGTTCGTTATCGATGGGTTGAGCAGCGGCGCAGAAAGAAGGCCGATGACGGGCCATGTCTGCACTATGCTCTGGTTTATCGATATCCTGGTATATGAGGGGGTCATGTTTCCCTTGCTTTCAAGCTTGACCGTATAGTTGTTCGACCTTGCGAAGTCTATGATGCTGCTGTTTATGTTGCTGCTCGCTATCACCTCCGCATATTTGCCCCTGTTGGTATGGAGGAAGCTCATGGCGCCGCTTATGCTTGAATTGGTGTTGGCCACGCTTATTACCGGAATGGTTCGGTTCCCGAACCTCAGCGCGCCCTGCAGCGCAGCAAGCGATACCGACGGCGTCAGGCCGAGAGTGCCGTTGCCCAGTTCGGAAGAATTTATCAGTATTATGGCCGAGCTCGGCCTGTCGAGGAACATGTACAATGGCTGGTTCGCCTGCCCGAATACGACCCTCGCGAACTTCTCGGAAGCTGCCTGCGTAACGAAGAATGTCACAGTCCACGTAACGCTGTTGCTCGTCTGCTGCGGCGCGGGCTGCCCTATGCTGCCCTTGAGTATGTCGCTGCCGTTTATCGCCTCCTTCCCATTGACTATTCCCTGGAATTTGCCCTGGCTTTGTATGATGTTTATCGTCTGGTTTATCTCCGATTGCGATACTGACGGTATTGTGAGATACACATGGGACGTCCCCACACCCTCCACGGTTATCTGCTTTAGCCCGAAGGTGGATACCCGCTGCTGCAGCGCGGAAATAAGCGCGCTCATCGCAGTTACGTTTACCGGGTGCTCCAATGTTATCGGTATCTGCGTTCCTCCGATGAATTCTATCCCGAAATGTATTCCATAATGGAAATCGAGTATCGCGAGCACCACGACTATCAGTATCAAAGGCCATATCCTCCTGTCTTTTATATAACTCTTGATGTTGTGCTGGCTGCTCATTTTTTGCGCACCTCCTTGTTCTGCTTGTACCATAGTATCATGGGCATGTTGGCAAGCCACGTCGTCACCAGGTCGCCTATGAGGCCCACAAGGACCACTCCGGATATCTCCAGGTATGTGGGTATGAAGGCTATGTACGACGCGATGAAAAGTATCGCGAAAGATATTATTGCGGTTATGGTCATTGTCGATCCTGTTTTGAACGAGGAGAACGCCCTCTCCGCCGAGGTGCCGTCAGTTCTCTTCAGTACCCTTACCCCGGAAAGCATGTCCGTGTCTATCGAATAGCCGAGAAGCATGAGCAGCCCGCCGACCGAAGCAACGCCCAGCGGTATCCCTAGTATTCCCATGGCGCCGAGCGCGACTATTATGTCGTTTGCCGCGCCGAAAACTACGGCGAAGGAAGGCACCGGCGTCCTGAAGACGACAAACACTGCAATCGCAACGAGTATGAATGCGGCTATTATGATGTCCCTCATCTGCCCGAGGAAGAACGCTCCTAGCGTCGGGGTTACCTCGTTATACGAATACGAGGAAAACGGAAGTATGGACTTCAGCGCCGCTATGATGTTCCTCTGGTTCGTAAGCGAGGCGTTCGAGTAGCTGTCCTTTGCGATGTTTGGAAGGTTTGCATAATCCGAGGCATTGTACGCGACATTGCCTATGAACGGCCTCAGGTAATTGAGTTCGCTGACCAGCGATGCATTGAACTGGGTTATGGACTTCTGCTGTTCCGTCCGGGAAGTGGCAAGAAGCTTATGTAGTGTGCTGTTGGCGGGCTGCACCCCCAGCTCCGCCTCGTAGGCGCTTACGTTGTACGTCCACGAGGTGTAATTGCTGTATGCGCTGTAGAAGTCCAGAAGACTAGCCTGCGCCAGCGACAGGCTCGTGTTCTCGGCCATTGTTATGGAAAGGCCTCCAGGGGACCTGGACACGCTGGCCTGCGCGTTCGGTATCTTCGAATCGACAAGGCTCGTAAGCGCCCTGGGGTTTATCGTAGAGTTTGTAATAAGCTGTACGCTGACCCCTCCCTTGAGCGATGCATCGAGCTGTATGTGCGGTATGAAATAAAGGCTTATAAGCAGCATCGCAAGCGGTATGATTATGTAGAACTTGTAGTACTTGCTTTCGTATATGTTCCTCATTAAGACCATTCTGTAAGTATATTAGAAACGAGTCATTCCGTGCCCTGCCTATTTGATTTTCAATTAAAGTATTTGAGAACAAAAGCTTAAAAGGTGTTGGTGGGCTGCCATATAACCAATATAAACCAGTGCACACATAATCAATACACAGCGCAGGTCGCATCACCATGGCAAGGAGGGTCAGCAGGAGAAAGGAACCCAAGAGGGAGTTCCACACCATAAAGGAGCAGAACAAGGTGGATACCGGCATATTCGACACGAAGACCATGATATACCTTAGCAAGTTCTTCAACAAGGGCATAATAAGGAACTTGAGGAACGTGATAGCAAGGGGAAAAGAGGCCGATGTCTATGTTGCCGACGCCGGGAGCTCTGAATCCGTAAAGAACGAAAAGTTCGTCGCGGTGAAATTCTTCAGGGTCGAGACATCATCGTTCTTCAAGATGTCCGACTACATAACCGGGGATCCGAGATTCTCAAGGTCGAGGTTTACCAAGTCCGCACTGGTGCATACCTGGTGCAGGAAGGAGATGGGCAACCTGAGGTTCGCCGCCGAAGCCGGAATATGCGCGCCCAGGCCGTACATGGCAAACGGCAGCATACTGGCGATGGAGTTCATAGGCGACAGCGAAGGCATGCACGCGCCCCAGCTGAGGTATGCTGTGATAGACGAACCTGAAAAACTGCTGGATACGATAATAGACCAGGTGAGGGCCTTGTATAAGAGGGGGCTGGTGCACGCCGACCTGAGCGAATACAACATACTGATGCACCACTCCAAGCCCTACTTCATAGACATGGGGCAGGCCGTCGTGCTGAGGCATCCCAACGCGGAGCAGTTCCTTGAGAGGGACGTAGAGAACATACTGAATTATTTCGCCAAGCGCTATCTCGTGGCGAGGGGTCAGGATGAGGTGCTGCGCTACATAGTCAAATGAGCGTCCATCTTTTTCAATGTCGTTTTCACCGCGGAATCCATTGATGCTTTCTTCCATAGCCTTCTTATTGTCAGATAGTCGCTGTTCGTCGCTGGGTTCCTGGCCGCGATGGAGCAGACATCCTTGTATTTTTTTATTGACTGGTCGTAAGTCCCTATGCTCTTCGCCATGTTTATTATCTCCTGCTTGTCAAATCCTATCAGCGGCCTCATTATGAATCTTTTTATCTGATATTGCGATGAGGTAAGGTTCCCTATCGTCTGCGAAGCAACCTGCCCCAGGCTTTCGCCGCTGACTATGCCGTCTGCTTTTTCCCTCTTCGCTATCTCATCGGCGAGCCTGTACAGGAACAGCTTGAACAGCACGAGCTCGTATTTTCTCGGGATTTTCAACGCGGTTGACTGGAAGACGTGTCCCGGCATCAGGTACAGCTTGCAGCCCTTGGAATAGGCCGAAAGAGTCCCTGCAAGGCCCTCTATCTTCGACAGCCGTTCATCACCGTTGCTGGGGAAGGCGTGAACGTGCATGTATATGGGCCTCAATCCCCTCTTCATCGCGTAGAATGCCGCTACCGGGGAGTCTATGCCGCCGGAAAAAAGCACCACTGCGCTTCCTGAAGATCCTACCGGAAGCCCATTTGCCCCTGCTATCCTTTCAGTGTAGACGAATGCAAGATCCTTTGCGGCGTTTATGTACAGGTCCCTGTCCGCGTCTTTGTCGATCTTGAATTTCAGCCTTTTAGTGTTTTTTATGAAATGGCTTACTATGTCAGAGGAATTGAATTCAAGGCTCTTTACGGACCTATGGGGCACTATTCTTACGGTGTCACTTTTTCCAAGCAGTTTATTTGCAGCGGCAATCATGCCGTCAAGGTCGTTCTCGCAAGTTATTACGGGAGAGAACCTGCTTATCCCGAATATTTTCGACAGCTTATCCG
>CAZFUA010000037.1:0-9660 GCA_964521995.1 Microcaldota archaeon
TTCAACACGTATTCGTTCGAGTCTTCGGGAAGCGTGTGGGACGCCTATTTCAACGACCAATTAATAGGAAGCATAGACCTCGGAGTAAGCGGCTCTGGGCCGAATCCTCCTTCGGCATTGGCAGAGTATGCAGATACGAATACAAACAAGAACCCGATGAAAAACGTCACATTTAGGGATCTTTTCTTTTACATAGGAAACACTAGAAGGTCAGTGCCGGAGGGTTATTCTTCCGTATCGTACGGTGTGGGGAGCCTGATGCTTCTTCCCAACCCTTATGGGGTGAAAGAGGTAGGTAACCGCACGAATTATTTTGTTGTTGGGTCGGATGTGCCGCAGCCCCCAAATCCCGTAACGCTGTGGGAGCTGGGATATGGGCTTGGGGTTTACTCTGAATATGGCAATGTTACAGGGACGGGCAACTACATAGCTTATTCGGTGGTGCCGATTGCAGCACCAGAGACAGTGAGCATAAGCAACAGCATAAGGGAGGTGTTCAAAGGATGGACAGGAAGCGGGTACGGATCGTACACAGGCCTGCAGCCAACCGAGTATATAACAATGTACAGCAACGTCACTGAAACAGCCGCGTGGGGCAGGCAGTACTACCTTAACGCAACAACTGAATATGGTACGCTAACTGGTGGCGGATGGTATGATGCGAACAGTACGGTAACGCTAGCGATAAATTCCAATATAATAACAACAGGAGCGGGGTCTCGGGTGGTGTTTTCCGGATGGAGCAATAATGAGACGTCGAACAGCATAACAGTACTTCTTGACGGGGCAAAGTCCGTACGTGCGATATGGAGGACGCAGTACTACGTAAATGCGACATCCGAATACGGAAGCACAGATGGCAGCGGATGGTACTATGCAAACAGCACCGCGAACGTATCGTTGCAGGCAACGACAGTTCCGATAAACCAGACGGAGAGACTGGAGTTCAGGCAATGGAGCAATGGATACGAAGAAAACAGCATAAGCGTGGTGGTGGATTCGCCGATAGCGCTGAAAGCCGTTTTTGAAAAGCAGTATCTCGTAAGGCTTGCGCCAGAGAACTCGGGGGGCCAAAACCTGACCAACGTGAGCTATTACAACGTGAGCAGCAAGCTTGTAGATAATGGAAGTATTTTCGTATTCCCCAACAGGGTTTACAACATAGAGTACATGCGCTACAAAGGCGTCATAATAACCATAGACCACAGCTTTGAGGTAAATGGGGCGCAGGTGCTTCCGTTCAAGACCCCAATATACGACATCAACGTGTATACCAGGAGCGTGTTCGGAACTCCGGTAAACGCAAGCCTTAATATAACATTCAAAAACAATACTAGTGTGGATATCCGCTCTGGCGCTGACGGAAATGCGGTGTTCCACAACGTGCCTTACGGCTACGTTACAGGCTATGCAGAGTACTTCGGATTGAGGCAAAGCATAAACCTGGCCTACGGTGCCGATTCCGATCTTACGTTCTTTACCGCGTCGCTCATTGCATTGATAGTGGGAGGAATCATATTGATAGTTGCGGTAGCGAAGGTAACTGCCTATTACGAGAGCAAACGCACGTACAGGGCCAGGCGCTCCGCAAAGTAATAGGGTTATGATGGTGGATTTATACACGCTGTTCTTAGGGAAGCATAAGTCCTTAACAGAGATACAGAAACGTTCTATTCCTGTGATCGAGAGCGGCGAGAACTGCCTGATAATAGCCCCGACAGGTTCGGGCAAGACGGAAGCCGCGGTCCTGCCCCTCATAAGTTCCATTGTGGATTCCGATGCGTCACCCATCAAAATATTGTATATAACCCCGCTAAGGGCGCTGAACAGAGACATGTTGAGGAGATTGGAGGGGCTTTGCAGGCACGTGGGCATAACAGTAGGCGTCAGGCACGGGGACACAACCCAGGCTGAAAGGAGAAAGCAGGCCAGAATAGCTCCGCAGCTCCTCATAACCACGCCTGAAACACTGCAGAGCATACTGCCCACGAAGAGCATCGGACCTTACTTAAGGAACATCAAAGCCGTGGTAATAGACGAACTTCATGAGCTTTACCACAACAAGAGAGGGGCGCAGCTTTCCGTAGCGCTGGAGAGGCTGGAGGAGCTCTCACCGAATTTCCAGAGGATAGGACTCAGCGCAACGATAGGGGACCCGGACATCGTAAGGGAGTTCTTGTGCAACAGGAGGAGCTGCAAGGTGGTAAGAGTAGGAGGCGTAAGGGAGATGGAATTATTGGTGGACGCCCCAAGCGCCCCAAAAAAAAGACTGAAGGAATTCGAGGAGAAGTTCGGCCTTGACAATGCATCGATTGCCAGGCTTGAGACCATATCCGAACTTGTTTCCAAATCTTCGTCTTCGATAATATTCGCAAATACAAGGCAGGTCGTGGAAAGCCTTGGAAGCAGGCTGCTTTATCTGGACAGCGTGCATCCGTTCGGAGGAATTGGGGTGCACCACAGTTCCTTAGACAGGAACGAAAGGGTGAATATAGAAACCAAATTCAAGGATGGGCTTATAAAAAGCATGATAGCGACCAGCTCGCTCGAGCTGGGTATAGACGTGGGAGGCATAGATCTTGTGATACAATACGGCTCGCCCAGGCAGGCGCTGAGGCTCGTGCAGAGGGTCGGGAGGAGCGGACATACTCATAAGGGCGTCTCAAGGGGCGTTGTGATCGCGACGAACCCGGTAGAGGTACTTGAGTCATATGCGATATTCGAACTGGTAAGGTCAGGGTCTTTTGAGACGTTTGCGCCGCAGTTCGGCGCGCTTGACGTGCTTGCCAACCAGATATGCGGCATATCATTAGATAGGACAAAGGTGGAATTGGACGAACTGTACGAGATACTGCGGCGCTCTTTCGTTTACAAGGACATGGGCATGGCGGAACTGTCCGAGATGCTTGCTTTCATGCTGAAGCTAAGGCTTATCGGCTTTGACGGGAAGCACATAACAAGCGGCAGCAGGACGCGAATGTACTACTACACGCACCTTAGCGTGATACCCGATTCGAAGAGGTTCGTAGTGAAAAGCATTATCGGAAACAGGATCATATCCAGCCTCGATGAAAGATTCGTGGTGAATAACATCGATGAGGGCAGCACCTTCATAACGAAGGGGCTTCCATGGAAGGTGCTGAGCATCGACAAAAATGTTATAACGGCCGAACCCGGAACGGACCTTGAGGCGGCGATTCCGGACTGGACAGGGGAGGATATACCCGTAAGCCGAAAAACAGCGGCCGGGGTTTTCAGGCTGCTTGGAAAAGATCGTCCAATAAAGGACCAAGGGCTCATGACAGCGGACAGCCTGAAATCCTTGAATGCCATGAGGGAGAAACAGCAGGCGAGTTTTGAGCTTTCGGGGACGTCGCTTGTTATTGAAAGGCTTGACGATTACAGCGTAATCTATACGGGCCTGGGCACCCAGGCCAACGAGGCGTTTTCTAGGCTGGTCGCGCATCTGGCAAGCACTAAAGTCGGAAGATCGGTGAATGTGAGGTCCTCCCCGTACATGGTAATGCTTGAAGTAGACAGGAGATTTGACATAATCAACATAATCAGGAGCATAGACCCGAAAGGGCTTGAGGCCGCACTGGCAAGCGCGCTTGCGGAAACGGAGCTTTTCAGGTATAAGTTCATAAGCGTCTCTAAGCTTTTCGGGATTATAGAAAGGGACGCGACGGTGTCGAGGAACTTTGCGAGGAGGATCATGAGGGTGATGAGGGGCACTCCCATATACAAGGAGACGTTCAGGGAGCTGATGAGGAACTATTTCGACATAGCAACGCTGTCTGAATTCATAGGGAAGCTGCATGGAGGCAAGATGGGCATACGGGTTTTTGAGGGTGAAACGGCCTCGGCGCTCACTAATGCGATATTAAATTCCGCCTATTACACGAGGGAGCTCATAACGCCGCTGACGCCGAACAGCGAGCTGGTCGAATCGTTCTCGAAATTCGTATTGTCGAAGGTAATCAAGCTGTTGTGCACATACTGCGGATTCACCTTCTCAAGGAAGCTGGAGGAGATAAGAAGTGTAAAAAGGATAGAATGCCCGAACTGCAGGAGCCCGATGATCACATTCTACAACGATAGATATGCGGAAGTAATAAAAAGGAGGCTGTCATCGAAAAGGTTACGCAGGGGGGATTCAGCTGCGCTCAAGGAGATGCTTGCCTATTCGAGCCTCATCGAGTCGTACGGGCCGAAAGCCGCGATAGCGCTCTCGGTTTACGGGATAGGCCCAAGAAGCGCGGCCAGGACGCTCATGATGCAGCGGCACGATGAAAGGGAATTTTTCATAGACCTCATAGAGGCTCAGAGGAATTTCATAAAAACAAAGAAGTACTGGTCCGTTTGATTGCATGACTGCAGTATTTCCGCTTTGCGGATCACAGCCGCCTGACCTCTGCGTCGCGCTCTTTAGGCATCACCTTGAACCTTGCGTTCTCGAAATGCATCGCAAGCTCCCTTCCGTTATAGAATTCGTGGAGGAAGACCGCTATTGAAGCTGTGCAACTGTGCGGTTGCGACGATATGCTTATGTTGAAATCCGAGAGCCTGTGTATGGGGCCGACCTCGTCCTTCAGCGAGACTATGAGCAGTATGTTCTTGTACGTCCTTAGCTGGTATATTTTTTGCTTTAGGGGTATGCCGAACCTCGTAAGGTTCACCTTGGCGTATTTGGATGCAGACTTTATCGCGTCGGCATAGCGCCCCATGAATTTCACCTTAAAACTTCCGCCCCATTTGGCGTTTACCGCGCCCATGTACCTCGGGAGCCTTTGGTCCTTTCTGCCTATGAAGATTATCTCAGCGGCGCCCAGGGCCCTTGCGGTGAGGCACATGTTAAGGTTAACGGCATGAGGGCCCATGCCTACAGCCAATACACTTATCGCAAAACCAACCCCACGCTATATGATTTCATGCGACTTTATAAAAATCATGTGTGCACAACCTTGCATTCCGGTTCATTCGAGCTAAGCAACATTCTCGTTTTTGGGCATGGATTGCGCGCCGACTATGACAGCGCCAGGGTCCAGCTTCATCAGCCGCACGCCACTTGCCGCCCTTCCCGTGACCCTTATCTCCTCTACGGGGAACGTTATTGATATGCCTTTTGAGTTTATCAGCATGAGGTGGTCGGCATTCTCGACCTTCAGGGCCCTTACGACGTAACCGGTCTTCTCCTTCGCCTTTAGGTTTATGACGCCCTTGCCGCCCCTTTTCTGCAACCTGTATTTTTCAAGCTCGGTGACCTTGCCGTATCCCTTCTCTGTTATCGAGGCTATGAGGTCGTGCCCGTTTGCCGACAGAACGTTTATCACCCTGTCGTTTGCGCCAAGCCTTATTCCGCGTACCCCATGGGCCGTTCTGCCCATGGGCCTCAGGTCGTTCTCCTTGAACCTCAACCCCTTGCCCAACATGGTCGCTACGAAAAGCTCCGATTTGCCGTCGGACAGGCATATGTCCGCAAGTTTGTCGTCGTTCAGTATGGCCATGGCCTTTATGCCGTTTGCCCTGGGCCTGGAGAATTTCTCGGCCTTTACCCTTTTTATTCTCCCTTTTGCGGTTATGAAGGTGAGGTATGACCCCGCGAACGTTCTTGTATTGATTATCGAATGTATTACCTCGTCTTCCTCAAGTTTTATCAGGTTTACAGCGGCCTTCCCCGAACCGTACCTGCTCTCTTCAGGAACCCTATATGCCTTGAGCCAGTGCGCCCTGCCCTTGTTCGATATTAGCAGAAGATAGTCCTTGAGCATGCACGATACCATGCCCTTCACGAAATCGTTCTCCTTAAGTTGTATGGCTATCACGCCCTTGCCGCCCCTGTCCTGCGACTTGTACACATTTGTTGCGGTCCTCTTCATGTAGTTGTTGCTCGTAAGTATGACGGTAGTCTCCTCGTCCTTTATGAGGTTCTCCATGTCGAAGTCCTTTTCCGGGGCGTTTTTGTCTATCGTGGTGCGCCTTTCCCTCCCGTACTTGTCCGCTATGTACCTCGTCTCTTCCTCTATGATCTTGTATATCATCTTCTCGTCGGATAGTATGTGGTTCAGCTTTTCTATGCTTGATGAGAGGTCAGACTTCTCGGCCTCGAGCGACTTTGTTTCCAGGCCCGTGAGCTTGCTAAGCCTCATGTCGAGCACAGCACTTGCCTGCTTGTCGCTAATCGAGTATCTTTCCATTAGCGCCGATTTGGCCGCCTTCGATTCGGTGCTGGTCCTTATTATCTTTATTACGTCGTCTATGTTTCCCACGGCCGTAAGCAGCCCGTCCACTATGTGAAGTCGGTCCGAAGCTATGTCAAGGTCATACCGCGTCCTTTTCCTTATCACATCAAGTCTATGATCAAGGAAGGTCTTGATGAACTGCTTGAGGTTTAACGTTACAAGGTTGTTGCCTATTACTGCAATATTCATTACGGGGAGTGATATCTCTAGCTGCGTGTGCCTGTATAGCATGTTGAGCACCACTTCCTGGTCAGCATCGGATTTAAGCTCTATGACTATCCTTATGCCCTCCTTGCCGCTCTCGTCCCTGAGATCCGCTATGCCGTTTATCTTCCTGTTTTTGACTAAATCCGCTATTGATTCGACAAGGGAAGCCTTGTTTACCGTGTACGGTATCTCCGTTATGATTATTGCGGTCCTGTTCTTGATCTTCTCCGTCCCGTGCCTTTCCCTTATCGTGACAGTACCCCTGCCAGTAAGGTATGATGACACCAGGGCATTGTTGTAGAAGACGATCCCGCCGGTAGGCAGGTCCGGGCCCTGAATGAACTGCAGGAGTTCCTGCGATGTGAGTTCCCTGTTATTGACATAGGCGATTATCGCGTTGCAAAGTTCAGAGACATTATGTGGCATAATGTTTGTCGCGACCCCAACAGCGATTCCTGAGGCGCCGTTTATGAGGAGGTTTGGCAACTTGGAGGGCAGCAATAGGGGCTCTTCCTCGGTATTGTCGAAATTCGGAACTAACGGGACCGATGCTTTCTCTATGTCGGCAAGCATCTCCTCAGCTATCCTGCTGAGCCTGACTTCGGTGTACCTCTGTGCCGCGGGTGGGTCCCCGTCTATCGAACCCATGTTTCCCTGCCCCTCAACAAACATATAGTTCATCGAGAAATCCTGCGCCATCCTTGTCAGCGTATCGTATACCGCCATATCGCCATGGGGGTGATACTTGCCTATTACTTCGCCGACTATCCTGGCGCTCTTTTTCGTCGGCTGGCTGTGTACATTGTTTATCTTGTACATCGCATAAAGTATTCTTCTTTGGGCCGGCTTGAGACCGTCCCTTGCGTCCGGCAGCGCCCTCCCCACTATTACGCTCATCGCGTAGTCGATATAGCTAGACTGCATTTCTTTTTCTATGTTTGATTCTATTGTCTCTCCCATTGAAACCAGCTATATGTCAAGGAATGATACCTCGTTGGAATGCTCCTCGAGGAAGTGCCTTCTCTGCTCCACATCCACGCCCATCAGGGTGGTGAATATCGCGTCAGCTATTCTTGCGTCCTTTATGGTTATTTTTTTAAGTATCCTGTTCTCCGGGTTCATCGTTGTCTCCCAGAGCTGGTCCGGGTTCATCTCGCCGAGGCCCTTATAGCGCTGTATTGCTATCTTTCCGTCACTGGCCTCCATCGCCTTGTTGAGTTCGGCATCAGAATACAGGTATTTGTGCTCCTTGCCCTTGGTGATCTTGTAGAGTGGCGGCTGTGCTATGTAGATATTGCCCCTTTCTATTAGGGGTAGCATGTACCTGTAGAAGAAGGTCAAAAGCAGCGTCCTTATGTGGCTGCCGTCAACGTCGGCGTCGGTGAGAAGTATTATCTTGCTGTACCTCAAATTCTCTGGATTGAACGTTTCCTTTATTCCCACGCCGAATGCGGTCACCATCAAATGCAGTTCTGAATTATTGAATATTTTTTCCTCCGATGCCTTTTCCACGTTGAGGACCTTTCCCCTTAAGGGAAGTATCGCCTGGTAGTTCCTGTTCCTTGCCTGCTTGCTTGATCCGGCGGCGCTCACGCCTTCGACTATGAATATTTCTGACTTCCCAGGATCGCTTTCCGTGCAATCCGCAAGCTTGCCCGGCAGAACGGATCCCTCGAACAGGCTCTTTTTCCTTGCGAGCTCCTTTGCCCTACGTGCCGATTCCCTTGCCTCCGCAGTGCTCGCTATCTTCTTGAGTATGCTCATGGCATCGGATGGATTCTCCTCCATGTATTTAGATATGGCAGAATACAGAGTTGTGTCCACTATGCTCTTTACTGCCATGTTGCCCAGCTTTTCCTTTGTCTGCCCCTCGAATTCGGGGTTCTGCATGGATACGGACAATATCGCGATAAGGCCTTCGCGTGTATCCTCTCCCTCTATGCTCATTTGCTTGCCTGTCCTCCTGGGATTTTTCTGAATGTAATTAGTGACCGCCCTTGTCAATGCTGATCTGAACCCTATGACATGGGTGCCGCCCTCCGGCGTCCTTATCTTGTTTACGAATGATAGCAGGTCTTCGGAATAGCTGTTTACGTACTGCATGCCCATGTCTATCTTTATCGAGTCTACCTGCTTGCTTATCATTATCTTCTTAGTCAGGGGCTCCTTGCTGCCCCTTACGAATTCAAGGAAATCGGATATGCCGTTTTGCGACCCGTAGCCTGTCGTCTTGATGTTTTCGGGGTCTCGCTTGTCTATGAGCATTAGCTTTACCCCAGCATTAAGATATCCGAGCTCCTTGAGCCTCTCGTTAAGCTCTATGGAATTGAAGCTCTTTGACAAGAATATCGTTGGATCTGGCTTGAACCTTATAGATGTGCCGGTTTCGCTTGATTCCCCTATGACCTCTAGAGGTTTTAGCACCTTTCCCCTGGAAAATGTTTCCGTGTAGATTTTTCCGTCTCGTCTTACGGTGACCTCTGTAAACTCGGAGAGCGAGTTTACTACAGTGAGCCCCACACCGTGTAGCCCGCCGGAAACCTTGTAGATCTTGTTGTCGAATTTTGCCCCGGTATGCAGGGATGTCATGATTACCTCTAATGCTGATTTACCCTGCTTCTCCATCCTGTCTACAGGTATGCCCCTGCCGTTGTCCGTCACCTCTGCTATGTCGAAATCTTCGTCTCGAGTCAATGTTATGGATATGTCATTTGCATAGCCCGCCTGAGCCTCGTCAATGGCGTTGTCTATGATCTCGTAGAGAATGTGGATAAAGCCGCTGCTACCGGTTGAGCCTATGTACATTGCTGGTCTCTTCCTTATGCCCTCCGTCCCGGAAAGAGCTACAATATCCTTTGCGCTATACTCGTTATTTTCCATCCCTACCAGTAGCTGAATTAGAACAATAATACTTTGTTTTTTAGCTTTAAAACCCTTTCTATAAAGAGATAAATTTAGTTAAACTCCGCTTTCCGTGCGTGCCTTATCAGCCGCTTTACTTTTTCTGTGGGAATCGATATTTCGGACATGTAGTCTCTTATCATTTTTATCCCTTCAATCGTTTTGTCGTATAGTTTTTCATCGTGTGGGGTTTTGAAAGCCAGTTCTTCAAACTTTCTAAGCGATTGTGAGGCCTCCCTCTCCCTCGTTCCTAAGATATAGTATAAGAAATAAATAATCGGAATATATAAATACTTTTCCTTACATAACA
>CAZFUA010000038.1:0-9624 GCA_964521995.1 Microcaldota archaeon
GGCGCCTACTTCCTTGCTAAGTTCCTCACTAACAGCAGGATGGCAGGCCTTATCGGCATGCTCCTGGTAAGCATATCAAGCGGCGACATAGCCAGGACAGCAGCCACGGTATACAGGGGTGACAGCTTCGTAACAGCATTCGTGCTCCTTGCGCTGATACTCTTTGTAAAGTGCGCCACTACGCAATCAAGGAAGCGCTCGTACATATACGCTATATTCGGAGGCCTTGTCCTTGGCACATCTGCTGCCGTCTGGGCAGGCGCGGTATTCGGCATAGTCACCTTCATTGCGGCGATAATTGTCATGATAGTCTATGGATTCATAAAGGCCGATGAACGCATATTGAAGTCAAGCATAGTACTGTCGCTTGCATTGCTCCTTGCCTATGCGACTGAATGGCTGTACATACTTGCTTATGTGATAAGGGACGTGCCATCATTGGGCAGCGCGCACTTCTTCGTGTTTTATGTCCCTGTACTTGTAGGATCAGTCCTTGCGTATTACATAGCAAAGGGCAGGCACAGCATGTTCAGCAATATAGCAGGCACCTGGCTGAAGAGAACCTCCCTGATAGGTATACTTGCTGTTATACTTGTAGCTGTGATATTCGCAGCCCTGCCTAGTTACGTATCTAAGTTGTCTGCGGCTGCGATAGGCACGGGTTCTTTGGGCACCACAATACAGGAGCTGCAGCATCCGTCATTGATCTTTATCTGGGAGAGCTTCAGTTATCAGATAATACTTGCGCCCATAGGACTTGCCCTCTTCCTTATATTTGGAAGAAGGATTGTAGGCAGGGAGCATCTGGCCTTGGCAGGGACTGCCTTCGCCTTTATAGCGGTCTACTTCCTCACCACTTTGTACCTGCAGTTAGGTGCCATAAGGTACAACTCCCTTGTCTCTGTGCCGTTGGCTGTGCTGGCTGCCTATCTGGTGTACTCAGCGCCAAAGCTCCTCCTTGGAAGGAGGAGGGTGCACACGTATGCTGCATTTGCCATTATGGGCCTCTTCACAGCGCTCATCGCGCTGAACCTTGCGCAGACATACGTGAATTCCTATACAAGCGGCCAGGCAGACGGTATAAACCCGCAGTTCCTCCAGGCAATGGCCTGGATGTACAACAACACTGCGACAAATGCAACAGTGCTTGCATTATGGCCTGACGGCTCTGTTGTGGAAGGATGGGCCCACAGGCAGAGCTATATGGACAGCGTGAACGGCCAGACAGAATCAAGGATATACAACTTCTCGAAGTGGCTCTTTTCAACTACGCCTGACCCGCAATACCTGCTCAACAACAATATGCCCCAGTACTTCGTTGTAAGAGGATACTGGATAGAGGAGCTTGGGGGCATAGCCACAGAGGGAGGCATCACAAACACCACGCCGTATGGATATGACATGATGACAAGTGTCAATATAGGTAGGTCTGGCAATGCCACCATCTACTCGTTCAACAGCAGTTCATATCCATACTACAGCGTCGAGCTGGTTGCCCAGCCCATCCCTGGTGGTCCGATATCATACACTGCCCTGCTTGGCAACCAAGGATCCCAGACAAAGATACCGTTAAGTAGGGCCATCTTCATAAACCAGAGCGGCGGTCCTTATTCCGTAGTAGCATCGCCGCTAAACAATACATTGAACTACTCGTTTGTTGTGTACTATCAGGGAACTTCCATAACCGGCGGTGCGATAGCTGGGAGTGCAATGCCAGAGAGCAACTTCTTCAGGTTCACAGCATTGTGCGATTATGCGGTGTGCCCGTACAACGCAAGCGGTATAACCATGAAGGTAGTTTACCAGAACGCAGACACAAAGATAATAAAGATAAACTACTCTTGATAATCAACTCTGTTTTTAGGGTGCAATAATGCAGGTCACTGTCGCCGTACCAACTTACAAGACAAGGAGCGTCATATTCAAACTGCTTGATAGCCTGAAGGCGCAATCATTAAGGAACTTTAACGTGATGATGGTCTACAAGCAATGGCCTGGCTGGAAAGATGCGCTAGACAGGGTAAAAGACTACAAAGGACTTGATATAGCGCTTGTAAAGCAGGATTCAGGCCTATTCGAGGAGGCGTTGAACACTATATACAGAAAAGCTGATGGAGATATAGTGATACACACGGATGACGATGCGCATGCATCCAAGCATTGGATAAAGGACCATGTTGAACTGCACAGTCGCTATAAGAAGGTTGGGATCGCGACCGGGATGGTGGAGGAAAATACTTTCGTTGATGGAACACCATTACCATTTTTCAAAAGACTGGTGAACGAGCATAAATGGAGAATGAACAAACACACTTTAATAGATAGACCCATAGATGAGAGATTCAAAGAATATGGTATGTATATAGGCAAGTCCGGGATGCTGGTTGACACCGGAAAGAGACACAATATGATAAGGACATTCAAACAGCATGGCGTCAATATGTCATGGAAGAGGGAGGCGTTGCATGGATTCAAACTTCCAGGTTATACGAAACAAGGTGGCAGGAATGAGGCGGCTGCAGCATTAGAGGTTCTTGATAGAAGGCTCATTCCAGTATGGTTCGACAAAGGAACGGTACAACACCCTCTTCAAAAATCCGACAGCAGGAATGTCGCTATCACATCGTTGCCTCAGGAGTTGACGGCTGAGAGTGTAGCCTTCTCTTACTATGTATCGAAAAAATATACCGTGGACTTAAATATCCTCAAAGTAAGGACGCTGTTGTTGGATAATGCTCTGGCAAAAATCATGACGGCAAGCAAAAATAAAGGATATATTATCGGATATGGAATAACAAAAAAGGCGATATCAGAAAGATGGCCTCCGAAACAGGTCAGGAAGGCTCTGATAAATGCCTTATCTACCAATAAGGTGATTTACTGAAGGTTTCTTTCATCACACCCATCGATATAAGATACAGTTACAAGGCTACTGAATACCTCGTATACGAATATGCGAAATTCCTAACAGAACATGATTTCGATACAGAGCTACTTATAACAGATACTGGGAAAAGGCACGAGCTAATTAAAAATTACAAACAGGTCCTTTCCAGATACAAAAAGGTTCCACAAAGACAGGTAGCATGCACAGAGATTGTTCTGCCTTTCAAATGGCATCTGTTCCTCTACAAGGGATTGCCGCGCGATAGCATTGTGTATTTCCCATTCAGCATCTATGACTACATAATAAATATCCTATTCAAGCCGAAAGGGCAGAAGTACATAATTGGCTGCCACGGCATGCATCTTAAGATGGGGCATATCATCAGAGGGCACGGTATATTAGAGAGGTTCCTGAATGCATGGGTAAGGTCCATTTTATACATAAGAAAGAGCGAGATGGGAAATCTATATTGCCATGCCATAAATAAAGAACAGGCAGAATACATAAAAAATACCTTCGGGTTTAAGAAAGAAAATATATTCTATGTGCCGATAATGATAGATGCGGACGATTACTACTCAAAAGGAAATAGCTCGAAGAAATTAGCAGTTGTACATATCGGTGGTATGGGAAAAGACATGCAGATAGTTCTAAATATAGTTGACAGGCTTAACGAAGCCGGGAAGTTGGACATGTTCGAGTTCTATTTCATCGGCGAGCGGAGCACCGAGGCGGAAGCCGCCTACGGAAAATTCGGCAATGTACGCTTCCTGGGCATGATAAACGATAGCGAGAAGTTTCGGGTGTTGAGTGAGGCTGATTCGATGATAGTGCCGGCGTACGAAACCTTCTCGAAGGCGATGCTTGAAGGGCTGGCAAGCGGCCTGCACATGCTGACCAGCAAGAGGGCGGCAAGCTGGAGGGACATCACAGATACAGGCATAAGGATCGCAGTTACCGAGCACGGCCTCGCAGAGGAGTACGTAAAGCCGCTGATCGTCCTGGCCGAGCTGAAAGAAAAGGGGAAAGGCATAAATCCGCGCAGGAGGAAGAACATAGAAATACTCCTTAGGGAATTCGACAGGGGCCCGGTGCTCAAGAGGATCAGGGAGATGTTCCTGAAGATCGGAAGTTCCCAGGCTAGGTGATGGGTTGAAGGTATCGCTCGTTGGCACAGAAACAGAATTCAGCGGGTCGCACGGCGCCGGCGTCCACAGGTACGTCCACGAGCTCTACAAGAACATCGTCAAGTCCAAGCGCAGCGACGTGGTAATCGAGAAGACCGCGTTCAAGCCGCTGCCCCTGATACGGGAGGGTCTCACCCCTACCATCATGAGCGTCTTCCATGACTTCAGCTCATATGATATAATACACAACCTCGCGCCCAGGCCCATCTACCCGATAAGGCACGGCAAGGCCATCTTCGTGGCGACGGCGCACGAATACCGCGCGCTGCTCTACCCGGAAATACCGCGTTTTGAGGACAGGGCCAGCCTCAGGCGGATACTCGGCCTTCACATGGTGATACGCCAAGGCGAAAGGTACACGCTGAAATGCGACTACATCAGCGCGGAGTCGATCCAGGTAAGGGACGAGGCAGTAAAGCTGGGATTCGACAAAAATAAAGTATTCGTCGTGCCCCACGGCATCGACGACAGATTCATCAGGAAGCCGCTCAGGAAAAAGAGGGACAAGACCTTCAAGGTCGGCTACATCAGCGCCCTTGTCTCGACAAAGAACCTGGAGTTCGCGATAAAGGCATTCAACAAGATCGACGAGCCCGGTTCCGTCTTCGAGATATGGGGGAAGTACCTGAACGTCAAGTATTACGAATACCTGCGCAGCCTGGCCGCAAGCAAGAGGGTGCAGTTCATGGGCTTCGCAGCCGAGGAAAAGATCATCAACATATACGATGCCTTCGACGCGTTTGTCTATCCGACGCTGTACGAGGGGCTTGGGCTTCCGATACTGGAGGCGCAGTCGCGCGGGGTGCCGATAGTGCTCTTCAAGAAGGGAGTGGTCTCAAAGGAGATAAGGAAGTACTGCTTCGAAGCAAAGGATGAGGAACACATGGCGGAGATACTCGAACGCCTTAGGGAGAACGGATACAACGAAAAGGACCGCCGCAGGGCGGCAGCGTACGCGAGCCGCTTCTCGTGGAGGAACACGGCCATAAAGACTCTGGAGATGTATGATAAAATAATGGCAAGGGGCAGATGATATCATGGCAAGACTCTGTGCCGAGATAAAGAGCTGCAGGTCCTGCGGGAGCGCGGACCTCTTGGACGTGATGTCTATGGGAAAGCAGTCGCTGATAAGCTTCCCGGACAATCCGAAGGAGAAGGTGCCGAACGGCCCGCTAGAGCTTGTGCTCTGCCAGAGGTGCAAGCTGCTCCAGCTCAGGCACACCTTCTCAAGGGACGTGCTGTACAGGGGCTACTGGTATGAATCCAGGATAAACCCGACCATGGTGGTAGCGCTGAAGGACCTGGTAGACTCAGCGGCAAGGATGGTGAGCCTGAAAAAGGGAAGCGTCGTCCTAGACATCGCCTCGAACGACAACACGACGCTGAAGCAGTACGCCCAGAATGGCATAGTAAGGATAGGCATAGACCCGTCTGACGTTGCCAGGCAGAATCCAGTCAAGGGAATAGTGAACGTGAACGATTTCTTCTCAAAGAGGTCTTTCGACAGGGCGCTCGCACAGCTCGACAGCGAGGGCGTGGAGCACAGCGGCAAGGCGCTCATAATTACCTGCGCGGCCATGTTCTACGACCTGCCGGACCCGAACGCCTTCCTTGAGAACGTCAAGAAGTGCCTTGACAGGAAGGGAGTCTTCATAATACAGATGAACTACCTGGGGATGATGATAAAGGACAACACCTTCGACAACATATGCCACGAGCACCTCGAGTACTATTCGTTGAGGACAATGGAGTACCTGCTCCAGAAGCACGGCCTCGACGTACTGAACGTCGAGCTGAACGATGTGAACGGCGGAAGCTTCAGGATCTACATGGGCTTCAAGGGGATGCACAGTATCCCGCCGGCCGCCAGGAGGAACATAAAGAGGCTCGAAACGCAGGAGGACAGGCAGGGCCTAGACAAGGCATCAACATACCGCAAGTATTCTGACGGGCTCCTCGCCACGAAGAAGCGCTTCCTGAAGTTCATAAGGGACGAAAGAAGAAAGGGAAAGAGGTTCTGCCTAGAAGGCGCATCGACGCGAGGGCTTGTGCAGATACAGTTCTTCGGGCTGACCAAGAAAGACTTCCCATACGCGCTCGAGAAGAACCCCAGGAAGTTCGGCAAGTACTACGCCGATACGGGCATACAGATAAAATCAACGAAGAACTTCTACACCGCCAAGAACGGCAGGCTCAGCGGGGACTCGCCCGATTATCTCTACGTGCTGCCGTACCACTTCATCGATTACATCAGGGAACAGCGAAGCGATTTCATGGAAAAGGGTGGGAAACTGATAATCGCGATACCGAAGTTCAAGGTTATGGGCAAGTGAAGATATGGTTATTTAAAGATGTTCTGACGATAACATATCATTTTCTGCTGATTAAATAGATTAGACGGCGCTCTAAACAAAACGATGGGACAACGCTCTGCGTGGGATTAGATGAAAAAGGTAGCATTGATAAGCCCGTATCCTTTGAATGAAAGGACGCCATATACGAGCAGGCAGCTCAGGTATTGTGCATACACGCTGAAGAAGTTCGGCATGCACTGCGAGTTCTTCTCATTCTCAGACAAGCCGGCTGCAAAGAAGGTCTTCGGATTCAAACAGCACACTATAAAGTCACAAAGGCCACTGGGCAGCGAGTTCTCCACAACTAGGTACATGGATCTGTTGTCACTGGCGCTCTTCGGCTTCAGGCCTAGCATAGAGCGCATAAACGACTCCCCGGAATTCCTTAACAAGCTGAAGGAATACGACCCAGGCCTCGTTATTCTGGTTGACATAATAATAGCGAAGCTAATGAAGAAGTATTCTGAGCAGTACAAGAGGCCCGATACGAAGATAATATGCTATACCGATTCCTATCGAGGAGTACCTACTGAAATCGATGACAACATAAAGTGGTTGAAGGAGACAGCTGGAGGCCCCGTCAAGATAGGCTCAATAAAGCTACTGAAAAGGAACTACGTGAAGTACTACCGTTCTATGTACGAACAACAGCTAAAGATTGCTGACGCATTCATCGCACCAGCTGAGGAGCACAGGCGTGTGATGCAGCAGGAGTTTCCGCAGTTCAAGAGTAAGATATTCGGGTTTAACTTCGAATGGCATGATCTTAAGCCCAACAACACGAAGCCAAGAAAGAAACTTGACACTATTGTTTTTATAGGTAGCTACAACCACATACCGAATGCGATGGCAATAAAAAATGTCACGCAAATTATCGCGCCAAGAATGCCACAGAAGAAGTTCATAATCTTCGGAGTGGATTGCCCGAACAAGAAAGAGGGCAACGTGCAGTTCATTGATGGGACTACCATACCAACAAGCACGGTACTCAAGAAAGCGGATGTCTGCCTTGCCCCATTTACCACATATAACGCTGGCATGAAGACAAAGATATACGACTATGTGCAGGCCAACCGGATAATAATCGGGACAAGGTCTGGATTCACTGGTTACGCTGTTGTCAACAAGAAAAATGCTGTTATTGAAGACGACATAAGAAAGTATCCCGATAGAATACGTGAGTTGGAGAGAAACTACGCCCTGAGAAGCATGATACAAAGGAATGTATATACAGTGTTGGATAACAGCCGTGAGAGGGTAGTCGATGCAAAGTGGAAGGCTCTTCTAAAATACATTGGTATGTGACCATGCCCGAGACAAGCAGCAGCACCAAGAAACTGGTCATTGTGTGTCAGATCACGCTGGACTCGATAACAGGCTCCACCTATCTTAACAGCTTCGCCAAACTGTTCACAAAGCTAGGCATGCACGTCGAATACTTCTCGTTATCAGATAAAAATGCTGTAAGCGATGTTTACGGCTATAAGCAGAACCAGGTGGCGCTCCAGAACCCAGGCATCTCCGGTTCGGTACCTTCCAGGATTGCGGACTTCTTTATTATGGGGGCATTCGGCTTCAAGCCCCGTATAGACGCGTTCAGCAGGTCCGAGGTTCTAACCAATGCGCTGCATGAGTACCACCCGGACGTGATATTCGTGGTGGACACGCTCTTCGCCAAGACGCTCGCGAGGTACAAGAGTGAGGATCCCAACGTGAAAATAATAACTTATACAGATTCTCCTGCAGATGAATTCAATTTCACCCTTACGAAGAGCATAGGCACCAACAACGAGTCCTCTCGCGTAACGAAATTCCTAAAGAGGCTGCTCGAAAAGAAATACCTGAAATACCAAGCCCGCCAGTACAGTGCCATGATCGACGCTTCCGACGTGTTTGTTGTGCCGGCCAAGGAGCACAAAGCCGAAGTTGCGAAGAGCTACCCCAACTCGCGAGGCAAGCTCTTCGCCATAGTTGGCAGCTACATCACCAAGGGTAAACTGATGAAGAGGAAGAGGGTCACCTCGATAAAGAAGATACTCTTCCTATCGAGCTATGGTCCTCCAGCATACCTGAAGCTTATGGATGAGATAGAGCACAAGATGGCGCCCCAGTTGCCGGACAAGGAGTTCATCATACACGGATCGGGGTGCCCTGAGCGCACCTCAGGAAACGTCTCATATTCCGGCAAGTACCTGACGCTCGAGAGGCTCTTCGCAGACATCGACCTCTGTTTGTGCCCCCTTCTGGGGAAGAACACAGGGTTCAAGCTGAAGGCCTTCGACTACTTCAAGGGCGGCAAAATCGTAATCGGGGCATTGCAGTCATTTTTGGGGTATAACGTCATCGACGGCTATAACGCGATAGTCGAGGATGACCTGAGCAAGTACCCAGAGAGGATAAGACAGCTGGACAAGAACCCGAAGCTGATTAAGAAGATACAAGACAATGTCTACACTGCCTTAAACGGTTGCTACGAGGAGGACGCGCTCCGCTTCTGGTCGAGTAGGCTTAAAGAGATGGGAGTATTTTGAAAGGTGCAACATGAACTTAATAAGCAGATCGATAAGGAGGATTAGGGAGTACGGATTCAGGAACTTCTACCGATCCGCATACGGCTATCTGCAGATTGACCCGTTGATCGAGGCCGCCACGACGCCCTTAATAATTGGCTTGGCAAAGAATGATTTCAAGAAAAAATCGGAAAATATCACATCTGTCAACGGACTGGTCGATTTCGCCTTCAATTACCACTATCTAACCGTCAACATACGCCCCTGTCAGATAAGGAAGGAGATAGTTGACTTCCTGAACTTCGTAAAGCGCCAAAAGGCGAAGAACATAATGGAAATAGGCACTGACCGCGGCGGCACGCTATTTCTGCTTATGCGGGTAGCCAGCCATAAGGCTACGGCGGTGAGCGTCAGTTACCAGATGGAGAAGCTGTATGTGATGTGCGCCAAACAACGCGTGAAGCTCATGCGAGAATTCCCAAAAAAGGGTCAGAGTCTCAGCCTCATAAACGGCAACTCACACAGCAAGGCGACCCTCGCCAAGGTCAAAGGGGCGCTGGGAAAGAAGAAGCTTGACGTGCTGTTCATAGACGCGGATCACACATATGATGGAGTCAAGAAAGATCACCTGATGTACGCGCCACTCGTGCGAAAGGGCGGCATCGTCGCATTCCACGACATAATAG
>CAZFUA010000039.1:0-9369 GCA_964521995.1 Microcaldota archaeon
GCGCGTTGCTCCACACAAGCATGAATGTGGGCGTTATTATCGGATTTGGGATGAGGCAGGGCAAGCCCTCCCTTGCCGGGGCGAGGCACAGGCTTATTGTGGGATGCAGGTTGGCAAGGAAGCCCAGCCAAGCGTCCATGGTAAATGCGTAGTCGAGGTTTGCCACGGTCTGATTAGTGAGGTTAGCTACGATGACCCCTGCGGCCGCCAGCGGATAGTTTATCCTGTTAGTCAACGAGGTGGTAGAGCCCGCCTGCACTATGCTGCAAAGCCCGGGAAACGATTTTGTGCCTGTTGTCGGCCCGCTCAGAAGCGAATTTGAGCTGCTTATCAGGTCGAACTGCGTGGTGGTCATCAGCTTCGTGCACATCGAACTTATCGCCGTTGGGCTCATCAGGCTTGTTGTTCCATAAGCTGTGTAGAACGCTCCAGATATCATTGTAAGGGATCCCAGCAGTATTCCAACAAGTATTACGGTCCCTATGAACTGGTAGAATTCCCCGAGTGCGGCGCCCTTTATCCTTCCGTTGTTCAGCAACGATCCCACGAAGTACCAGACGGCGACCACCACCGCGTCGACAAGCAGGGCTATGAGTATGAGCGGCGCGAGAGTCGCCTGGGCATTGGAGTAGCTGGTGGTAAGCGCCGCGCCGGCGAGCAGGAACCTCATGAACAATATCGGTGAAATCATTAAATACCACTCCAGAATGTTCCGGCCCCCTCGACTCCGCTATTGAGCGCCTTGCTCAGGCCCATGGCGAATCCGAGTGTAACGGCAACGTCCATTACGAACATCACAAGCCCGGCGAACAGGAATTGCGAAACCCTGTTGATTATCGCCTGGGCCTGCAATACCACCGCTTGCGGGGATATCAATATGCCGGTTGTGCTGAATGCCGAGGTCACGAACGAGGACAGGAATGTGCTGTGGAATATCTGGCTGAAGAATGTTGAGGCGGTGCTTGTCGTAGTTGCAGGTATCTCGCTGAAGTACGTGCTTATGGGTATGCTCGGGATTATGTACGTAGACCCTATGTACTGCGATGATGGATTAGAAGCCGAGAATATCCATGATATTGCATAGCTGTTGAATGACACCATCAACGGGTACACTATGTATCCGGCTATGGCCGCCGCCAGGACCGTGTTGGAGGCGGCCTTGAGGTTGACGCCCAAAAACGAGATGGAACGCAGCGCGATGGCCGCGGGCAGTATCACGGAAAACGCGGTATACTGCAATAAAGGCAGTATAAGGAACTGCAAAAACAGCATGCCGATCACTATCACAACAAGCGGGGCTATTATGCCCATGTACAGATTGCTGAGGCTGGTGAACACGACGTTAAGCTCTATCACTGCCGATATTCCCAGATTGACGAAGCTTACCAGGTCGTACCCCAACTGGAACGCCTTGATTGCGGTAGACAGCCCGGAATTCAGTAGCGCGCCAGCTGACTGCAGCACCTGTGCCTCTATTGCATATGAGACGGACGTAGAGTATATGTCGGTAAGCAGATTCAGGCCTGTGTTCGTGCTCAGATTGCCTATGTAGTACTCCGAATACTGGAACGGGTCCATCGCCTGGTGCGTCAGGGTGCTGCTTATCGATGAGGATATGCCGCATACGGCTATCGCGGTTGTCGCAAGGACCACTATGATTATTATGCTGAGGAATCCTTGTGTCACCTCGGACCTTGCAGCCTCCCTTATCTTCTCCCTCGTCCTTCCGGGGAATATGCTGCTTAACGCGAACATGACCGCGAAAAGGGTGAACGTTATCAGTATCATCAGTATGTTTATGTTGACCCAGTTCTTTGCACCATACAATAAGCATGTGTTGACCATGTATACACGCTATGCCAGCTTGAATCTTCCCACTCCGGGGGTTATCTTTCCTCCCAGGAGATTTGCTATGCCGTTCGTCACCGCGAACCCTATTATTATGTCGAATGCAAACAACAGGAACTGTATTATCTGGTCCAGGGACACGTCAACTATGAAATTGAGCGTCGGGTATATGCTTCCGCCGCTGGTATCATCGGATGGGAGAGGATTCGGATCATTGATGCTTGGCGGTATGAATCCTATCGGGCCCAATGCGCCCGTCCAGAACCCCGAGGCCGCCAGCGCGCTCACCCCTGGAACAGAGGAATATGTTGTGGGCCCGAATGCGATACTGAACGGAACCTGACCGGTAAGGTATCCAGGTATGCCGTTGACGAGCGTCAGCGAGCCGGTGAACATCTCGCACATGAGGTAGTTGAAGTTGATCCATGACCTGCCGGCCCCGCATGTGAATGTGGCCTGCGTCTGCGGAGGGGATATGGAGAACATGTAATTTGAAATCGGCATGTTGAACCCCACAAGAAGCGCAGGATACACTATCGACAGCCCTATGCCCAACGCTATCAGGGTGCCGCCTATGCCCCTTATAAACGGTATTGACCGCATTATTATCCCGACAGGTATGAGAACGCCAAGGCCTAATGCGGCTATTATGTATATGAGGTCGTGCTGAACCTGCAGCGACAGCAGCACTACCGTAACAATGTCCGTGGCGCCTGTTGCAAGGGACAAAGAGGGCGTGCCATACACCTGGGTTATGTAATTCGTTGCCGCGAACAATTTTACATTGGCGCCGAAGTCCACGGAGCCTATTACGCCGGTCCATGGCGTCCATATGGGTATGGGAAGATACGGGCTTATCGTCAAGGACCTGAGAAGGTCAGTCCCGACGGAGAGTCCGAGAAGCCCCGAGAAAGACCTTTCTGCATCGGCAAGCTGCGGAACCAGGTAGTTGGTGTCAGCAGCGGTATATACGCTTGCCAGGTTGGTCGTTATTGCGGAGGGTTTAGGGGAGCTGTTTGCCCCGACAAGCGCGGCTGCGATGGCGCTGGATACCGCAAGGGATGAGAATATTATTGCTATTATGATGAGGCTCTTTGCCGTTTCCCACATCTCGTCCCTGTAGAGGCCCTTCAGCCTTTCGTAGTTTATTACGGTTCCTATGATGTATATAAGACCGGTTATCATCAGGGACACGAGGATCCCCAGGAATGCCAGCGGGATCGTGCTCGCAATGCAGGTGTTTATGCTTGTGTTTGTTTTTGTTATTATGCACGGTATGGACGTGATGCTGACTGCAGCATAGGCATTGAGAATGAGCAGGCTCAGCAATGCAATTGCTATCAGAAAAACTGGCGCGGCATGCCGTACTGACATACTTAGTGATAATAAGCCAAATTATTTATACTGTTCTCTATCCCTTCAGAAGCTTGAACCTGCTGATGTAAAGTTCGCCCTGAAGGAGCACAAGGAACGGCAGTATGAATATGGAGCTGAATATGAGCATTGCATATCTTGATATGGCGGTTCCTGCAGTTGCTATGAATATGAAATCGAATGCGGTTATTATCACTACCGCTATGACGAGCCACGCAAGGAAGTAGTCCGGGCGCTTGTACACGAACTTGAGGCTTGCCCTTATGGATCTGATTACGGTGCTGTCGTCTATGACTATTGACGCGGGCGCGTAAAACATGAACGGGGTTATTATGAGCGCGACTATTGCCGTTATCACCCCGGAATATCCTGTGTTGAAGCTCAGTACGTTCGCAAGTATTATTATTACCGTCGCGATGAGCAATATCACGAACACCTTGCTCGTATATTTCTCTATTCCTCTTATTACCTCGGCCCTTATCCTTGTTTGCGTCCTGCTGTGCTTCACCACTATGTTTATGGCGACCATCGCGAAGCTCAGGAACAGCAGCGAGAAAAGAGTGGATATGGTTATTATTGCGGTGGTGAATGGATTGAGATTGGTATATATGCTTGCGGTCCTTAGCAGCACGGCGCCCACATCGTTGTATGTCGGGAACGAGGCGAAGAGCGGTATAAGGAACGCTATTATGAACGATATCGACGAGATGAGTATCAGGTATATGTTCGCAAAATACGTCTTTATGGTATACTCCAGTGTTTTCCTCATCACATCAGCTCCATTCCAAAACTATATGACTGACAAATAATAAAAATACAATGCATACGCTATGCTAGGTTAATTGAATAAAAAAAGGAAAAGGTAAAAGGAAACAAACAAGTCCTTTATGCCAATCCACCAGTACCGCAGAGTGCCTGTATTCCTGCGGTGCCCGTACTACCGAGAATACCGTTGCTTGTTGATGATACCACAAGGCCCAGTATGAATGGGGCTGCAACTGCTATTGCGACACCAATTACGCCGCCTATGATCATGGCCATTCCATATCCCTGGAAACCTCCCTTTGATTGGGATGGCATGAGGTTTGCGCCAGCGTATACTGCACCTCCGAGTATCATTAGGGTAATACCTAGCAGGAATATTACATTCCTCACCGTGTTAAACACCGTACATAGAGCATTCGATACTCCATTTGCAGTCGTCGTCTGTGACGTCACAAGTGCCGTTCCAAACAAACCCAGCATAGATACTGCCAACAAAATAAACTTTGCGTACGTAGCTATGCCTGTCTGTTTTAGAAATATCTTATATAGGAAATTTCTCATCTATATCGCCGTTTTCCACTGCATATATATGAATATGCTACATTTAAATACTTATCTATAAAGTTGGGGTAATATTTAAATAACTAATTGTTGGCCTCGATCATGGTATTGTAACACTAGCTTGACTACATACGGTTATCACATTTTGCTGTACAGCTCCAGGTGTCGGTGGCACTCCGAAGAACCCTGCGGTGCCTGACCCGGACTGCACTATCAAGTTAAGCACGAATGGCGCCGCAATCGCAACAGCAACGCCGACTATGCCGCCTATTATCATCGACATTCCATATCCCTGGAAAGGACCCCTGGATTGCGATGGCATGATGTTGCCGCCCGCATATAGCACCGCGCCCAGTATCATCAATGTAAGCCCCAGGAGGAACACTATGTTCACTACAGTACTAAACACCTGGCACAATGCCTTTGTAGCACCCTGAGTCCCTGGGTTTTGAGCAACAGCAGCAGCAGCAAAAGTCCAGAGCGAACCCAATAAAAACGACATAAGAATTGCAAACTTCGTGTACTTTATTATCTCTGATTGCTTCGCAAGCATTTTATATATCACATTTCCCATGATACCGCCATTTCCTTTTAACTTAATATACAAAGTATTAGATTAAAATAGTTATCTGTTGAAACGCGGGATGGCTTAAATACCCATATGGTTACTTTTCACGTTTCAAGGGCGGCCGATTGCAGCATGCCTGTCGTGGGTATGCAAATCTCTCAGGAAGACGGGATTTTTCACGTTTGCATGCTGGCATTGGTGCCGGGATTCACCTCCAGTTCTGCGCTCCTCATGTAATCCGTGCTGAACGCCATTATGTATATGCTCGTATTGCCCTGTATGCCGGTTACGTTGTAATTCAGCATGTATTCCCTTGTTGAGTGCGGTGCGATGCCTGAAAGATTCGACGACAGGAACACCCCGTCCTTGCTAGGATACCTGTTTATGATGAAGAATGATACGTTCTCGTAATGATCTGCATTGTTCGCTACGCTAAGCATTATTCCGTTTATCGAGTACGCGCTTGCGCCTTTCGCGCTGCTTGTCTGGGGTGCAATGCCGTTTATGGATATGGTGTTTTTATAGGTATAGATCTGGTGAGCAACCACGGCAAGTACCACCAGTGCAATCACGAGAGCAGCAAAGGCAAGCGCTACGTAGCGCTTGCCTTTTATCAGGTCCCTTGCAGTATCTTGCTTGGGGCCCCCATCTGAACCCTCGTACACGATGGCTATCATAAGCGGCACGTATGCCAGGCCGTACATCAGGAAGTTGTGCCATGTCAGCATGAATATGAATGCAGGCACCATGGCAATGAAAGGCCTCAATGTCCTTGTGTAGAAGTAGAACATCCCTATGCATGCCAGCAGCACTGTTACGGATATTGCCTCCGGATACCACAACGGAACCCCGTAGCTCCTCACCAGGACCTGCATTATGTCGGTACCCACAAGAAGCAGCTTGGAGGATCCGAATAGACCCGTTACGTTGGTTATGAAACGCATCGGCCCTATTATTATGAAATATCCGTTTATCGCGAGAAACACCAGCAATGACACCGTTATGTACTTAAGCAGCGCCACCTTGCCGCTCTCCCTTAGTATCAGGACCAGCATGAACGGCACCGCGAACCATGAGAGCTGTATCGTGCTTGCTGCGAAGCCGAGAAGGATTCCTGACGTGATTATGTTCTTCCTTAGCATGTACGCAAGGAGCAGGAATATGGAAACGGATATGTATTGGTCTATGGTGCCCATGAAGAAGTAGGAGAACAGCAGCCATGCGGCAAGCGGCACCAGCACAAGGCTGTTGTATCTTGAATTCCTGTAGACAAGGAATGCGGCTATGGTTATTACAATGGCAAGCACGGCTATGAACACTATGAAGCCGTGAAGATCGAACAAACCGAGGAATATCATGGGAATAAAGCTGAATGCGGGGTAGTCATATGCGGTTTCCACGGTCCCGTTAAGGAGATACGTGGGCGTTATGTTGTGCTCCTTTATTATCGGAGACATGCTCACGGAATAAGGATTTGTGCCGCGTAGGAGAAGATAAGGGGCGTAATAGTTGTACGCAACCTCGTCTATTCCCTTCCAGCTGGCGCCCCTCAGCCCTGATACCGATACGTATGCGAGCGCCGAGGCGATTATTATTATGGAAAGCGCAGCATACCAGAACCGTCTTCTGTCCAGTTTTTTGGACAATGCTGCGATCGAGTAGAGGGCAGCAACTGTCACAAGCACAGCGATCCAGACCTCCTGGAACGCTATGAGAAGGAAGAAGGCGACTATGGCGATAAGGACATATACGTTTACCCTTGAATCGAGTTTCGCCTTTTTGCCCCTTTGGGCATATGCAACGAAGAAGGCGACCGCTGACACAAGTCCGAGAACGTTCAAAAGGACAAGGTACCAGGGATGGAAGTATGCCTTCTCGGAAAACTCTATGTTTGCGATGAAAAGCAGCGTTATCGCAAATGCGAGTACAAGACCCGACCTGTCCACCGATTTTCCCATATTGGTAAGATTTGCAGCGGATTATTAAAAAGCTGCTTTCGGCAATATTATAAAATCTTTGCACCATAAATATCTAGGGGGCTTCTAGATGAAAGTATTGCTTTTAGATGTAGAAAGGATAGGCTACGAGCTCATAAAGCCGGAGGCAAGCGTATACGAGGACAGCGACGAGAAAAGCGTGAATGTCGAAGACGCAGTTGCAATGATGCTCAGCATAGAGAAGGAGGATGACAACGGCACTGCGGACAGGGCGCTGGATGACGTTATGAAATTCATGAAGCAGCTCAAGAGAAGGAGGCTTGTTGTATATCCGTTTGCCCATTTGAGCAACCGGCTTGCGGACCCAAAGAGCGCGGTGAAGCTAATTGATTACATATACAATAATGCAAGCAAGGACGGCGATCTGGAGGTAAGGAAGGCACCGTTCGGCTGGAACAAGAAGCTCAGCCTGGAGATGAAGGGGCATCCGCTGGCAGAACAGGGGAGAAGCTACGGCAAGGAGGACGAGGCAAAAACATACAAGAAGGCAAAACCGGTAAGCGTGAACACTGCCATTGTGAGAAAGAGCGTGGAATCCGGATTGCCGGAAACAGACCACAGGACAATTGGCGAGAGGCTTGATCTTTTCAGCTTTCAGGAGAATTCTGCAGGCATGGTATACTGGCATCCTAACGGGTTGGTGGTTCTTACCGAATTGATAAAATACATAAGGGAAAGGCAGGATGACTACGGCTATGCGGAAGTCAGCACGCCCGCGATATCCAACATAGCGTTGTGGCATGTAAGCGGGCACATAGACCATTACAGGGACAACATGTTCATATTCGATACAAACGGAGAGAGTCTCGGACTCAAGCCCATGAACTGCCCGTCGGTGATATCCATATACAGATCGAAAAGGTGGAGCTACAGGGACCTTCCGCTAAGGCTTTCCGACCTTGACAAGATATACAGGAACGAGATAAGCGGGGCGCTTACCGGGTTGTTCAGGGTAAGGGAGATAACGCAGGACGATGCGCACATATTCGTCAGGGACGACCAGGTGGAGGATGAGATAACCAATGTGCTAAGGCTTGTTGTGGAATTCTATGCGAAATTCGAGATGAAATACAAGGCGAAACTGTCAACGATGCCTGACAGCCATCTTGGCGACGAGGAGTTCTGGGACAGGGCGACAGGGAAACTCAGGAGCGCGCTTGAAAGGAACAACATCGAATACGAGATAAAGGAGAAGGAGGGCGCATTCTACGGGCCAAAGATAGATTTTGACATAGTGGACTCGATGGGAAGGGAATGGCAATGCGCCACCGTGCAGCTGGACTACCAGCTGCCGCAGAGGTTTGGGCTTGAATACACGGGAGAGGACGGAAAGGCGCACATGCCGGTCATAATACACAGGGTCATATACGGGTCCCTCGAGAGGTTCCTCGGAGTATTCATAGAGCATTCCAAGGGGAGGTTTCCGGTCTGGCTATCCCCGATACAGGCAAGGATCATATCCATATCGGAACAGGTCAACGATTATGCTGATGGCGTTTACAGGGAGCTCAAGAGGCACCACATAAGGGTGCATGCGGACCTGTCCGACAGGACATTGGAGTACAAGATACGCGAGGCACAGATGCAGAGGGTGCCCTACATGATAATAATAGGAAAGAGGGAAAAGGAGAATGGCAAACTAACGGTAAGGGACAGAAACGGGAAGCAGAGGCATGATGTTGCGATTGATGAATTCATGACAAAGCTGAAGAAGGAGATAGATGAAAGGAGCTTTTCAAACGACCTTTGAGGTGGTTATCTGTATGTTTTAGGAGTATGGGACGGGCATGATTCAGGGGCTGCGCTGGTCAGCGACAGGGAGATAGTATACGCGGCCAACGAGGAGCGCTTCACGAAGAGGAAGCTTGACGTGAGTTTCCCGAGCAACGCGATACGCGCTGCGCTTGCTTATGCGAAGATAAAGCCGGACGGGATAAAGCACATAGCCTTCACCACAACCGAATTCGCCAAGACTCTCGAAAGGGTGTTTCCCGCTATGAAGGAGAACTACTACAGGTTCAGGAGAAGGAAGATGCTGAAGCCCAGATTCGAGAACGCGAGGCACAATCTGAAGTATACGTTGACCGGCATAGGGGTACTGCCGTTCTGCAACGGAATAAGCAGCGGCGTGGTTTCCGGGAAGCTTCGCCACATGGGTTTCAGGGATTTCAAGATTCATGTAGTTGACCACCACACGGCCCATGCGGCAACTGCCGCATTCACCTCGCCCTTCCCAAAATCCCTTGTAATAACCCT
>CAZFUA010000040.1:0-3312 GCA_964521995.1 Microcaldota archaeon
AGTAGGAATATGACCTACATATATTTAAAGCTTTTTAGCGGACTATCTACTAGATTAATCTCATAGTGCCATTATTTCAGAGGCAAATTTCTCATTTTTCTTTATTACGAATTTTTTGCCTTGAGCATCAGCAAACTCATCATGCACTGTAATTATTATCATCTGCTGGTTTTTCATTTCATTAAATGCTTGTTTTAGTTTATACGTATTGTAGGTGTCCATGTGCCTAGTCGGTTCATCAAGCAGCATAAAGTCCACGTCTTTTGTTGCAATCCGATATAATCCATACCTTACGGAAAGTGCCAAAATGTCTCGGGCAGCCCCACTTAGGTTAAACATAGGCACTGGTTTATCATGTAATATTACTTCAAATCCGAAATCGTCATTTATATTGAGTTTTGCATCGAAATCTTCATCGCTGAATTGTGATATAAAATAATTCGCACCATTCTCCAAATCTTTAACCATAGTTTTTCTGAGATTCAATCTAAACTTTTCTATAGCTTCTTGCAGCTTTTCCAAGAACTCTTTTTCATTTGCTATTATTTTTAATGTCTTATTCTTATTTGAAAACGCTTTATACTGTGCTTCATACTTCTTCAAATCCTTGGAAAATGAATCTAATTCCCTTTCCTCTTCATCTTTTTGAGATTCAAATTGACTTAATCTTTCTTCTATTGTAGTAGCCTGATTCTCCTTCGCCGATGCACTAGACCATTTTGATCGTGCCGCTGGGTATAATTTATTCAGGCTTTGCATCCTGTTTTGTAAGTCTGCAATTTGTTCTTTAAGTTCATGTATCAATTTTGCTTGTAAATCCTTTGGTATTATCTGGTGGCATGTAGGGCATTTACTTGTTTTGATTGATTTTAGAACTTTTTCGTTTTCGTCTTTTTTACACTCCACTTCACTTTTTTGCTGTAGTAGTCGTTCCGATTGCGTTTGTCCTTCCATTAGCTCTTTCTCAACACCTCTAAATTTAGAGTTTTCTGTGGTTGCGTTCTTTATGTTATGTCCAAGGCTAGCTATCTTCGCTTCTTTGGCCTCAACACGTTCTCTTAAATCCCCTATCATGTCAGTAATCGTTTTTATATTTCCGCTTGTAATCTCATCTTGGAATTGGGATAAATCGTTACCTACATGTTTGGCCGCCATTTTAATATCTTTTAAATATCCAAATCCTAAAAGTATCTCAACAAAAACTCTCCTATCTTCAGGATTCGACTCTAATATCTTTCTTAGGTCATCCTGTTCTGCATAAAAGACATTCAAAAATAGTTTATTATCTAAACCGAATCTCTCTTGTAACGCTTCCTTAACTGTAGTTTGATTTTGACCTAAAATTTTCCCATTTTCTGTTAATTCTACTCTGCCGTTTGGACATTCCCTTATCAACGTGTATTTTTTGTCATTATGTTCAAATCCTAGCTCTACGCTGCCCTTGCTTGCACCTTCCCTTACCAGATTGTCTTGGCTAACCAAGGCTCCTGCTACTCTTAATGGAAATACTGTTTTTCCGAATAATGCATAGCCTATTGAATCTACAATGGAGCTTTTCCCTTGCCAATTCCTTCCAAAAAAGTAATTTTGTTTATCAGAAAATTCTATTTCTGCATGTTCGTAAGACCTAAAATTCTCTATTTTTAAATATTTCAATATCATTTAAGTTCACCTATAATTTTCTGTCTTAATCTGGGTGCGAAATCATCCCCAAATTCTTTCAACTCTTCAAAATATTCCATTGCTTTAGATGAATCACTCTTGAACCATTGCTTAAGAAATGTGTCCAAATTCATACTCGCCTTTATTTGTGGCGCGCTCCTAATGGGATCGTTTATGTTGTTTATAAACGAAACCGCTAAACACCCATTCTTTATGCCGATAGTTCTACTCTCCCTAAGATTTATTTCGCTCGACCTTCCATCAGTTAGCCTTCCTGAAAGTTTTATAATAAGAAGAGCTTTTGGCTCGGAATTCTTTAAAATCCAAGCATTTATCTCTTTTTCTGCCTGAACCCTAGTTTTACTTGAAACTTCCAAATCTAGGTATTTTATAGGTCTTTCGATTGGCATTTCAATAAAGTTCTCTTTGCCTGAATCCGTATCATATATTATGAACCCTTTCGGTTTTTTCCTTGTTAGCTCCAAAACATTATGGACTTCAAGTGAGCCAGGTATGCAGATATTGCCAAAGGATTCGTGTATGTGATGGTGTCCTGCAAACACCTTGGTATAATTTTTTAATGAAACATTATCTATTTCCCATAAATCTTTAGGTATTGCCGTTGCCCCAGAAACAAATTGATGTATCAAAAGAAATGAGTTATTTTTATCTGGCTTGAATTTTTTTAGCACTTCAAGGAATTCTTCCTTGCTATTCCTCCACGAAATTCCAAAAAATTTGTTTCCGCCTAATTCAAACATATCATCTTTCAGTAAATGCACAAATCCCAAATCAGCTAGAATGTTTAATTCACCACCTTCCCGCCCTCTCCCAAACTCATGGTTGCCCATTATAGCCATGATTGGCACATGCTGTTCCCTTGCTTTTACCAGTCCAGGAGCTATCTCATGTAAATATAGCGCAAAACTGTCTATGCTTCGCCTATAAGCACTGCTATCAAATACATCCCCTAGTAAGAGTACGGCCTGCACTTTCTGCTTAAGTGCTATATCCATAGCCTCATTGAATTTGTGAGAGAAATCGCTAGCTCTTTTCTCGCTATAGTCATTGCAACCTATGTGTAAGTCTCCCATAACTGCAATTTTCATATTGACTACCTTGATTATGCGTTTGATAAACTAATATTAAATCTTTCCTTAAGCGCCCTTTATTTTCTCAATCATAATCTCAAGCTCCTTGGCTGACATCGAACAGTACACATGAGGTAGTTTATTGGCCTTAGCTATTTTCTGTACCTGTTTCTCCTTAATGTGCTTTCTCTTAGTCTTAGTTAGCAAAATGGGGCATTTCGAGACTCTATATATAACCCCAAATCGCATTTGCTCCCGTCGGGATTTGAACCCGAGTTACGGACGTGAGAGGCCCGTGTCCTTGACCGGACTAGACGACAGGAGCGTCAGGATGCGCTGTGCTTGTTTTCTTACTTTCCCTTTATATGAGGTAATACAATATTTATAATTTCCTTGTGGACTTCCTTCGGGTCTTTTGTTGCGTCTATGACGAATATGTTCCTTTTTCTTCTCGCCTCTTCGAGGTATGCCTCCCTTACCCTGCTTGCGAAGATAGTGGTCTCGTAGATGTCCCTGCTTGTCTTCCTTCCCAGAGCCGTCTTTGCGTCGGCGTCCAGCA
>CAZFUA010000040.1:3412-9272 GCA_964521995.1 Microcaldota archaeon
TAGATGTCCCTGCTTGTCTTCCTTCCCAGAGCCGTCTTTGCGTCGGCGTCCAGCAATAGAGTGATGTCTGGTTCTGGAAATGCGCTGTTGGCCTTCCTGAGCCAGCGCCTGTCCATTCCTGCGGCGTATCCATACGCTATCGTGGAGAGCACATACCTGTCGGTTATGACAATGGCGCCTTTCTTGAAGCCTGGCAGTATCACCTTTTCCACGTGAGTCGCGCGGTCTCCGACGAACAGCGACTGTACGAACGCGTGGTAGTACCTGTCGCGGGACAATGGCCTCGATATCTGCTCCCTAATCATCCTGCCTATGCTCCCGTCGGTCGGCTCCTTGGTCAGTATGCACCTCCTTCTCTTAGACAGCCATCTGTAGAGCATCCTCGCCTGCGTGCTCTTTCCAGAGCCGTCTATCCCTTCGAATGCGATGAGCACCGCGCCACCCCAAATCTATTGCCACTGCAACTTCTTTATTGGTTTGCTGCGCTTATATCAGCATTGATGGCGATGCAATGATACTTTCGGACTTCGACATATTTGGCCAGATCGAAAGCGGCAGGCTGACGATAAAGCCCTTTGAGAAGGAGACTGTCAGGGAGAACGGGATGGATTTCCGGCTTGCGAACGAAATAGCACACCATGTCGATCATGGCAAGGATTTTGTGCTTGATCCAACGGACAGCGAGCACGTCGCGGAAACTTACAAGGTAACAAAGAACGCTCGAAACCTTATCATAAGCCCGGGCGAGCAGGTGCTGCTCTCTACGAAGGAGGAGATAGGCATGCCCGACGATCTCGTGGGCTTCGTTGAGCTGAGGAGCACGTGGGCCAGGCACGGCCTGTCGATGCCCCCTACGATAATAGATGCCGGATTCCACGGCACCATAACCCTTGAGGTATCAAACAACGCGCCCTACAAGATAAGGCTGAATCCGTCGACTAGGTTCGCGCACATAATATTCATCAAGACGAACAGCAAGGTCGCTGGCGCGTACAAAGGCAGGTATCAAGGCCAGAAGGGCATCAAGCTGCCGCGCCTTCTCGACAAGAGCGGCGCGTGAGAAGGTGCAACTCAAGTAAAATCAAGCAAAAGTAAAGTATCAAAGAAAAAGAAAGAAACTGTGCCGCTTTGGCACAGCTGCAATTATCTGCCTGAGAGATCGGCGGCTTCGGTGCTGTCCGCGCCCTCTGCGTGCTTTACCTGGCCTGACGCCGAAACGAGCACAACGTCGCTTATGTTCTTTATGTTCTTGAACAGCACGCTCTTCTCCTTCAGTATCCTCTTTATCTCGCCGGCGTTGGCGCTCCTCCACTCCTCCATGAGCAGCCTGCTGATTCCGCCGCCCTCAAGGTCCACTATCGCGTCCCTCACCTCGCCGAGGTACTGGCCGGAGTCGCTGTAAATATCCATGCCGTATATCTCTGTCATGTTCATCTGATCACCATCGCTAATATATTGCTAGGTTGCTTTAAATAACTTTTTGCGCTTTTTTAATATCAGAACATTGGGTAAAGGTCCTTCAATTCAGGAATGACGATCCGATCAGCCCGCTTCCGCTATTTGCACGGGCGGTCCGGAAGGGCCTTCCGCACGAGAGGGGGGCGCTTTTTTGGCATGGAAAGATTTAAATATTTAATTGTTTACATATTATTTGCTGATTTTGGAAATATTTAAAAGGTTTTCTATTCGATTTCCGACGTAAAATTTATTTTGATACCCCACCAAAAGGTGAAAGAAAATGCAACAAAAAAGCAAAGTGAAAGGTAAGAGTAAAGTATCAAAGGCTCCGACTAAGAAAGCCGCGGCCCCAAAGCCGAAAGACAAGGCGGACAGCGCCAGGCGGATAGTCGTGAGCGGCAACAAGCTAAGCATAGAGGAAGCTAACCCTCAGCCGAAGATGCAGCAGCACAACGGCGGCGAGATGCAGGCCCAGAACCAGGACCAGGTCCGCAAGGAGCTAGGTACTGTGGGCAGCAACAGGAGGTGCCCGAGCTGCGGATCCACCGACATAATATTCGACAGCGAGCGCGGAGAGCAGGTATGCAACAACTGCGGCCTCGTAATCGAGGAGAGCATAACCGACACCGGACCGGAATGGAGGGCGTTCGACGCCGACCAGAGGGCCGCAAGGGCCAGGACCGGCGCACCCATAAAGTACACGAAGCCGAACAAGGGCCTCGTAACGGAGATAGACGCCTACAACAAGGACATCAGGGGAGTTCGGATTCCATCAAAGCGCCAGGCGCAGCTCTACAGGATGAGAAAGTGGCACAAGAGGGCAAGCATAGCTAGCTCTAGCGAGAGGAACTACCTCATAGCACTCCCTGAGCTAAACAGGGTTGCGAGCTACCTTGGGCTTCCAGATAACATAAGGGAGAGCGCAGCGCTTCTCTACAGGAAGTGCGTCCAGAACAACCTGATAAGGGGCAGGCCGATAGAGACCGTCGTTCAGGCGGTGATATACGCGGCGTGCAGGGCTGCAGGGATGCCGAGGACGCTTGACGAGATAGCGCAGATATCAGGGCTTCCGAAGAAGGAGATAGGCAGGGCCTACAGGGTAATATCCCACGAGCTCAACCTAAAGATACCCCTTACGGACCCGATAAGCTACGTCCCGAGATACATAAACGCCCTGAAGCTCAGCGGCGAGGCCCAGGAGAAGGCGGCCGCCCTGCTCAAGAACGCGATGAAGAAGGGACTGGTCTCCGGAAGGAGCCCTACCGGCGTGAGCGCCGCGGCGGTCTACATCGCCGGCGCGCTTGCGGGCGAGAGGAGGACGCAGAAGGAAGTCGCCGATGTCGCGGGGGTCACGGAAGTGACCATCAGGAACAGGTACAGGGAGCTGAAGGAGCAGCTCAACATTGACGTCAACCTCTGACCGGGGCTTTTTGGCGCGCTCGGCGCGCCTTTTTATCCTATTCCTTTATTGTTTTTTGCTTCTTTTCCTTTATAGTAATAATTAGCGTTAGTGATTAGCGGTGCGTGCATTGAGGTACGGAGTCGTGTTTGTGGGTCTTGTGGCGCTCGTGGCGGCATACGCAGTAGTGCATGCGCAGAGCTTCTCGGCAAACTCGCTTGTTCCCGACAACCTGACCAGCGCGATAAACAGCACCGAGGCATTCGTCGGCGTGGTCAATCAGAGCGCATACGTCGCGTTCTACCCAAACATGACCGTCGCGGGCAGGTATCTAGCCGAGGCGAAGAGAAACGCCTCTGAAGGCAATTACGCGCAGGCTTATTCGCTGCTGGCACTCGCAAGGGACTCCGCATCGCAGCAATTGCAGAGGATAAACGGATACAGATATGCGACGTTCGCGGTCCTCGCCATACTGCTCGTTGCTTCAACGCTCTTCCTCAGGCGCGTAATGAGGCCCCTCGGAGGCCGACGGAAGGGCTGACGACCATACGGATTTTTTATATAGTTAGACAGTTGGCTAAGGCACCGCCCTTTTGCATAGAAGGTTTAAATGCCTTTCAAACCGATTCTGATTGTAAGAACTGTAATATGCCGCATGAGTGTGCGGCGGGACAGGTTCTTTGGGTGGGAAACATGGATAGGATGGATGAAGTAGCAGAGGGCGAGATATACAGCCTCAAGGTCTCAGCAAAGGGCGCGAGAGGCGAGGGCATAGGAAGGATAGGGGACTTCGTGGTCTTCGTAAGGAACGCGAAGACGAGGATAGGAAACTCGTACAGCGTGAAGATCGTGAAGGTTCAGAGAACCTTCGCCTATGCGGAACTCATGGAGTCCAAGCGCCAGTATGTGGGAAACAGCATACTGGAACTCGGCATATGAGCGCAGCGGAGCGCAGTATAGAGCAGGTAGACAGTAGAGTGATGAATTGAGTGCGGACCGGAGACTAAAATACGGCGCTTGTTCGTAGTGCGCGGGCAGCCGGCGCGCCGATAGGGGCACCGATCACGCCGGTTCTGAAAGGCCATAAAGAGCCAAGATGCAAATGATTATATATGTGCGTGTTTGTGATATATATGATTCCTGAACCGGCGTTTGTTGGCGAGGCTGGTTGTTTATACGCTTGCCCAGTTTAAGCCGTAAGTGTAAATTTCATGCTTTGAGACCAGTAATAAATTCTCAGGTGCGATGGATGAAGACCGATGTGAAGACTAAGCTCATGGAAGTGATGAAGGGCACAACCACAGTTGGGATAGTGTGCAGCGATGGTGTCGTAATCGGCGCTGACAGGAGGGCGACGATGGGAACCTTCATAGCAAGCAAGGAGACCAGGAAGGTGTTCGAGATCGACGAGAACCTGGGCATGACTGTCGCCGGATCCGTCGGGGATGCGCAGGAGCTGGTCAGGCTGCTCAAGGCGAACAACGAGATATACAAGATGAGCGAGAACAGGTCTTTCTCGCCGAAGTCTGCAACCTCGCTGCTTTCGATAATGCTGCAGCAGAATAAGATGATGCCGTACTACGTGCAGCTCATAATAGGAGGGGTGAGCGTGGACGGCGAGCCGGGACTGTACTCGCTCGACCCGCTCGGCGGCTACAGCGAGGAATCCATGTACACCGCTACAGGAAGCGGGACCGAGCTGGCGCTCGGGTACCTCGAAGACGCTTACAAGAAGAGCGTGACGACCAAGGAGGCGGTCAGGCTCGCGGCGCGCGCGCTTTCGATCGCGACGTCGAGGGATTCAGCTGTCGGCGACGGCATGATAATCGCAGTGATAAACAAGGCAGGGTACACGGAGTACAAGGACAAGGAGCTGGACAAGTTCATGCCCCAGGCAAGCAGCAAGTAAATCCCTGCCGCGTGCATTACGCACGCACATCATTGATTACTTAATGATTTTGATTTTCCGGTTATTGCATTCATTCGTACCAGTATTTTGGAGAGGGCGTACTGAAAGGCGAAGCGCAGTTTAACGGTTATGTATGCCCACCAACCGGCACGGCCGAAGCAATCACACACATAACGCAACTAACGCAACGCAAACAACATAACACTCAATTCGACGTGATCAAGTGACAGAGAAGTCCGAAGAAACAGTAGAAAGCATGACGAAGGCGAAGGCAGCGGGGCTCTTCGACAAGATAAAGGAGATGCTGCCGGCAGACGCCGACTTCGTGAAAGCGGAGTTCGAGGGTCCGGACATAGTGGTCTACATAAAGAACCCGAAGGCGGTCTACGAGGACGAGATGCTGATAAAGAACATAGCTTCGATGATAAAGAGGAAGCTGATAGTCAGGAGCGACGCGTCCGTGCTCATGAACCCGGACGAGGCAAAGACCGCCATAGAAGAGATAGTGCCGAAGGAGGCGGTCGTCGGCGGCATAAAGTTCGTGCCCGAATTCTCCGAAGTAAGGATAGAGTCCCTCAAGCCCGGGCTGGTGATAGGCAAGAGAGGGGCAAGGCTCAAGGAGATAGTCATAAAGACGAACTGGACTCCGAAGGTTCTCAGGACTCCGACGATGGAGAGCGAGACTATACCTGGAGTTAGGCAGATGCTGTTCAAGGAGGCAGAGTTCAGGAAGAAGTTCCTGACAAGCGTAGGCAAGAAGATAAACAGCGTGGTGCTCAAGAGCGAGTGGCTGAAGGCCACGGCGCTGGGAGGTTTCAGGGAGGTAGGAAGGAGCTCGCTTCTGCTCGAGACGCCGCACTCGAAGATAGTCATAGACTGCGGCATAAGCCCGGAGCCTGGGATAAAGGGCGCCGACGCCAACGTGGGCTCGAGCGTGAACAAGGCGTTCCCGTACCTTGATACCGCGAACATATCGATAAACGAGATAGACGCGGTCGTGCTGACGCACGGCCACATGGACCATATGGGCTTCATACCATACCTGTTCAAGTACGGCTATGACGGGCCGGTGTACTGCACCCCGCCGACGAGGG
>CAZFUA010000041.1:0-8823 GCA_964521995.1 Microcaldota archaeon
CATCCCAACATACTGGACTTCATAATGCTAAAGGAGAACGAGGGAGCGCTCAGGAACTTCAACATATCCGTGGGAGTGACTGACGTGTTCATGAAGGCCGTGAAGGAGAACATGGATTACAAGCTGCTTAACCCGCGCACCAATGTGGTCGTCGGCAAGCTGAACGCAAGGGCAGTGTGGAGCCTCATAGTCACCATGGCATGGAAGACTGGCGACCCTGGGATAGTGTTCCTTGACAGGATAAATTCAAGCTACTCGAATCCGGTTCCGGCATACGGGCCAATCGAATCAACTAATCCATGTATTACAGGAGAAACACTAATAAACACAACAAACGGTATTTTTACGGCAAATGAACTATACCTGAAAAATAAGGGTATAGAGGTAATAGTAGACTCAAGGTTCGGTGCCGGACCTGTACAGGCTGCATCGCCTGTAATCAAAACAGGCACCAAAAGTGTGATAAGGCTTATTACCAAGGAAGGATACCAGGTAAAGCTCACTCCAGACCATAAGGTATACAGCAATTCCCGCGGATGGATCGAGGCCAAGAACCTAGAAAAAGGGGAGAGGATAAGAATATCCGATACCGGTGGGGCATTTGGTTCTGAAGGGACAGAAGAGGAGGGTCGCGTTCTTGGATGGCTTGTTGGTGACGGCCACATAAATCACGGAGCAGGAAACAAGAGAGCAGTACTTTCGTTCTACGGAGAGGATGCGGAACTTGCAGAACCGTTTGCAGAGTATGTTAATAAGATTATAAGGCCGTCGGTGTCATTCAATGGCAGAAACGTTGTCAGTGTTGTCGATATAGAAAAAAGGAAAATGAGGTCTATAGCATCAGAGAGACTTAAGGAATATGCCGTGCAGTACGGATTGGTGGGAGACAAGTTGCAGGTGCCCGACAAGGTTTTGCGCGGCTCTATTGGAATGCAAAAAGGGTTCCTGCAGGCTTTATTCGAAGCTGATGGCACTGTACTGCATTCTAAAAACTTAACAAGACAGGTCAGGCTTACTTCAATAAGCAATGAACTACTGAATAGAGTACAAATAATGCTGTTAAACTTCGGGATATACAGTAAAATATATAAAAACAGAAAGCCGGCACAGATGAAGCAGATGCCAGGACCTGATAGAAGACTAAAAATATATCAGACTAAAGCAGTGCACGAATTGTGCATATATGGAAGCGCGCTCCATACATTTGCCGAGAAGATAGGATTCCTTTCAGAAAGGAAAAACAGGAGATTACTAAACGCGATAATCTCTTATACAAAAGGCCCGTATAAAAGAGATGCGTTTGCCACAGTCATCGAGGTGCAGGGCATGGGCATAGAGGATGTATATGATCTTACAGAACCCACCACACATTCTTTTGTCGCAAATGGTATCGTAGTCCACAACTGCGGCGAGCAGCCCCTGTATTCCTATGACTCGTGCAACCTCGGCTCTATAAACCTCGCGAAGATGGTGAAGGGCTCGAACGGCCATGCGGAGATAGACTGGGACGGGCTCAAGGAAATGACAAGGCTTGCCACAAGGTTCCTCGATGATGTCGTGGAGGTGAACAGCTATCCGCTCCCTGAGATAGACAGGGTTAGCAGGGCGATAAGAAGAATAGGCCTTGGAGTAATGGGCTGGGCCGACATGCTCATAAAGCTCGGTATAAGGTACGACAGCAACGAGGCGCTCGTTCTAGCTGAGAAGGTCATGTCCTTCATAACGCACAACGCAAGGAAGATGAGTGAGGAGCTCGCTGTGGAGCGCGGCGCGTTCCCGGAATTCCAGAACAGCATATGGTCAAGGCTGAGCACCAGGCCGCTCAGGAACTCCACGGTTACAACCATAGCGCCTACAGGCACGATAAGCATAATAGCGGGAGGCACCTCTCAGGGGATAGAGCCCATATTCTCAGTAGTATACATAAGGAACGTGAGCGATTCCCTGGGCTCCAATCTAATAGAGGTGAACAACGAGTTCGAGGCCTACGCAATGGAAAGGGGCTTCTATTCCGAGGAGCTCATGCAGAAGCTTGCAAACACCGTATCGATACAGGGATTCGACGAGATACCCGAGGACATAAGGAAGCTGTTCGTGACTGCGCACGACATAGCCCCAGAATGGCACGTGAAGATGCAGGCCGCGTTCCAGAAATACACCGACAACGGCGTGTCCAAGACGATAAACTTCCCGAACTGGGCCACCCCTCAGGACATAGAAAACTCGTATGGGATGGCATGGAACCTCGGGTGCAAGGGCATCACAGTATACAGGGATGCCTCGAAGAGCGTGCAGGTGCTGCAGTCCGTGGGCGGCTACACTCCTCAAAAAACGCTGGATTCCGTCAGGAAGGCGCACGAGAAGAGCAACGAGGAGCTGAAGCCGATAAGCATATCCGCGCTTTCCAAGGAGGCCGAGACATACTCGCTCATAGTGGGCAAGGAGGAGAGGTGCCCGGAGTGCGGCGGAGTCATGATTCCGGGATCCGGATGCTTCACATGTCCGCGCTGTTCGTACAGCATGTGCGAGTGACCGGACCCGTCTGACCTGCTAGCATAGGGTAACGCCCGTCATTTGCGGATACGCCTATGCCGATGGCCCTTAGGAATTCCCTGTCGCTTCCGGTGAACCTGGGCCTGTCCGGATCCGTGCCGCCCCTCCTCATATTGCACTTCGTGAATATTATTACTTTGTCTTCTATCTGCTTTCTTGTGTCGTTGGGATAGGCGGCCACCACCATGCTCCTGAGCATCTCCCTGTCGTTCACGGTAATACATTCATCGCCGTCCATCTTGCGCATCTCCCTTCCGATGCGTGCTGCTATTCTCATCTCCTTCCTTCTACGTATGTAGTGGTAAGGCACCTTATCACTTTATCAAGCCTCCTATTTCCAAGCCAATTTATAAAAAGCGTGCGGTCAAAACCTTTTACGTTTTTCAATTGCCCCTTCTGCCCCCGCCGTAATAGTTATGCCTCCTCGCCTTGTGGAATCCGGTTTTATGGAGCTCCCTGTGCCCCGAGCTCCCCGGCCCAGCGCGCCTTCCTGGACTTCGCTGCTGGAAAGGAAGCTTCACCTCCCTGAATTTCCCCGTGTCGAGCTCTATGTGGTTGATCTTGACGTTCGCAAGCCTTCCGGTGGCGCCCATCAGATCCTCCTGCTCGCTGCTGAATATCGTGAAGGCCCTGCCGTTCTTCCCCATCCTCGCGCTCCTCCCTACCCTATGTATGTAGATCTTCGGGTCCTCCGGCGCGTCGAAGTTTATTATGTCCGTTATGTCGGGTATGTCCAGCCCTCTAGATGCAAGATTGGTCGATATGAGGAATCTGGCGTGCTCCTTGAACGCAAGCAGCGACCTCTCCCTCTTTGCCTGGGTAAGCCCGCCGTGCATGACTATCGCGTCGAAGCCGTTGGAGCTGAGGAACCTGTGGACGTATTCCGATTCGCGCTGCGTCGATGTGAATATTATGCATTTCTTGGGCTCCACCTTGTCTATGTACGCGAGCAGCGCCGAGAATTTCGCCCGCCCGTTCGCTATGTAGTACTCGTGGGTTATCGTCTCGACTGTCGGCTGCTCCTCGTTTCCCACCGTAAGCCTTACTGCGTCATGCTTCATATATTTCTTTGCAATGTCCGTTATCTCGGCCGGCATCGTTGCAGAGAACAGCATTGTCTGCCTGTCTTTTGGGGTCATGGAAATTATCCTCTCTATATCCTCTATGAATCCCATGTCCAGCATTATGTCCGCCTCGTCCAGAACGAGGAACCTTATCCCGTTGAGCCTGAGCGAGCCCCTCTCCTCTAGGTCTAATATGCGCCCCGGGGTCCCTATGACTATGTCGACCCCCCTTCTGAGCTTCTGCATCTGTATGTTTATGGATGCGCCCCCGTACACCACAGCAACCCCTAATCCGCTGTTGTGGCTGAGCCTTTGAGCTACTGCGCTTACCTGCACCGCAAGCTCCCTTGTTGGCAGTATCACCAGTGCCTGCGGCCTTCCAGCAGCATGCATCTCCTGTACAATCGGGACAAGAAATGCCCCTGTCTTCCCGCTTCCCGTCTTAGACCTTGCAACAAGGTCGTTGTGCTGCAGCAATATAGGTATTGCCCTTTCCTGAACCTCAGTCATTGTGCTGAAGTTCATTCTTCCAAGCGCCTCAAGTAAACTGTCCTTAAGGCCAAGTTCTCTAAATTCCATTATGCGTTCACCGAAAATCAGAAAATTCGATATTGATGTATTGATATGTCCTCTTTATTTAATCCTTGTTTAATATTGATATGTTCAGCTATAATAAGGTTTTGATTCTGCCGAAAACCAATGTTCCGCGCTGCACTGGCATTATTATTGGCATTATAACAGTATTAATAAGTTATGCATGGCATACGTTCATATGCGTACATAGCCAATTATCGATTCGTCGCACGACGAACCATATGGTACTACTTTAAATTAGGGATGGTTGTTTAATACTAATGGTGTTCTTTGTGGACATAAAAACCGTAGAATTGTACTTCAAGAAGTCTAATAAGGGCATAGGATTGGTAGACATCACGCGCCAGGTGGAGCACTCGGTTGTAGATTCCAAGCTTAACAATGGTATAGCGACCATACACAGCGAGGATCCGGACGTATGCATAACAACGATGGAATTCGAGCCAGGGACCATAAAAGACATAACAAATGCCTTTGAGAGGCTGGCGCCCACGCACAACGGCCATGCGGACGGGGTGAACGGCCATAAGCACATAGATACAAGGCCCTCGATACTCGGCCCCGGGATAACCATACCCTTCAGGGACAACAGGGTGCTGATAGGCAAGTGGCAGGAGATAGTAATGATAGACTTCGACGGCATGGAGAGGGAGAAGAAGATAGTCGTACAGATCATGGGAGAGTAAAGCTGGTTCGATGGCGGTAAAAACGGTTGAATTGTATTTCGAGAAGCCGGTAGAGGATTTGTACATACTCAACATAACCCCGAATGTTGAAAAGTCCGTCAGGGACTCGAACATCAGGAACGGCATAGCCACGGTTTTCATAGGGTGCACCACCGCAAGCATAAGCACCATGAGGCATGAACCCAGAAGCGCGGAGCAGATGCGTGCGGTTCTGGAGAAGTTCGCACCTTCGAACATCGATTACGCCCACCACAGCACCTGCGGCGACATTTACGGGGTCGGAGGGGACAGCAACGGCAAGAGCCACATAAGGTCCGCGATCCTCGGGCCCAGCATAACCGTTCCGTTGAAGGGCGGGAGGCTCATGATGGACAGGGATCAGGACATAGTGATGCTGGACTTCGACATGATAAAGCGCAAGAGAAAGGTAATTGTACAGATAATGGGAGAATAAGTGACCGTTGAAAGGGTACTGTTGATTAGGCCACGCGGTTTCTGTGCGGGTGTGGATCGTGCAATAAATACGGTAGAGGAGGCGCTAAGGATATTCGGCGCCCCCGTATACGTAAAGCACGAGATAGTCCACAACAAGACCGTGTGCGACGAGCTGAGGGCAAAGGGTGCCATATTCGTAGAAGAGATATCGGAAATACCAAACAACAGCATATGCATATTCTCTGCCCATGGTATAGCGCCGCACGTAAGGGAGGAGGCAAAGGCGCGGGGGCTCTCCACTATTGACGCCACATGTCCTCTTGTTACCAAGATACACATAGAGGTCGAGAGGTTCGCAAGGGAGGGCAAGGAGATAATATACATAGGCCATAAGGGGCACCCCGAGGCGATAGGCGTGATGGGCATAAGGCCTGACATAACGAGGATAGTCGATTCCCCCGAGGAGGCGATGACGATAGGTGTGAAGGACCCGGGAAAACTCGTATACCTTACCCAGACGACGCTGTCCGTTGATGAATGCAAGGGAATAATAACCGCATTGAAGGAGAGGTTCCCCTCGATAAAGTCCCCGCCTTCTGATGACATATGCTATGCGACCACGAACAGGCAGGCCGCGATAAAGCAGGCGGCGAAGAGCTGTGACATGATACTTGTTGTAGGAAGCAAGAACTCCTCAAACTCCAACAGGCTTGTGGATACTGCAAGAATGCTGGGAATAGACGCGTATCTTGTAGACAACGTAGATGAGATACAGCAGGAATGGCTCGAAGGCAAGAAAAGCATAGGGATATCGGCAGGGGCAAGCGCTCCGGAGCATCTCGTTCAGGAGATAGCATCATACTTCAAGGAAAAGGGCGCAACGATGGAGAACCTTGATGTGATACAGGAGAACATGAAATTCACAATGCCGTACGAGCTATACAGGACGGCGCAAAAAAAGGGTTGATAGAATGATAATGCAAATGCCGGACGATTCGAAAAAAGGAAACAGCAGCTGGCCGAGCAGGAGGAAAACCCTGCAGGTGAGGGTAAGGAGCATGTACATGGGCTCGGACTACCCCGTGGCTGTGCAGAGCATGACGAACACAGATACAGGGGACGTGAACAGGACCGTCTCGCAGATAATAGAGCTGTACAAGGCAGGATCCGAGCTTGTCAGGTTCACTGTGCAAAACCTGCGCATGGCAAGGGCCGTGAAGGACATAAGGAAGGAGCTCGACGACCTTGGGTATGACATTCCATTGATAGGGGACTTCCACTACAACGGGCACCAGCTCCTTAATGAGGTTCCGGAGTGCGCCGACGCACTGGACAAGTACAGGATAAACCCGGGAAACGTAGGATTCGGCGAGAAGCACGACGACAACTTCAAGGCGATTCTCGATGTCTCTAAGGATTATGCAAAGCCCGTCAGGATAGGCGTGAACTGGGGGTCTCTTGACCAGGGCGTTCTCACGAAGCTCATGGATGACAATACCAAGAGCAAGAACCCGAAGAGCGCCGAGGACATAACCGTAGACGCGGTGGTGGAAAGCGCGGTGCAATCCGTAAGGAAGGCCATAGAATACGGCGTTGAGCCGAACATGATAATAGTAAGCACAAAAATATCCGAGGTGCCGCAGATGATAAGGGCATACGACATGCTTGCAGACAGGATAGAGCAGCCGCTGCATTTGGGGCTAACCGAGGCCGGCCTCGGAAGCAAGGGCGTAGCGGCATCTGCGGCCGCGCTTTCATTGCTGCTCACCAAGGGCATAGGCGATACCATAAGGGTGTCGCTTACTCCAACTCCAAATTCCAGCAGAACAGAGGAGGTCATAGTCTGCAGGCAGATACTTCAATCGCTTGACATAAGGCACTTCTCGCCCCTTGTATCGAGCTGCCCCGGCTGCGGAAGGACAACCTCTACAGTGTTCCAGGAGATGGCGGAGGATCTCACCGGATACCTGCAGGAAAGGATGCCTGAATGGAAGAGCTCCGGGTATTCGGGAGTCGAAGAGATGAAGGTCGCGGTGATGGGTTGCATCGTCAACGGCCCCGGGGAAAGCAAGCGCGCCAACATAGGCATATCGTTGCCGGGGACCGGGGAGAATCCCGCATGCCTCATTTACGAGGACGGGAAGCAGGTCGCATCCGTGAGGGCATCGGTCGCATCGGAGGAATTCAAGAAGCACCTTGAGGATTACGTGAAATCTCACTATTCCGCAAGCAGGATAACGGAAACGCAGCAATCCTGATGTCGCAACCCCGAACGCTCTCACGATTGCAAGCATGCCAATGCGGCAAGTGATAAAACAATCAAGTGGTAGATGATGGCAACAAAGTCATTCGGAATAGCGTAGCGGGAAAAGGCAAACGATGGCGACGTATTCATGGCAAGGCCCACCGAGCCTTTCACGTTCTACTCATGAAACGTACTCCCATGCGATGCGCATTGCCGTATAATCAGTCCTTAACCTCTTTTATATCATGCCCGCCGAACTCGTGCCTCAATGCTGCGAGCATCCTGTTGCCGAATCTTTTCTCCGACCTTGAACTGAACCTCTCATACAACGATTGCGATATGACCGAAAACGGAACGCCATGGTCTATCGCGGTCTGCACAGACCATCTGCCCTCGCCTGTATCTTCTACATAAGGCTCTATTGAAGAGAGGTGCCTGTCCTTCTTGATCGCCCTGGCTGCGAGCTCTATCAGATATCCGCGTATCACAGAGCCGTTGTCCCAGAGGTCGCATATCGATGCAAGGTCAAGGTCGCTGTATGGCCCCTTTTCTATTAGTTCCAGGCCCTCCGCTATGGACTGCATCATCCCATACTCTATTGCGTTGTGCACCATCTTAACGAAATGCCCTGAACCAGAAGGCCCTGTATAAAGGTAGCCGTTTGCAACGCTGACATCCTTGAACAGCTGCTCCACATGGTTCCATGCCTCCTTGTCGCCTCCAACCATTGTGGAAAGGCCGTTTAGCGCGCCGGAGGGTCCGCCGCTGCACCCCGCATCGAGCATCATTGCACCCCTCCTCTCAAGCTCCTCATGCATTTTAACAGAGTCCTTGTAGTTGGAGTTGGATCCGTCTATCACTATGTCTCCCTTCTCAAGCATTCCTGCAAGCTTTCCTATCATTTCTATTGTGGGCTCCCCGGCAGTGAGCATCACCCATATCACTCTCTTCGGTTTTAGCTTGGATACGAGATCCTCAACCGAACCTGCCCTTGCCGCTCCCTTGCCTGCCACCTCCTCGAGAGGAGCAGGCGATCTGTTGTATGCAACAACCACATAGCCGTGATTCATCATGTTCTGCGCGAGATTCTTACCCATCTTGCCTAATCCTATAAGTCCTATCGTTTTTTCCATGCGACTACCCCCGTTATAGAATATTCACAGTAACTGTATTAATATTATATCATAAAACAGGGATTGGGACATAAGTCAGTTTTTCCCATACCATAGAAGATTGTGCCACAGTC